>NZ_JBSOPZ010000017.1:0-161402 GCF_053763515.1 Streptomyces mabaensis
AAGGCCCTCACCTGTTCAAGATCCCTCAGCCGAGACCTGGCTCACCCGTCCACAACCTCCCAGGACAGAACACCTAGTCCGCACCGGGGCTCGCGGCGGTCCTGGCAGGGCGGGGTTGATGTCGGAAATCCGCCAGCCCAGGCACCGGACGTGCCCGATCCTTGAAGCATGCACACCGATACCGAGCGTTGCGTACGCGCCGTGCGGTCGAAGGACGCCCGCTTCGACGGCTGGTTCTTCACCGCCGTCCTGACCACCCGGATCTACTGCCGTCCGAGCTGTCCGGCCGTGCCGCCCAAGGTCGAGAACATGACCTTCCTGCCGAGTGCGGCCGCGTGCCAGCAGGCCGGCTTCCGCGCCTGCAAACGCTGCCGCCCCGACACCAGCCCCGGCTCCCCGGAGTGGAACGCCCGCGCCGACGCCGTAGCCCGCGCGATGCGGCTCATCCACGACGGCGTCGTCGATCGCGACGGCGTCCCCGGGCTCGCCGCCCGGCTCGGCTACTCCACCCGGCAGATCGAGCGGCAGCTGCGTGCCGAACTGGGCGCCGGGCCTCTCGCGCTGGCTCGCGCCCAGCGGGCCCAGACCGCCCGTCTCCTCATCGAGACCACCACCCTGCCCATGGCGGACATCGCCTTCGCGGCTGGATTCTCCTCGATCCGTACTTTCAACGACACGGTCCGCGAGGTCTTCGCACTCACCCCCGGCGAACTGCGCACCCGCTCGGCCGGCGGCCGGGCCGCGCCGCAGGCCCCCGCCCGGACCCCGGGCGTGCTCTCCCTGCGGCTGCCGTTCCGCGCCCCGCTCAACCCCGACAACCTCTTCGGGCACCTGGCCGCCACCGCCGTGCCGGGCGTGGAGGAGTGGCGCGACGGCGCGTACCGGCGCACGCTGCGCCTGCCGTACGGAACCGGCGTCGTCGCCCTCGCCCCGCGGCCCGACCACATCGCCTGTCAGCTGGCGCTCACCGATCTGCGTGATCTCACCCTCGCCATCAATCGCTGCCGCCGGCTGCTCGACCTCGACGCCGACCCGGTCGCCGTCGACGACCAGCTGCGCACCGACCCGCTGCTCGCCCCGCTCGTGGACAAGGCGCCCGGCCGCCGGGTGCCGCGTACCGTCGACGCCGCGGAGTTCGCGGTACGGGCGGTGCTCGGCCAGCAGGTCTCCACGGCCGCCGCGCGTACCCACGCGGCCCGGCTGGTCACCGCCCACGGACGGCCGGTCGAGGACCCGGCCGGCGGGCTGACCCATCTCTTCCCGTCGCCGGAGGCCCTGGCCGCCCTCGACCCGGAGGCGCTCGCCCTGCCGCGCAGCCGCCGCACCACCCTGACCACCCTGGTCGGCGCGCTCGCCGACGGATCACTGAAGCTCGGCTCCGACAGCGACTGGGAGCAGGCCCGCGACGGGCTCGCCGCGCTCCCCGGATTCGGTCCCTGGACCGTCGAGGTGATCGCGATGCGCGCGCTCGGCGACCCGGACGCCTTCCTGCCCACCGACCTCGGCATGCGGCGCGCCGCCCGGGAACTGGGCCTGCCCTCCACCCCCGCCGCGCTCACCGCCCGCGCGGCCCGGTGGCGCCCCTGGCGGGCGTACGCCGTCCAGTACCTCTGGGCCACGGACAGCCACCCCATCAACCACCTGCCGGCCTGAGGAGTCCGCCATGTTCACATCCACCAGGCAGTACACCGTCACCGACAGCCCGTACGGTCCCCTCACCCTCGTCGCGGCCGACGGCACGCTCTGCGGCCTCTACATGGCCGGTCAGCGCCACCGGCCGCCGGAGGAGTCCTTCGGCGTGCCCGGCCAGAGCCCGTTCACCGAGGTGATCCGCCAGCTGGAGGCCTATTTCGCGGGCGGCCTCAAGGAGTTCGACCTGCCGATGGAACTGGCCGGCACGGCCTTCCAACGCAGCGTCTGGGACCAGCTGCGGCAGATCCCGTACGGCGAGACCTGGTCGTACGGCGAGATCGCCGCACGCCTCGGCAAGCCCGGCGCGTCCCGGGCGGTGGGTCTGGCCAACGGCAAGAACCCGATCGGGATCATCGTCCCCTGCCACCGGGTCATCGGGGCGTCGGGCGGCCTCACCGGCTACGGCGGCGGACTCGACCGCAAGCAGCGGCTGCTGGCGTTCGAACGGGGCGAGGACACGACCGGCACCGTCCTGTTCTGAACGAGTCCGGACGTGTCTAGATGTGCCCGGCCGACAGCCGCTTCAACAGGGCGGGCAGCGCGGTGCCGATCCGTTCGCGTACCACCTCGTCCGCCGCGTCGTCGTACGGCGTGGGCTCGGCGTTCACCACCACCAGGCGCGCCCCGTGCTCGGCCGCGATGCCGGCCAGCGAGGCGGCCGGCTGCACCTGGAGGCTGGTACCGACCGCGATGAACACCTCGCACGCCTTCGCGATCGACATCGCCTCGCCCAGCACCACCGGGTCGAGCCGTTCACCGAACATGACAGTCGCCGACTTGAGGATGCCGCCGCACTCCAGGCAGGGCGGGTCGTCCTCACCCGCCGCGACCCGGGCGAGCGCGTCCTCCATCGAGGAGCGCACCTTGCAGCGCGTGCAGGTCACCGCCCGTGCCGTGCCGTGCAGTTCGAGCACCTTACGGGCCGGCAGGCCGGCCAGCTGGTGCAACCCGTCGACGTTCTGGGTGAGCACCCGCACCGGCGTGCCGGAGCGCTCCAGCTCCACGACGGCGTGGTGCGCGGCATTCGGCTGGGCCCGCAGCGTCGGGCTGTTGCGGCGCATCTGCCAGGAGCGGCGGCGGATCTCGGGGTCGGCCATGTAGAAGTCGTACGTGACCAGCCGCTCGGCCGCCGGGTCGCGCCGCCACAGACCGTCCGGGCCGCGGTAGTCCGGAATGCCGGAGTCCGTGGAGATCCCGGCACCGCTGAGGAGGGCGACGAGGGGCTTGCGGGACGTGGTCGCGTGCTCGCTCATGCGGTGAGCGTACGCAGCCGCGTCCGCGCCCGGCGAGCCGTTTTGGGCGCCGCCGGGCGCGGGAGGATCAGCGCGCCGGCCGGCCGTCCTCCAGTTCCACCGCGCCGGTGCCCGCCGCCAGTGCGGCGTACGCCGCCCGGACCCGCCCCGCCAGCGTCCCCTTGAGGTACGCGTCCAGCTCGTCGACGGCCACCAGCCGCCAGGAGATCAGCTCCTCCTCCTGGAGCCGGATGGCTGCGAGCTGCCGCTCGTCCAGCACCCCGCCGTCGTACACGTACGCGACGATCGGCGGCCGCTCGGGTCCCGCCACCCAGTCGACGGCCAGCAGCGGGCCCAGGTCCACGTCCAGCCCGATCTCCTCGACCGTCTCCCTGCGCGCGCCCTGGCGGGGCGTCTCGCCCAGGTCGGACTCGATCGTGCCGCCGGGCAGCACCCAGCCCTCGCGGTAGTTCGGCTCGACGAGCAGGACACGCCCCTCGGCGTCCCGGAAGAGGGCGGCGGCCCCGGCCAGGACGCGGGGGAGGCCGACGATGTACGTGGCGTAGTCCAGGGTCACCCCGACAGACTAGGTTCTGTCCGGGCGATCAGGCGGGAGCCCAGCATGATCGGCCGGACAGGGATCCGGTGGCGGCGGCCAGCCGGGCGGTGCGGTCGGCCAGTTCGGCGATGCCCGAGCCGTCGAAGCCGAACACCGCGCTGCGCACCCGGTCCTCCAGCGGCTCGGTCCACTGCGGCGGGATCGCCGCCGCGCCGCACAGCACCCCGGCCACCGAGCCGGCCGTCGCCCCGTTGGAGTCGGTGTCCAGCCCGCCCCGGACTGTGAGGGCGATGGTGCGGGTGAAGTCGCCCTCGCCGTACAGCAGTCCGGCGGTGATGACGGCGGCGTTCGGCACCGCGTGGATCCAGCCGAGGCCGCTCGTCTCGGCCTCCAGCTCGGTGAGCGTACGGTCCCAGCTCAGCCCCGCCGCGTGCAGGGCGACGGTGCGCCGGACGGTGCGGGCGAGCCGGCTGCTTGCCGGGATACGGGCGAGCCCGGCCTCGACGGCGGCGCGCGGGCCGGGCGCGGTGAAGGCGGCGGCGATCATCGCCGCCGCCCACATCGCCCCGTACACGCCGTTGCCTGTGTGCGAGAGCACGGCGTCGCGGCGGGCGAGGGAGGCGGCCCGGTGCGGGTCGCCGGGAGAGGTCCAGCCGAAGATGTCGGCGCGGATGAGTGCGCCGATCCACTCCTGGTACGGGTTGTCGAGGGTGGCCGTCAGCGGCGGCTTCAGCCCGTTGGCGAGATTGCGGTACGTGGCCCGCTCCGCCGTGAACGTCTGGAGGTACGGCAGACGCAGCAGCCACAGTTCGCCGACCTGTTCGGTGGTGAACGCGAACCCGTGTGTCTCCAGCAGGTGCAGGCCGAGGATCGCGTAGTCCACGTCGTCGTCGCGGCAGCTGCCGCGGATCCGGCCTCGTACGCAGTCCCGCCACTCGGGCCGGAAGTCGAACTCCCCGGGCGGGGCCGGGGGATCGAGCTCCGGCAGATAGTCGGTGAGCGGGAGCGCGTCGGCGCGCCGCAGATAGCGGTCGATACGGTCGCGCGTCCAGTAGTCACCGAGCTCCACCGGCTTCCCGAGCATGTTGCCGGCGATCCGGCCGAGCCAGCCGCCGTGGATCCGGTCGGCCATCCGCGTGCCTTGAGGAGTCATGCCCCGGGTCTACCCGCTTCGCGCGGCTCCGCATGGGAGATTTCTACTTGTTTCGGATGATTGATGATCAGAGGTTCAGAGGGGAGGGCCGGGCGATGAAACGCCGTACGGCCGTGCTGGCCGCGCTTGTGGTGGCGGGAGCGGCGGCCGGGTCGCCGGCCGTGGCCGCGGACACCACGTTCGGGCCGCTGGTGAGCACCGGGGACGTCGATCTGCTCGAGGACGTACTCGAGCACATCAGCGTGCCGGCGGGTGAAGGCAGCCGCGCGGTGCACCAGATGTACGACTCGCGCGCGGGCGCCGCGGACTGAGACGCCGGTATCGCGCAGTGGGCAGGCACCCCCTCCTGCCGATAGGGTCGGGGCGGCGCGACTGCACGTTCGATAGCAAGGGATTAACAAGGTGACGGACGGAGCAGTAACTGAGGCCGCGCGCGTGCTCATCGCCGCGGACAAATTCAAGGGCTCGCTCACGGCCGTACAGGTCGCCGAGCGGGTGACGGCCGGGCTGCGCAAGGCCGCCCCCGGCGTGCAGGTGGAGACCCTGCCCGTCGCGGACGGCGGAGACGGCACGGTCGCCGCGGCGGTGGCGGCCGGGTTCGAACGCCGGGAGGTACGGGTCACCGGCCCGCTCGGCGAGGAGCGGACCGCGGCGTTCGCCCTCCGCGACGGCACGGCGGTGGTGGAGATGGCGGAGGCGTCCGGCCTCCAGCACCTCCCCGAGGGCGTCTTCGCGCCGCTCACCGCCACGACGTACGGCTCGGGCGAACTGCTCCGCGCCGCGCTCGACGCGGGCGCCCGCCAGATCGTCTTCGGCGTCGGCGGCAGCGCCACGACCGACGGCGGCGCGGGCATGCTGGCGGCGCTCGGCGCGCGGTTCCTCGACGCGGACGGCGAGCCGGTCGGCCCCGGGGGCGGGCCGCTGCGCGAGCTGGCCACGGCCGATCTGTCCGGCATCGACCCGCGGTTCGCCGAGGTGGACCTCGTGCTGGCGAGCGATGTCGACAATCCGCTCACCGGTCCCAAGGGGGCGCCCGCGGTCTACGGACCGCAGAAGGGTGCCTCCCCGGAGGACGTCGCCACGCTCGACGCGGCGCTGGCGCATTTCGCGCAGGTCCTGGAGAAGTCGGTCGGCCCGGCGGCCGCCGAGTACGCGCTCTCGCCGGGCGCGGGCGCCGCGGGCGGCATCGGCTACGGCGCGCTCGTCGCGCTGGGCGCGAGCTTCCGGCCCGGTATCGAGGTGATGCTCGACGTACTGGGCTTCGCCCCCGCGCTGGCCCGGGCCACGCTCGTCATCACGGGCGAGGGCTCGCTCGACGAGCAGACCCTGCACGGCAAGGCGCCGGCGGGCGTCGCCGCGGCCGCGCGTGCCGAGGGCAAGGAGGTCGTCGCGGTCTGCGGCCGGCTCGCGCTGGCTCCGGAGGCGCTGGGCAGGGCGGGCATCCGCCGTGCGTACGCCCTCACGGAGATCGAGCCGGACACCGCCCGCTGCATCGCGGAGGCGGGCCCCCTGCTGGAACAGCTGGCGGAAAACATCGCCAGGGACTTCCTGTCCTGACCCACCCGGGCCCCTTTCGCCCCGGTCGCCGGGGCGGGTCCTGAAAAACGGTGAGGCCCCGAGTGCAGCGCACTCGGGGCCTCACCGTTTCGTACCGGACTACGGCAGCTCCGCTGCCCGCGCCTCGCGGCGGTTGTGGCGGAACGTGTTCACCCTGCGCGTCGTCGCGAAGAGCGGGATCACCGCGCCCATGACCACCTGCAGCACACAGCCGGTCTGGAGCAGGAACTGGCCGCCCGGCGCGTCGAACGCCCACGCCGCCAGCAGACCCATCGCACCGACGATCCAGCTGAGCATCGCCACCGCGAGGATGCCCCGCGGCTTGGGGTACTCGACCCGGCTCACCATCAGCCACGCCACGCCGATGATCGCGAGCAGCGTCGGGATGAAGGGGAGCTCGAGCAGGACGATCGAGACGACCGTCAAGGCGCCGAAGGGGCTCGGCATGCCCTGGAACATGCCGTCCTTCAGCGTCACGCACGAGAATCTCGCAAGCCGCAGCACCACCGCCAGCAGCACCACGATCGCCGCCAGTGCCGACACCCGCTGGTGCGCGTCGTCCGCGACCATGCCGTACACGAGCACGAAGTACGCCGGGGCGAGGCCGAAGCTGATCAGGTCGGAGAGGTTGTCCAGCTCCGCGCCCATCGGCGAGCTGCGCAGCTTGCGCGCGACCAGCCCGTCGCACAGGTCGAAGATCGCCGCGAGCAGCATCAGGATCACGGCGGTCGCGGCGCTGTGCCGCGCCATGCCGGTCTCCTCGCTGCCCGTGAGGTGCGGGATGAGGATCCCGGTGGTGGTGAAGTACACCGCCATGAATCCGCAGGTGGCGTTACCGAGCGTGAGCGTGTCCGCTATCGACAGCCGCAGTGACAGCGGCATGTCCTCGGCTTCGTCCGCGTCCTCGTCGGCCTCCGGCACCCAGCCGGCCTGAGTCTCCGGATCAGTCACGGTCAATTCGAGTCACCCCCGCGGTGGTGGTCTGGCCGACCTCGACCGCGACATCGACACCTTCCGGCAGGTAGATGTCGACGCGCGAGCCGAAGCGGATCAGACCGATCCGCTCGCCCTGCTCCACCTTGGTGCCCTGCGGGATGTACGGGACGATGCGCCGGGCGACCGCACCCGCGATCTGCACCATCTCGATGTCGCCGAGCTCGGTGTCGAAGTGCCAGACAACGCGCTCGTTGTTCTCGCTCTCCTTGTTGAACGCGGGGACGAACCCGCCGGGGATGTGCTCGACCGACGTCACAGTGCCCGCGAGGGGCGCGCGGTTGACGTGCACATTCAGCGGGCTCATGAAGATCGCGACGCGGGTGCGCCCGTCCTTCCACGGCATGATGCTCTGCACCACACCGTCGGCTGGCGAGATGACCCGGCCCTGGGTGATCTCACGCTCGGGGTCGCGGAAGAACCAGAGCATGCCCGCCGCCAGAGCGGTGGTGGGCACGGCGACGGCAGCCCATCGCCCGGACTTGCGAGCCCGGGCGAGGCTGAGCGCCGCGGTGGCGACGGTCGGCAGAAGCCACGGCGATGCTCCGCGCGCGAGGCGGACGCGGCCGCGTGGTGCAGAGGTTTGGCTGTGGGGCATGGATGACCTTCGTAGCGGATGATGCCGCGCAGGCAACGGGGGACGGCGGCTTTCCGGCGATGCTATCGGTTGAGTGCAACAACTGGGCAAGCCAGAAGCCGAGTCGGCGGCCTGAAGTCGATAACAGGGTGTGATCTTCTTCGCGGTAAAATCCCCACAAAGAGGTCTTTCAGCCCTGGAACCGGTACTCCTCGAGCAACCGCCGCCCAATGATCATTTTCTGGATCTCGGCGGTACCTTCGCCGATGAGCAGCATCGGAGCCTCCCGGTAGAGACGCTCGATCTCGTACTCCTTCGAGAACCCGTACCCGCCATGGATACGGAACGCGTCCTCGACGACCTCCTTGCAGTACTCGGAGGCGAGGTACTTCGCCATCCCTGCTTCGAGGTCGTTTCGTTCTCCGGAGTCCTTTTTGCGCGCTGCGTTCACCATCATCGCATGGGCGGCCTCGACCTTGGTAGCCATCTCGGCCAACTTGAACTGGATCGCCTGATGCTGGGCGATCTGCTTTCCGAAGGTCTGACGCTGCTGGGCGTAGGAAACTCCCAGCTCGAAGGCACGCTGTGCGACGCCGCAGCCACGCGCCGCCACATTCACCCGGCCGACCTCGACACCGTCCATCATTTGGTAAAAGCCTCGGCCCGTGGTGCCGCCGAGTACACGATTGGCCGGAATGCGCAGTCCGTCCATGATGAGTTCCGTGGTGTCGACACCCTTGTAACCCATCTTGTCGATCTTCCCCGGGATGGTCAGGCCCGGACGGACCTCACCGAAGCCCGGCTCCTTCTCGACGAGGAAGGTCGTCATCGACTTGTGCGGCGCGGTGCCCTCGGGGTGTCCTTCGTCACTCCGGCACAGCACGGCCACCAGATTCGACGTGCCGCCGTTCGTCAGCCACATCTTCTGGCCGTTCAGGACGTACTCGTCGCCGTCCCGCACGCCCTTGGACGTGATCGCCGACACGTCGGAGCCCAGGGCCGGCTCGGACATCGAGAACGCGCCGCGCACCTCGCCCAGCGCCATCCGCGGCAGGAAGGTGTCCTTCTGCTCCTGCGTGCCGTGCTGCTTGAGCATGTACGCGACGATGAAGTGCGTGTTGATGATGCCCGAGACGGACATCCAGCCCCGCGCTATCTCCTCGACGCACAGCGCGTAGGTGAGCAGCGACTCGCCCAGGCCGCCGTACTCCTCCGGGATCATCAGCCCGAACAGGCCGAGTTCCTTGAGGCCTTCGACGATCTGCGTCGGGTACTCGTCGCGGTGCTCCAGCTCGGTCGCGACCGGGATGATCTCCTTGTCGACGAAGTCCCGGACCGTGGCCAGGATTTCCTGCTGGATGTCAGTCAGACCATGGGTCTGGGCGAGTCGGCTCATGGCTACTTCTCCTGGTTCTTCTTCGGAGTGTCCAGCAGCTCCGGGCGGCCGGGCTGCTCGCCGCCGCGCTCCTTGATGTACGTCTCGGTCGGGACCATCACCTTGCGCCGGAACACGCAGACGAGGGTGCCGTCCTGCTTGTAGCCCTTGGTCTCGACGTAGACGATCCCGCGGTCGTTCTTCGACTTCGACGGGGTCTTGTCGAGCACGGTCGTCTCGCCGTAGAGGGTGTCGCCGTGGAAGGTGGGCGCCACGTGCCTCAGCGACTCGATCTCCAGGTTGGCGATGGCCTTGCCGGAGACGTCCGGAACCGACATGCCCAGCAGCAGCGAGTAGATGTAGTTGCCGACGACGACGTTCTTGCCGAAGTCGGTGGTCTTCTCGGCGTAGTTGCTGTCCATGTGCAGCGGGTGGTGGTTCATGGTGAGCAGGCAGAAGAGGTGGTCGTCGTACTCGGTGACCGTCTTCCCGGGCCAGTGCTTGTAGATGGCACCGACCTCGAACTCTTCGTACGTACGTCCGAACTGCATCGCTTACGCCTCCGGGGCTTCGAACTTCGAGGTGCGCTGCATGCCGGCCGCGCGTCCCTTGCCCGCGATCACGAGCGCCATCTTGCGGCTGGCCTCGTCGATCATCTCGTCGCCGAGCATCGCCGAGCCCTTCTTGCCACCCGCCTCCGAGGTGCACCACTCGTACGCGTCGAGAATCAGCTCCGCGTGGTCGTAGTCCTCCTGCGAGGGCGAGAAGACCTCGTTGGCGGCGTCGACCTGACCCGGGTGCAGCACCCACTTGCCGTCGAAGCCGAGGGCGGCGGCGCGGCCGGCGACCTCGCGGTACGCGTCCACGTCGCGGATCTGCAGGAACGGGCCGTCGATGGCCTGGAGGTCGTGCGTGCGGGCCGCCATCAGGATGCGCATCAGGATGTAGTGGTACGCGTCCGCCGGGTAGCCGGGCGGCTGCATGCCCACGACCAGGGACTTCATGTTGATGGAGGCCATGAAGTCGGCCGGGCCGAAGATGATGGTCTCCAGGCGCGGCGAGGCGGCGGCGATCTCGTCGACGTTCACCAGACCCTTGGCGTTCTCGATCTGCGCCTCGATGCCGATCTTCCCGACCTCGAAGCCCATCGTCTTCTCGATCTGGGTGAGCAGGAGGTCGAGGGCGACGACCTGCTGGGCGTCCTGGACCTTCGGCAGCATGATGCAGTCGAGGTTCTGGCCGGCGCCCTCGACGACCGTGATGACGTCGCGGTACGTCCAGTGCGTCGTCCAGTCGTTGACGCGCACGACCCGCGTCTTGCCCGTCCAGTCGCCGTTGTTCAGCGCGTCGACGATCGTGTGCCGGGCGCCTTCCTTGGCGAGCGGCGCACACGCGTCCTCCAGGTCCAGGAAGACCTGGTCGGCCGGCAGCCCCTGGGCCTTCTCCAGGAAGCGCGGGTTGGAACCCGGTACGGCCAGACAGGAGCGGCGCGGACGCAGACGGTTGACGGGGGTACTCATGCGGGGACCTCCAGAGGGTCGAGCTTGTTCGCTTTCCGGATCTCGTCGACGATACGGCCGATGATCTCCGTAATCCCGAAGTCCTTCGGGGTGAATACTGCGGCCACTCCGGCCGCACGCAGTTCCTGGGCGTCGGCGTTCGGGATGATCCCGCCCACGATCACCGGAATGTCGGCGGCACCCGCCTCGCGCAGCCGGGCCAGTACGTCCGGCACCAGCTCGGCGTGCGAACCGGACAGGATCGACAGCCCGACGCAGTGCACGTCCTCGGCGAGGGCCGCGTTGACTATCTGCTCGGGCGTCAGCCTGATGCCCTGGTAGACCACCTCGAACCCCGCGTCGCGTGCCCGTACGGCGATCTGCTCGGCGCCGTTGGAGTGCCCGTCCAGGCCGGGCTTGCCGACCAGCAGGCGCAGCCGGCCGGCGCCCAGCTCGTCCGCCGTACGGGACACCTTCTCCCGTACGACGGCGAGCGGGGTGCCCGCCTCGGCGGTGACCGCGACCGGGGCGCTGCTGACGCCCGTGGGGGCGCGGAACTCGCCGAAGACGTCCCGCAGCGCCCAGGACCACTCGCCGGTCGTGACGCCCGCGCGGGCGCATTCGACGGTGGCGGCCATCATGTTGGCGGTGCCCGCGGCGGCCTTCTTCAGCGCGGCCAGCGCCTCGGTGGCACGGGCCTCGTCGCGGTTGTCCCGCCACTCGTGCAGCTTGGCGACGACCCGTGCCTCGTTCGCCGGGTCGACCGTCATGATCGCGGTGTCGAGATCGGCGGTGAGGGGGTTGGGCTCGGTGGTCTCGTAGATATTGACCCCGATGATCTTCTCGTCGCCGGCCTCGATCCGCGCCCGCCGCTCGGCGTGCGAGGAGACCAGCTGCGACTTGAGGTAACCGGACTCGACGGCCGCCATCGCGCCGCCCATCTCCTGGATCCGGTCGATCTCGGCGAGGCATTCGTCGACCAGCGAGGACACCTTGGCCTCGATGACGTGCGACCCCGCGAAGATGTCCTCGTACTCCAGCAGGTCCGACTCGTGCGCGAGGACCTGCTGGATACGCAGTGACCACTGCTGGTCCCAGGGCCGGGGCAGGCCCAGCGCCTCGTTCCAGGCCGGCAGCTGGACGGCGCGGGCGCGCGCGTCCTTGGAGAGGGTGACGGCCAGCATCTCCAGCACGATGCGCTGGACGTTGTTCTCCGGCTGCGCCTCGGTCAGGCCCAGGGAGTTGACCTGGACGCCGTACCGGAAGCGGCGCTGCTTGTCGTTCTCGATGCCGTACCGCTCGCGGGTGACCTTGTCCCAGATGCGGCCGAAGGCGCGCATCTTGCACATCTCCTCGATGAAGCGGACGCCCGCGTTCACGAAGAAGGAGATGCGGGCGACGACATCACCGAACTTCTCCGCCGGCACCTGGCCGCTGTCCCGGACCGCGTCCAGGACGGCGATGGCCGTGGACATCGCGTACGCGATCTCCTGCACCGGCGTGGCGCCCGCCTCCTGCAGGTGGTAGCTGCAGATGTTGATCGGGTTCCACTTGGGGATGTGCGCCACCGTGTACGTGATCATGTCGGTGGTCAGCCGCAGCGACGGGCCGGGCGGGAAGACATGCGTCCCGCGCGACAGGTACTCCTTGACGATGTCGTTCTGCGTCGTCCCCTGGAGCTTGGTGGCGTCGGCGCCCTGCTCCTCCGCCACCACCTGATAGAGCGCCAGCAGCCACATCGCCGTGGCGTTGATCGTCATGGACGTGTTCATCTGTTCCAGCGGGATGTCCTGGAACAGCCGCCGCATGTCGCCCAGATGCGAGACCGGGACCCCGACCCGGCCCACCTCGCCGCGGGCGAGGATGTGGTCGGGGTCGTAGCCGGTCTGCGTCGGCAGGTCGAACGCGACCGACAGTCCGGTCTGACCCTTGGCGAGGTTGCGCCGGTAGAGCTCGTTGGACGCCTCGGCGGTCGAGTGACCGGCGTACGTCCGCATGAGCCAGGGCCGGTCCTTCTGACGGTCCTTCTGACGCTCAGTCATCGTGGACTCTCAGACGTTCCGGAAGCGGTTGATGGCGTCGATGTGCTTCTCGCGCATCTCCTGGTTGCGGACGCCCATGCCCTCGCGGGGTGCGAGCGCCAGCACGCCGACCTTGCCCTGGTGCAGGTTGCGGTGCACGTCGTACGCGGCCTGGCTGGTGTCGTCGAGCGAGTAGACCTTCGAGAGGGTGGGGTGGATCTTGCCCTTGGCGATCAGGCGGTTGGCCTCCCACGCCTCGCGGTAGTTGGCGAAGTGCGAGCCGATGATGCGCTTGAGCGACATCCACAGGTAGCGGTTGTCGTACTCGTGGTTGTAGCCCGAGGTGGAGGCGCAGGTGACGATGGTGCCGCCCTTGCGGGTGACGTACACCGAGGCGCCGAAGGTCTCGCGGCCCGGGTGCTCGAAGACGATGTCCACGTCCTCGCCGCCGGTCAGTTCACGGATCTGCTTGCCGAAGCGCTTCCACTCGCGGGGGTCCTGGTTGTGCTCGTCCTTCCAGAACTTGTAGCCCTCGGCGCTGCGGTCGATGATCGCCTCGGCGCCCATCGCGCGGCAGATGTCCGCCTTCTGGTCGCTGGACACCACACAGATCGGGTTGGCGCCGCCGGCCAGTGCGAACTGGGTGGCGTACGAACCGAGTCCGCCGCTCGCGCCCCAGATCAGCACGTTGTCGCCCTGCTTCATGCCGGCGCCGTTACGCGAGACCAGCTGGCGGTAGGCGGTGGAGTTGACCAGGCCCGGGGCCGCCGCCTCCTCCCAGCTGAGGTGCTGGGGCTTGGGCATCAGCTGGTTGGACTTGACGAGGGCTATCTCGGCGAGGCCGCCGAAGTTGGTCTCGAAGCCCCAGATGCGCTGCTCGGGGTCGAGCATCGTGTCGTTGTGGCCGTCCGAGGACTCCAGCTCGACCGAGAGGCAGTGCGCGACGACCTCGTCGCCCGGGCGCCAGGCGTTGACGCCGGGGCCGGTGCGCAGCACGACGCCCGCGAGGTCGGAGCCGATGACGTGGTACGGCAGGTCGTGGCGCTTGGTGAGCGGCGAGAGCTTTCCGTACCGCTCCAGGAAGCCGAAGGTGGACACCGGCTCGAAGATCGAGGTCCAGACGGAGTTGTAGTTGACCGAGCTGGCCATGACGGCCACCAGGGCCTCGCCCGGGCCGAGCTCGGGGACTGCCACGTCCTCGACGTGGATGGACTTGCGCGGGTCCTTGTCGCGGCTGTCGACGCCGGCGAACATGTCGGCCTCGTCCTTGTGCACGGTCACCGCGCGGTACGACTCGGGGATGGACAGGGCCGCAAAGTCTGCGGCGGTGCTGTCGGTCGCCTGAATGGCGTCCAGGATTTCCTTCACGGTTTGCCTCCGGCGAAGCGCGTTGCGGGGAACGCTTGGGGGGACGTCGGGGGTGCCATCGGTTCGGCGGGTGGTGCGTGAGCGCGGTAGCGCGAAGGGTGCCTGGTGACGCAGGCGGTCCGGGCACGCAGGCCGTGCGGCTTGCGGGGACAGCCGGCGTACGAGTGATCTCTGCACGCCGGCCGCCCGGACCCCTTCAACGTATGGCACCGCGTGTCAGGTGACAAGGCACTGCGTGCCAATATTTTCGCGCAGATGTCACCCGTCCGCCACACATGAGCAACAACGGCCGCCCCGTCGGGGCGGCCGTTGCGTAGGGTGTCCGGTCGGTTGTGCTGAGTCAGCTCTGCTTCAGGGCCCGCTCGATCGTGCGCATGACCTCGTCCAGCGGGGCGTCCGTGCGCGCCACCGCCACCAGGACCTCGCCCTCCGTACGCACCGCCGCCGGGGCGGGCTGTGGGGAGGCGCCGGCGGTGCGGCC
Source organism: Streptomyces mabaensis (assembly GCF_053763515.1). Lineage (NCBI taxonomy): Bacteria > Bacillati > Actinomycetota > Actinomycetes > Kitasatosporales > Streptomycetaceae > Streptomyces > Streptomyces mabaensis. The sequence continues at coordinate 14,508 of NZ_JBSOPZ010000017.1, forward strand.
GGCTCCTATCCCCGTACCGAAGGTGTCCCGGACGATCGCGAAGGCGTGGTCGAGCTGGGCCTCCACATCGCCCTGACCGCCCGCCCGCAGCCAGCGGCGCAGCACATGGTTGTGCGCGGTGACGACCGCGGACGCGGCCACCTCGGCGAGCAGCGGGTCGTCGTTGTCGTCGTGGTGGTCGTGCTCGTCGAAGTGGCCCAGCAGATAGCGCGTGAACAGCCGCTCGTAGCGGGCCACCGAGGCGATCTCGCGCTCCCGCAGCGTGGGTACCTCGCGGGTCAGCCGGTAGCGCTCCACGGAGACGGCGGGCGACGCCGCGTACATCCGCATGACCTCCTTGATGCCCCGGCACACCGTGTCGAGCGGGTGCTCGTGCGGCGGGGCCGCGTCCAGCACTGCCTCGGCCCTGATCAAGGTGTCGTCGTGGTCGGGGAAGATCGCCTCTTCCTTGGAGCGGAAGTGCCGGAAGAAGGTCCGGCGGGCGACCCCGGCCGCGGCCGCGATCTCGTCGACCGTCGTCGCCTCGTACCCCTTGGTCGCGAAGAGCTCCATGGCGGCTGTCGCCAGTTCGCGGCGCATTTTGAGCCGCTGTGCGGCTGCGCGACTGCCGGCGGCACTTTCCGGAGCGTCGGACGCGGAGGCGGTACGGGGGGACTTGGCGGACTGGGACATGAGCTGAACGTACTGCATTCGTGCAGGAGAGCGCGTCTGTGGGGCCGGATGCGGGGGCGGATGCGGGGCCGGATGCGCGGGCGGGCTGCCGTAGGGATCGAGCAGCCCGCCCCACTCCGGCCGCGGTTCAGCGCCGGGCATACTCGCGGAAGCCGCGGCCCGTCTTGCGGCCGAGGCAGCCCGCCGCGACCAGGTGCTCCAGCAGCGGCGCGGGCGCCAGGCCCGGGTCGCGGAACTCGCGGTGCAGCACCTTCTCGATCGCGAGGGAGACGTCCAGGCCCACGACGTCGAGCAGTTCGAACGGACCCATCGGGTAACCGCCGCCGAGCTTCATCGCGGCGTCGATGTCGTCGAGCGTCGCGTAGTGCTCCTGCACCATCTTGATCGCGTTGTTCAGGTACGGGAACAGCAGCGCGTTCACGATGAAGCCGGCCCGGTCACCGCAGTCCACCGGGTGCTTGCGGATCTTCGCGCAGACCTCGCGGACCGTGGCGTGGACGTCGTCCAGGGTGAGGACCGTGCGCACCACCTCGACCAGCTTCATGGCCGGGGCCGGGTTGAAGAAGTGCATACCGACGACGTCCTGCGGGCGCGAGGTGGCGCGCGCGATGGCGACGACGGGCAGCGAGGAGGTGGTGGTGGCCAGCACCGCGCCGGGCTTGCAGACCTTGTCGAGCGTCGCGAAGAGCTGCTGCTTGACGTCCAGGTCCTCGGCCACCGCCTCGACGGCCAGATCGACGTCGGCGAAGGCGTCCAGCGAACCGGCCGCGGTGATCCGGGCGAGCGTCTCGTCCCGGGCCTCGGCGGTCAGCCGGCCCTTGTCGACCGAGCGGGCCAGCGACTTGGCGATCCGGGCCTTCGCCGTCTCCGCCTTCTCCGGGCTGCGGGCCGCGAGCACCACGCCGTAACCGGCCTTCGCGAAGACCTCCGCGATGCCGCTGGCCATGGTGCCGGAGCCGGCCACGCCGACCGAGGCGACGGTACGGCCCGCCCCGAGCTCCGCGCTCTCCAGCGGCGTGAGCGCGTCCCGGACCACGGTCGAGCTGCCCGGCTCCGCGTAGGTGTAGAACCCGCGGCCGGACTTGCGGCCGGTCAGGCCCGCCTCGCTGAGCTGCCCCAGGATCGGCGCAGGTGCGTGCAGCCGGTCGCGGGAGTCGGCGTACATCGCCTCCAGGACGGTACGGGCGGTGTCGACGCCGATCAGGTCGAGCAGGGCCAGGGGACCCATCGGCAGGCCGCAGCCCAGCTTCATCGCGGCGTCGATGTCCTCGCGGGAGGCGTACTTGGCCTCGTACATCGCGGCGGCCTGGTTGAGGTAGCCGAACAGCAGGCCGTCGGCGACGAAGCCGGGCCGGTCGCCGACCGCGACGGGCTCCTTGCCCAGGTCACGGGCGAGCTGGGTGACGGCCTCGACGGCCTGCGGCGCGGTCAGCACGGACGAGACCACCTCGACCAGCTTCATCGCCGGGGCCGGGTTGAAGAAGTGCAGGCCCAGCACACGCTCGGGGTGGGCCGAGTCGGCGGCGAGCCGGGTCACCGACAGCGCGTTGGTGCCGGTGGCGAGAATGGCGGTCGGCTTGACGACCGCGTCCAGCCCCGCGAAGACCTGGTGCTTGATCTCGTAGGACTCGGGGACGACCTCGATCACCAGATCGGCGTCGGCCGCGGCCTGGAGCTCGGAGAAGGTGCGGAACCGGGACAGCAGATCCCGGCGTTCCTGCTCGGTGAGCCGCTCACGCTCCACGGCACGGGCGGTCGAGGCCTCCAGGGCGGCGACGGCCTGACGGTCGGCCGCCTCGCTGACGTCGATACCGATGACCTCACGGCCGGCACGGGCCAGGACCTCGGCGATGCCGGTGCCCATGGTGCCGAGACCGACGACGGCGATGGTGTTCAGGGGGGCTGCGGGACTGGGCGGGGTGGACTGACGGTCCATCGCGGGACTCCAGTGATGAGTGACGACTGGGAGGAGAGGGGCACACGCATCGCGGGAACGCGAGAAAACGCGAACAGGCGCACGGCATGCGGGCGTTGTGTGTCGTGGTGAGTGCCGACGGACTCTGTCCCGGAGTCACGTCGCAAAGAGGTACCGAACCGACTGGCACTCGAAGGCGGCTGCGTCACCAGGCCGCCCTGAGTTGAGCTTGCGGTCGTACGGCCGAGGGTCTGGCCGCATCGAATCGCTCGTATGAGCTTAACCGGCGGGTAACGAGCGCGCCACCCCCCGGGAAACGTGATCTGCGCCGCATCGCGGCCCGCGGTCCGTACGCTGGCGCCATGGGTGGGGAGCTGCGGGAGCTGACGGTCCGGATCAGGCGGGAAGCGAGCGTACCGGCCGAACTGGCCGTGTACGAGCAACTGGTCGCGACGGGCGATCACGACGTGCTCGCCGGGGTGCTCACCGCGACCGGCCGGCCGCTGTGGGCCAGGGAGCTGGCCGCCTTCCGGCTCGGCTGCGCCGGCGACCGCCGGGCCTTCGAGACGCTGGTGCTGCTCCTCAACCACCGCGAACCGGAGCGCTGCGCCTCCGCCGCGTACGCGCTGGCGCGGCTCGGCGACCCGCGCACCGCCCGGGCGGCCGCCGCCCTCGCCACCAACACGCTGCGCACGGCGTACGCGCTGCATCCGGTGCGGCTGCTGACCGAACTGCGGGCGCCCGAGTCCGTACCCGCGCTGACCGCCACCCTGCGGCGGCTGCTGTCCCCGCAGGAGCCGTACTGGCGCGTCGCCCTGGCGTGCGTGGAGGGCCTCGGCATGCTCGGCGACCGGCGGGCGGAGGCGGTCCTCAGCGAGGCGCGGGATCACCCCCGGCTGGGGGAGGCGGCGGCCGAGGCGCTCAGCCGCCTCGTGTAGCGCACCTCGGGGACGGCGACCCCGTCGACGTCGAAGGACTCCTCCGCCCCGTCGGGGGCGAAGCCGGCCTTCTCGTAGAAGCGGCGGGCGCGGGAGTTTCCGGTGAGGACCCACAGCAGCAGGGCGGGGTGGCCGTGAGCGGTGGCGCGCGTCAGCGTCTCGTCCATCAGGGCGCGGCCGGCCCCGGTCGAGAAGTGCCCGGGGTGGACGTAGAGGGCGTACAGCTCGCCGTCGCCGGAGTCGTCTCCGTCCCCGCGGTACGGGCCGTAGCAGGCCCAGCCGACGACCTCACCGTCCCGCTCCGCGACCAGGTTGACGACGCCGGGCCCGGCCCTGGCGAGGTGGGCGCGGCGCCTGACCGCGTCCTGCTCGACGCTCATCGCGTCGAGGTACGCCTGCGGGACGAGCCCGGCGTACGCGCGCTGCCACCCACGCACCCGGGCCTCGGCCACCGCCGCGCAGTCGTCGCCGGTCATGGGCCGTATACGTAGGTCGTCCATGCGGCCGCACCCTATCCGGGGGCCAGTCTGCGCTGTCGGCGTACGCATGGGCTCCCGCGGGCCGGGCGGAGTCTGCCCGGTGGAGTAGAGGGGACCGACGGGGACGTCGGGCAGCCCAGCTCTCAGTGCGTCTCATGACGGGGCGGACCCCGAGCCTCCGGGGGCGAGAGTGCAGTAGTCGGCCTCGGTGAAGATGATGACCGTCGAGCGTCCTGCCGAGAAGCGGGTCAGGCCTTCTCGAGGACCGTCTTCAGCTGCGACATCATCATGATCCAGCCTCCGCTGACACCCTCGAGCATCTTGGAGTCGGCCGAGGTGAAGCCGTCGTGGGTGATGGTCAGCTTCATGCCCAGCTCCGGCACCTCGGCCGGCTCGATGTCGAAGGCGACCTTCGAACGCTCCTTGGTCGCCTCGGCGAACTCCGCGTCGCTCATGCCGAACATCTCCTGGTGCATCCGCTGCAGGGTGTGCCAGGTGTAGGCGAGCCGCTTGCCGGGCTCCGCCTCGGTGACGACCTGGCCGAGGTCCTGCGGCTCGCCGCCGTCCTCGACCGGCCACAGCACCTTCGAGCCGACCTTCCAGTCGGAGGAGGGCGCCCAGCCGCCGTGGTACTGCTTCAGGAACTCCGGGCTGGTCAGCCCCTCCCAGAGCTCCTCGGGCGTGGTGTGGATGTAGATCGTGTAGACGAACTCGGGCTTGCTCATCGCCGTTCCTTCCAGGGCGTGCTTCAGGTTGCTGAGCGCGGCCATCCGGCCCCGCTCGTACTGGCCGATCCAGCGGTCAGCAATATCGTGGATGGGCACGGGGTTGAGGTAGTGCAGCCTCAACCATTTGGTTGCATGTCAAACCGGCGGGTAGCGGCGCTCAGACTGGGCCCGCCGCGGCTTCTCAGGACCGGAAGCCCAGCAGGCCGTGCAGCGCTGCGCCTCCCTTGGCGCCGGGGCCGGCCGCCTTCGTCGCCGGCAGTGGCTTCGGCTCGGGCAGGGCGTCGCAGACCGCGTCCGCCGCGGCGCCGGCAGCCCCGCGCGGCACCGTGCCGGTGGCCAGATAGTCCGCCAGATACCGGTCCACGCAGGCGTTTCCGCTCAGCGAGATGCCGTGGTTTCCGCCGCCCTGCTCGACCACCAGGCTGGAGCCGCGCAGCTTGCGGTGCACCCGGACGCCGCCTTCGTACGGAGTCGCCGCGTCGTCGCTCGCCTGGAACAGCAGCACCGGCGGCAGCGAGGCGTTCGACACGTCGGGCGGGGTGAGCGACGGGGTGCCCCAGAACGCGCACGGGGCGTTGTACCAGGCGTTGTTCCAGGCCATGAAGGGTGCCTTCGCGTGCACCTGCCACATGTCGCGGCGCCAGGTGTTCCACGCGCGCGGCCAGGCGGCGTCCCGGCACTGCACCGAGGCGTAGACGCTGTAGCCGTTCTCGCCCTCCGCGTCGACGGCACCGAACTTCTCGTACGCCTCGACCAGCGGGACTTCGTCCTTCTTGCCGACGCCGCCGCTCGCGTACGCGGCGAACGCCCCGGCCAGGTGCGGCCAGTAGCCGTTGAAGTAGCCGCCGGGCATGAAGGTGTCCTCCAGCTCCGACGGGCCGACCTTCCCGCCGGCCGGGTTCTTCGCGAGGGCCGCGCGCATGCGGTACCACTTCGCCTCGACCACCGCGGGGTCGGAGCCGAGGTTGTACGTACGGTCGTGCCGGGCCACCCACGCCATGAACGCCTTGTGCCGGGAGTCGAAGGCGTAGTCCTGCGCGAGGTTCGCCTCGTACCAGACACCCCCCGGGTCGACGATCGAGTCGAGCACCATCCGCCGCACCCGCTGCGGGAAGAGCTTGGCGTACACCGCGCCGAGGTAGGTGCCGTAGGAGTAGCCGAAGTAGTTGATCCGCGGGGCGCCCAGCGCCTGCCGGACGAGGTCCAGGTCCTTGGCCGTGCTCACGGTGTCGATGTGCTTCAGCAGACTGCCGTACTTGGTGGCGCAGGCCCGCGCGAAGGCCTGGACCCGCTGGAGATTGGCCAGCTCGTCCGTGATGCCGAGCGGTACGGAGTTGGGCCGGACCGGCGCGGAGTGGCCCGGCCCGCAGTTGAGCGCCGGCTTGCTCTTGCCCACGCCGCGCGGGTCGAAGCCGACCACGTCGTACTGCGCCGCGACGTCCTTGGGCAGCGAGGAGGCGACGAAGCCGGCCAGCGTGAGGCCGCTGCCGCCCGGCCCGCCGGGGTTGACCAGCAGCGGGCCCTGCGACTTCGCGGCGGTGTGCGGGACGCGCGACAGCGCGAGGGTGATCTTCTCGCCGCGCGGGCGGGCGTGGTCCAGCGGAACCTCGACCGAGGAGCACTGGAGGGTCGGATGGCTCTTGGTGGCGCAGCCGGTCCACTTCAGGGTGGTGCGCGGCGCCGCCGGGCCGGTACTCGCGGCGGACGGAGCGGCGGTGACCGTCCCCGCCATCACCGCGGCGACGCCGAACAGAACTCCTGCGCGCTTCTTCATGGGGCCTCCCGGCCGACAGGGTGCTGGGCTGTGGGCGCACAGCCCAGGCCGCATCGTCCAGGAATCCGTGCCCGGGAAAGAGCGGTTCTGCAGATAATTGGCCCGATTTGATGAGGGGAGGAGGGTGTGGGAGGTCAGAGAAGGGTCAGTTGGGTGGGCTCGGCGAGCTCCGGCTCCGGCGCGGCCGGTATCCGCCGGGCGGCACCCCGCCGGGCCGGACCGATGCCGAACTCGGCTGCCAGTTCGTGCACTTGGCGGGTGATCCGGCGCTGGTACCACGTGGGCGCGTAGGCCCCGGCGGCGTAGAGGCGTTCGTACCGGCGTACGAGATACGGATGGCGCTCGGCCAGCCAGGCCATGAACCATTCGCGCGCGCCGGGGCGCAGATGGAGTACCAGGGGCGTCACCGAGGTCGCTCCGGAGGCGGCGATCGCGCGTACGGTCGCGCGCAGCTGGTCGGGCGAGTCGCCGAGGAAGGGGATCACCGGGGCCATCAGCACCCCGCAGCCGAGGCCGGCCTCGGTGAGCGCGCGAACGACGTCGAGGCGGCGCTCGGGTGAGGGCGTGCCCGGCTCGACGGTGCGCCACAGGGCGCTGTCGATGAACCCGACGGAGACGGAGACGCCGACGTCGGTGACCTCGGCGGCCTGCCGGAGTAGGTCGAGATCACGCAGGATCAGCGTGCCCTTGGTGAGGATGGAGAACGGGTTCGCGTGGTCGCGCAGGGCCGCGATGATGCCGGGCATCAGGCGATAGCGGCCCTCGGCGCGCTGATAGCAGTCGACGTTGGTGCCCATCGCGATGTGCTCGCCGGTCCAGTTCCGCGAGGCGAGCTTGCGGCGCAGCAGTTCCGGGGCGTTGATCTTGACCACGATCTGCGAATCGAAGCCGAGGCCCGTGTCGAGGTCCAGATAGCTGTGGGTCTTGCGGGCGAAGCAGTACACGCAGGCGTGTGTGCAGCCCCGGTAGGGGTTGACCGTCCATTCGAACGGCAGCTGCGAGGCGCCCGGCACACGGTTGACGATCGACCGCGCCCGGATCTCGTGGAAGGTGATGCCGCGGAACTCCGGGGTGTCGAAGGTCCGGGTGACGACCGCGTCCGCCCCGAAGAGCGCGGCGGGCGAGCCGGGCCCGGCGGGCGCGGCCTCGGCCTGGTTCTCGGCCAGATTGTCCCAGCGCATGGCGCCTCCTCGGTAGCACTGGCCTCAGAATAGAACACATGTTCCCTTGATCGTGCGGGGACCCCGATTTGGGCGGCTGTGATCCAGATGGTTGGCTTGCCGGAACCCAACTCACCACGAGCACGACGAGTCCTGGAGGAACAGGCATGGCGCAGGTCGAGGCCACCACGGAGCGGATCATCGCGGCGGACGCGGAGAAGGTGTTCGACGCACTGGCCGACTACACCGGGACCCGCGCCAAGCTGCTCCCCGAGCACTTCAGCGAGTACGAGGTGCGCGAGGGCGGCGACGGCGAGGGCACGCTCGTCCATTGGAAGCTCCAGGCCACCAGCAAGCGGGTCCGCGACTGCCTGCTGGAGGTGACCGAGCCGACTGGGGGCCCCTCCCATGGCGAAGCCTATGGGGGAGGAGAGCTGGTCGAGAAGGACCGGAACTCCTCCATGGTGACCACCTGGACGGTCACCCCCGCGGGTGAGGGCAGGTCGAAGGCCGTCGTCACCACCGTGTGGGACGGCGCGGGCGGCATCGGCGGCTTCTTCGAGCGGACCTTCGCCCCCAAGGGCCTCGGCCGCATCTACGACGCGGTGCTCGCCAGGCTCGCCGCGGAGGTGGAGCGCTGAGCGGTGCGTCGACCGGGCGCTGACGGGCGGGCGCCGGCCGGGCGCCGGCCGGGCGCCGGCCGGAGAGTTGACCCGGCCGGCCCGGGCGTTGACCCGTCCGAGTTGCCCCCGTCCTCACCGGTTCGGGTGATCCTTCCCGCGGCGCCATGACGTGACCAGCGCGTTGCGCGCCGCGGGAAAGCCCCTGATGAGCGCCGGACAGGCGCTCGCCGCAGGGCAGTTGGCGCACTGCCCGCGCTGTGCTGTGGCGAAACGTCTCGCTTGCTCCCGCTTCTCGCCCAATGCGAGAAAGGTCCGCGGTGCAGGCGCGACGAGGGGAGCAGCACGTGGGCGGGACCACTGGCGGGACCACTCTGGTGAAGGAGGAGCGGGCCGGCGCGCCCGCCCGTTCCGCGGCCGAAGGGCCCCCGCCGCCGGCCGCTCCCGCCCCGGCCGCTTCGTACGACGGCCTCAGTCCGTTCCGGGTGCGGATGGTCTTCTTCGGCCTGATGCTCACGCTGCTGCTCGCGGCGCTCGACCAGATGATCGTCGCCACCGCGCTGCCGAAGATCGTCGGTGAGCTGCACGGCCTGGACAAGATGTCCTGGGCGGTCACCTCGTACCTCCTGGCCTCGACTGTCGCCCTGCCCATCTACGGGAAGCTGGGCGACCTCTTCGGGCGCAAGAGCGTCTTCCAGTTCGCGATCGTCGTCTTCGTCATCGGCTCCGCGCTGGCCGGCTGGTCCCGGACGATGGACCAGCTGATCGCCTTCCGGGCCGTCCAGGGCATCGGCGGCGGCGGGCTCATGATCGGTGTCCAAGCGATCATGGCGGACATCGTGCCGCCCCGGCAGCGCGGCCGGTTCATGGGGCTCATCGGCGCGGCCTTCGGGCTCGCCTCGGTGGCCGGACCGCTGCTCGGCGGCTTCTTCACCGACCACGCCTCCTGGCGCTGGTGCTTCTACATCAACATCCCGTTCGGCCTGGTCACCATGGCCGTCATCGCCGTCGTACTGAAGCTCCCGAAGCCCGCCGCCCGGGCCCGTCTCGACGTGGTCGGCGCGGTGCTGATGGCCGCCGCCTCCACCTGCCTGGTGCTGCTGACCAGTTGGGGCGGTACGGAGTACGACTGGGACTCGCGCGTGATCCTCGGGCTCGGTGCGGGAGCCCTCGTGACGACCCTCCTCTTCGTGGTCGTCGAGCACTACGCGCCCGAACCGATCATCCCGCTGCGGCTGTTCCGCGACTCGGTCTTCAACATCACGGCTCTGGTGGGGGCGGTGATCGGCGTGGCCCTGTTCGGCGCGGCCAGCTATCTGCCCACCTTCCTGCAGATGGTCGACGGCGCGAGCGCCACGGAGTCCGGACTGCTGATGCTGCCGATGATGGGCGGCATCGTCATCGCCTCGGTCGTGTCCGGGCAGTTGATCAGCAGAACCGGCCGCTACAAGGTGTATCCGATCGTCGGCAGCGGGGTCGCGGCCGTCGGCATGTGGCTGCTCTCGCGGCTGGAGACCACCACGCCCCGGCTGGAGTACAGCATCTGGATGGCGGTACTGGGCACCGGCATGGGGCTGGTGATGCCGGTCCTCATCCTCGCCGTCCAGAACGCCGTCGACCCGGCCGACCTGGGCGCCGCCACCAGCACCAACAACTACTTCCGGCAGATCGGCGGCAGCGTCGGCGCCGCCGTCTTCGGCACCCTCTTCGCCGACCGGCTCACCGACGCACTCGCCGAGCGGCTGCCGTCCGGCGGGGGACTGCCGTCCCCCGAGTCGATCACCCCGCAGATGGTCCACGCCATGGAGCCCGCGCTGCGCGACGGCTATGTCCAGGCCTACGCCGACGCCATGCCGCGGATCTTTCTCTACCTCGTGCCGGTGCTCGTCCTCGGCCTCCTGCTCGCCTTCTTCCTCAAGGAGAAACCGCTGGTGTCCCACAACGCCCCCACCGCCGAGCCCACGTCCATCCCGCACGCGCGCACCGGTCGCGCCCCGGATCCGGGCAGCGGCTCCGGGAACGCCGCCGGCGCCGGGTACTCGGCGGGCGTGCCCGTCTGCGGGACGGTGCAGCACCACGACGGCAGCTCGGTGCCGCGCGCCGCCCTCACCCTCATCGACGGCTCCGGGCAGCAGATCGGGCGCGGCGCCAGCGGCGAGGACGGGCGGTACGCGCTGAGCGTGCCCGGCTCCGGTGCGTACGTCCTGATCGCGGCGGCCGGCGGCCACCAGCCGCAGGCCGTGAGCGTCACCGTGGGCGAACGGCCCGTCGACCTCGATGTAGTGCTGGGCGGGGCCGGCCGGCTCGCCGGATCCGTCGTCACGGCGGACGGCACTCCGGTCAGGGACGCCGCCGTCACCCTCACCGACGTCCGCGGCGACGTGGTTGCCACGACCCGCAGCGGGCGGGAGGGCGGCTATGTGATCAGCGAACTGGTGGCGGGGGAGTACACCCTGGCGGCCAGCGCCCCCGCCTTCCGCCCCGCCGCACTCCCGGTGAGCGTGCAGTCCTCCCGGGAGACCCGGCAGGACATCGAACTGGCGGGCGGGGCCGTGCTGCGCGGCACGGTCCGGGCGAGCGGCGGACGGCCGGTCGAGGACGCCCGGGTCACCCTGCTCGACGCCGCGGGCAATGTCGTCGACACGCTGACGACGGGGGCGGACGGGGCGTTCCGGTTCGTCGACCTCTCCTCGGGTGAGTACACGGTGATCACGGCGGGGTATCCGCCGGTGGCCACTGTGCTCCAGGTGGCGGGTGGGGGACGCACCGAACGGGACCTCCAGCTGGGCCACGAGGACTGACCGGCCCTCAGTTCCGGTTGGGCCGCGGGCCGGTTCGCGCGGGCGCACGACCTATTCGTGCGTTGCCCGGCGGGCCGCCCGCGCGTGGTCGTACCGTGGTGGAAGGAGCCGCAGATCTTGCGGCGGGGAAGGAGCCTCCCACCCATGGACAGGGGCATTCCGCCGGGCCTGCCGCGGCAGCGCGACGTGGCCGGCCGGATTCCGCTCGCGGTGGTCGTCGTGGACGGCGACGGCCTGGTCTCGCACTGGAGCACGGGCGCGCGGCGGTTGTTCGGCCCCTCCAGGGAGGAGGCGGTGGGCCGGCCCGCCGTGGACCTGCTGCCCGTGTCGGGGCCCCTCAACGACGCGGCGGAGACGGCCGAGGCGCAGCGGTCCGCGCCGGGGCGGTCGCGGTCCCGGTCCCGGGGCGCGTACGAACCGTACGACCGCACCGACGAGTTCGGACCGGAGCTCGAAGCCTCGCTTGGCGGCCGTACCTCCTACCCCGCGGCCGGCCGGGCCCGGTTCTCGGAGTCCGGAAGCGGCCGGGTCGACGTGTTGTGGTGGGCGTACCCGCTGATCGGGCCCGGGCCCGGACGGCTGCTCGTACTCGCCGCGGACGCCGACCGTCTGCGCCGCGAGGAGGAGTTCGAGGGTGAGTCCCTGGAGCGCATCGCGCCCGGCTTCGCCCTGCACACCGAGTTCCCCGGGTTCGACGAGCTGGCCCGGCGGCTCCCGGAGATCCTGCCGAGCATGAGTGTCGGCGAGAGCTCCCGTATCGTCTCGCAGATCCTCGAACTGGGTTACCCGGTACTGGAGTTCAGTCAGCACGACCGGGTGCCGGTCACCCCCGACTGGGGCGTGCCCAGGCGGGCCGAGCGCCGGGCTCGCCGGCGGCTGGCCGCCGAGGCCGCGGAGGAGGGCCGCGAGTTCGAGCCGGCCGACCTCGAACAGGACCTGGAATACGCGGCGGTGCGCGAGCGCCTGGAGTTCCTCAACGAGGTCAGCGGCCGCATCGGATCCTCGCTCGACCTCGCCCGGACGATCCAGGAGGTCAGCGCGGCCGTCGTACCGCGGTTCACCGACGTCGCCGGCACCTATCTGCGCGAACAGGTCATCGCCGGCGAGGGCTTCCCCGACGGACCGCCGGACGCCACCACGATGTGGCACCGGGTCGCCGTCGAGCACGTGGACGAGCCGGGCCGCTGGGACGACGTGGTGCCGGTCGGCGAGGCCATGCCCTTTCCCGCGCACACCCCGTTCTTCCAGTGCATGACGACCGGCGAGCCGGTGCTCGTGCCCCGCATCAGCGAGCAGATGGGCAACGCCATCGCCTCGCAGTTCGAGAAGCGCGACATCCGGCCGCTGATCACCAACCGCTCGATGCTGGTCGTGCCGCTCAAGGCGCGCAACGTCGTCCTGGGGTTCATGATCCTGCTGCGGCACGCGGAGCGGCCGGTCTTCAACGACATGGACCGGGTCACCGGGGCCGAACTGGCCGCCCGCGCAGGGCTCGTCCTGGACAACGCCCGCATGTACACCTACCAGGAGAGCGTCGCCGAGACGCTCCAGGACAGCATGCTCCCGCAGGTCACCCCGCGGATGGCCGGGTGCGACACGGCGACCCGCTACCTGCCCGGCACGCTGCTGGGGCGGGTCGGCGGCGACTGGTTCGACTCGGTCAAGCTGCCCGGCTCGCGCACCGCGCTGGTGGTGGGCGACGTCATGGGGCACGGGCTCAACTCGGCCGCCATGATGGGCCAGTTGCGAACGGCCGTGCAGACCATGGCCGCCCTCGACCTGCCGCCCGCCCAGCTGCTGCGCAACCTCGACGACCTGGCCCAGCGGCTCGGCGAGCACTACCTCGCCACCTGCCTGTACGCGGTCTACGACCCGATCGCGGGCGAGCTGCTGATCGCCAACGCCGGTCACATCCCGCCCGTGCTCGTCCGGGCCGAGGACGGGCGCAGCCTGCTGCTGGAGCTGCCCACCGGCGCGCCGATCGGCGTCGGCGGAGTGCCGTTCGAGTCGGTACGCGTGCCCGTCGCGCCCGGCGACCGGCTGGTGATGTGCACCGACGGCCTGGTCGAGGTACGCGGCGAGGACATCGGCGTCGGGCTCGCGACGCTCTGCGAGTCGGCCGCCCATCCCGCGGCCTCCATGGACGACGCCTGCGACACCATCATCCGCGCGCTCAACACTCGGGGCGGCCGCAAGGACGATGTGGCGCTGCTGATGGCCCGGCTCAGCGGGATCGCGCCCGAGGACGTGGCCCGGTTCCAGCTCGCCATCGACCCGCGCGAGGCGGGCCGGGCGCGCCGGCTGGTCGCCGCCCAGCTGGACGACTGGGGGCTGGACGAGGTGGCCGAGACCGCCGCGCTGCTGGCCGGCGAACTCGTCACCAACGCACTGCGCCACGCGCACAGCCGCCATGTGGAGCTGCGGCTGGTCCGCGCCGGCACCCTGCTGTGCGAGGTGGAGGACGACGACCACACCCTGCCGACCCTGCTGAACGCGGGGCCCGGCGCGGAGGCGGGGCGCGGACTGCGGGTGGTGAGCGCGCTGGCCCGGGAGTGGGGCACGAGCCGGACCGCCGCCGGCAAGACGGTGTGGTTCGAACTGTCGCTCCCGCGGGTACGCCGTACCGGCCCGAACGCGGGGTGAATGATGACCCGGACACCTTGCCCAGCCATCTCCTGGACGGTAGACCGGCCTTGACGTCGTGTCACTTCCTGGGGAGCTGTTCATGAGCGTGACGAATCGGTACAGGGACGCGTGGGAGGGCTTCTGGCGGGAGGCCCCCGCCGAGCCGGGATCCGTCTTCTGGGACGCGGAGCCCGCCCTCACCGCGGGCGCGCATCTCGCCCTCTTCGAACCCCACCTCGCCGACCCCGGTCTGCCGCTGGTCGATCTGGGCTGCGGCAACGGCACCCAGACCCACTTCCTCGCCGACCGCTTCGCCCGGGTCGTCGGGGCCGATCTGTCCGCGGCCGCGATCGCGCACGCCCGCGGCCACGCCCGTACCTCCGACGGCGACGGGCGGGTCTCGTTCCGGGAGCTCGACGCGGTGGACAAGGCCGCCGTCCAGGAGCTGTACGGCGAGCTGGGCGACGCCAACGTGTACATGCGCGGTGTGCTGCACCAGTGCGAGCCGGCCGACCGGCAGCCACTGGTGGACACCCTCGCCACCCTGGTCGGCGAGCGGGGGCGGGCCTTCGTCGTCGAGCTGTCCGAGGCCGCCCGGCCCGTACTGATGGGCCTGGCGCAGGGCCCGGCCGGCCCGCCGGCCAAGCTCAGGCCGGTCTTCGCTCATGGGCTCACACCGGGCGAGGTGCCGGACGAGGAGGTTCCGCGGCTCCTCGGGGCAGCGGGTCTGGCGGTACTCGCGAGCGGGTCGGCGCCGCTGGCGACCGCCGAGCACGCGGCGGACGGCTCGCGTATCGAACTGCCGTCGAACTGGCTGGTCGTAGGCCGCTCCGACACGCGTGCGGGGGTGGGCAGCGCAGGCGGCAGCGCGTAACCTTTTCGTGCATGAAGATCCTGATCTCTGCGGATATGGAAGGCGCCACCGGTGTGACCTGGCCGGCCGACGTGCTGCCGGGCACACCGCAGTGGGAGCGCTGCCGGGCGCTGTTCACCTCCGACGTCAACGCCGCCGTCCTCGGGTTCTTCGACGGCGGCGCCGACGAGGTGCTCGTCAACGAGGCGCACTGGACCATGCGCAATCTGCTGCTGGAGCAGCTCGACGAGCGGGCCCGGATGCTCACCGGGCGCCACAAGTCGCTCTCCATGGTCGAGGGCGTGCAGCACGGCGATGTGGACGGCATCGCCTTCGTCGGCTACCACACCGGCGCGGGCACCGAGGGCGTGCTCGCGCACACGTATCTCGCCAACTCCATCACCGGCGTCTGGGTCAACGGCGCCCGGGCGAGCGAGGGCCTGCTCAACTCCCATGTCGTCGCGGAGTACGGGGTGCCCGTCGTGCTGGTCACCGGCGACGACCTGACCTGCGAGGACGCCAAGGGGTACGCGCCGGGGGCGTGCACGGTCGCGGTCAAGGACCATGTCTCGCGGTACGCCGCGGTGTGCCGCACCCCCGCCCGTACCGCCGCGGACATCAGAGCGGCGGCCAAGGAAGCGGCCGCGCTCTCTGTGCGTCACGAACCGGTGCGCGGCGGGCCGTTCACCGTGGAGCTGGAGTTCGACGCGGAGCACCTCTCCGCCGCCGCGACCGTGGTGCCGGGCGTGCGGCGGACGGGCGAGCGGCGGGTCGCGTACACCAGCGGGACCATGTACGAGGGAATTCGCGCCTTCAAGGCGGTCACGACAATCGTCTCGGCGGCCGTGGAGGAGCACTATGGCTGACATGCACCAGGCCATTGATGATGTCGCCCTCGACGAGGCGGTGCGGTTCACCTCCGAACTGATCCGCATCGACACCACCAACCGGGGCGGCGGGGACTGCCGGGAGCGGCCCGCCGCCGAGTACGTCGCCGAACTGCTGGCCGAAGCGGGACTCGAACCGGTGCTGCTGGAGCGCACCCCCGGACGCACCAACGTGGTAGCCAGAATTAACGGAACCGATCCGTCCGCCGACGCGCTGCTCGTGCACGGACACCTCGACGTGGTGCCGGCCGAGCCCGCCGAGTGGAGCGTGCACCCCTTCTCCGGGGAGGTCAGGGACGGGGTGGTGTGGGGGCGTGGCGCGGTCGACATGAAGAACATGGACGCGATGGTGCTCGCAGTGGTCCGGGCCTGGGCACGGGCGGGCCTGCGGCCCCGCCGGGACATCGTGATCGCGTACACCGCGGACGAGGAGGACAGGGCCGTCGACGGTTCCGGTTTCCTCGCCGACCAGCACCCCGGCCTCTTCGAAGGCTGTACGGAAGGCATCAGCGAAGCCGGCGCCTTCACCTTCCACGCCGGACCCGGCCTGGCGCTCTACCCGATCGCGGCGGGGGAGCGCGGCACCCGCTGGCTGAAGCTCACCGCTTACGGCACGGCCGGGCACGGCTCCAAGGTCAACCGCGCCAACGCGGTGAGCCGGCTGGCGGGGGCCGTCGCCCGGATCGGTGAGCATGAGTGGCC
The DNA here is from genome assembly GCF_053763515.1 of Streptomyces mabaensis. Classification (NCBI taxonomy): domain Bacteria; kingdom Bacillati; phylum Actinomycetota; class Actinomycetes; order Kitasatosporales; family Streptomycetaceae; genus Streptomyces; species Streptomyces mabaensis. Next base: position 30,662 of record NZ_JBSOPZ010000017.1, read on the forward strand.
GGTGCGGCTCACTCCGACCGTGCGGGCCGCCCTGGCCGAACTCGCCGCGGTGTACGGCGTCGAGACCGACCTCCGCGCCGCGGACCTCGACGTGGACGGGCTGCTGGCCAAGCTGGGGCGGGCCGGGGCGCTGGTCGAGCCGACCGTGCGCAACAGCGCCAACCCGACGATGCTGGAAGCCGGTTACAAGATCAACGTAATTCCGGGCACCGCCACGGCGTATGTCGACGGACGGGTGCTGCCCGGCGGCGAGGAGGAGTTCCGCACCACCCTGGACCGGCTCACCGGCCCGGACGTGGAGTGGGAGTTGCACCACCAGGAGATCCCGCTCCAGGCGCCGGTCGACTCACCGACGTTCGCGAAGCTGCGCGCCGCCGTGGAGCACTTCGCCCCCGAGGGGCACGTCGTGCCGTACTGCATGCCCGGCGGCACGGACGCCAAGCAGTTCTCGCGCCTCGGCATCACCGGGTACGGCTTCTCCCCGCTCAGACTGCCCGAGGGCTTCGACTACGCGGCGCTCTTCCACGGCGTCGACGAGCGCGTCCCGGTCGATGCGCTGCACTTCGGCGTCCGCGTGCTCGACCACTATCTGCAGTCCGCATAGGGGGAAGTGGCAGACATGGTGCCCACCGGGCCGTACGGCAGCTGGCCCTCGCCGATCGACGCCGCCCTCGCCGCATCTCACGACGGCCATCCGGAGTACGTCGGCGTGCTCGGCGACGAGGTGTGGTGGACCGCGCCACGACCCGCCGAGGGCGGCCGCCGGGCGCTGGTGCGCCGACGCGCGGACGGCGCCGAGGTCTCGGTACTGCCCCCGCCGTGGAACGTCCGCAGCCGGGTCGTCGAGTACGGCGGCCTGCCCTGGGCCGGGGCGGAACGGGCGGCGGGCGGGCCGCTGGTGGTGTTCGTGCACTTCGCCGACCAGCGGCTGTACGCCTACGAGCCGGACGCCCCGGGGGAGCCGCGGCCGCTGACTCCGCTCTCGCCCGTGGGCGGCGGCCTGCGCTGGGCCGATCCCCGGCTGCTCCCCGAGCGGGGCGAGGTGTGGTGCGTACTGGAGGAGTTCACCGGCCCGGCGGCCACCGACGTACGGCGGGTGCTCGCCGCCGTACCCCTGGACGGCTCCGCTGCCGGGAACCGGGCGGCCGTACGGGAGTTGTCCGACGACCGGCACCGGTTCGTCACCGGCCCCCGGCTGTCCCCGGACGGGCGGCGCGCCGCGTGGATCGCCTGGGACCACCCCAGGATGCCGTGGGACGGCACCGAGCTGAAGCTCGCCGACGTGACCCCCGGCGGCACCTTCACCGGCGTACGCACGGTGATCGGCGGACCCGAGGAGTCCGTCGCCCAGACCGACTGGGCCGCGGACGGGACGTTGCTGGCCGCCACCGACCGCGGTGGCTGGTGGAATCTGCACCGGGTGGATCCGGAGACCGGCGCGGCCACCAACCTGTGTCCGCGTGAGGAGGAGTTCGCCGGACCGCTGTGGAGGACCGGGCAGCGCTGGTTCGCCCCGCTGCCCGGCGGGCTCGTCGCCGTACTGCACGGGCAGGGCTCCGCCGTGCTCGGGATACTCGATCCGGAGACCGGTGACCTGGTCGACGCGGCCGGGCCGTGGACCGCCTGGCAGCCGACGCTCGCCGTGCACGGCACCCGGGTCGTCGGAGTCGCGGCGAGCCCGCGCAGCGCGTACGAAGTCGTGGAACTCGACACCTGTACCGGCCGGGCCCGGGTCGTCGGCGCGGCCCACGACGACCCGGCCGACCCGGCGTACTACCCCGAACCGCAGATCCGCGTCTTCACCGGTCCGGGCGGCCGCGACATCCCGGCGCATGTGTACCCGCCGCACAACCCCGGCCATATCGCGCCCGCCGACGAGCTGCCGCCCTATGTGGTGTGGGCCCACGGCGGTCCCACCGGCCACGCGCCGCTCGTGCTCGACCTGCAGATCGCCTACTTCACCTCGCGCGGCATCGGAGTCGCCGAGGTCAACTACGGCGGCTCGACCGGGTACGGCCGGGACTACCGCAACCGGCTGCGCGAGCAGTGGGGCGTCGTCGACGTCGAGGACTGCGCGGCCGTCGCGCTCGCGCTGGCGGCCGAGGGCACCGCGGACCCGGACCGGCTGGCGATCCGGGGCGGCAGCGCCGGCGGCTGGACGGCCGCCGCATCCCTCGCCACCACCGATGTGTACGCCTGCGGCACGATCATCTATCCCATCCTGGACCTCGTGGGATGGGCGAGCGGCGAGACGCACGACCTGGAGTCCCGCTATCTCGACACGCTCGTCGGCCCGCGGGCGGAGTACCCGGCCCGCTACCGCGACCGCTCGCCCGTCGAGCAGGCGGACCGGGTCACCGCGCCCTTCGTCCTGCTCCAGGGACTGGACGACGTGATCTGCCCGCCCGTGCAGGCCGAGCGCTTCCTCGCCCGCATGGAGGGGCGGGAGGTCCCGCACGCCTACGTCGCCTTCGAGGGCGAGGGGCACGGCTTCCGCCGCGCCGACACCACGGTCCGCGCGCTGGAGGCCGAACTCTCCCTGTACGCGCAGACGTTCGGGATCAACCGCCCCGATATCCCGCTCCTGGAACTCACCAAGTGACCCGCACGCCTGCGCCGCCCCCGCCGTCCGCGCCGTCTCTGACGCGGCCCGTCCGTCTCCGGCCCGGCGCCAGGGTCGCCGTCGTGGCGACCAGCGGCCCGGTCGTGGACGAGCGGCTCGCGGCAGGCCTGGACATCCTGCGCGGCTGGGGCCTCGACCCGGTGGCCGGCGCACATGTGCGCGACCGCCACCACAGCCTCGGCCACCTCGCCGGTACGGACGAGGACCGCGCCCGGGACTTCCAGCAGGCGTGGTGCGACCCCAGTGTGTCCGCAGTCCTGTGCGCCCGTGGCGGCTACGGCGCACAGCGCATGGTGGACCTGCTCGACTGGGACGCGCTGCGCGCCGCCGGCCCCAAGATCCTGGTCGGCTACAGCGATGTCACCGCGCTGCACGAGGCGTTCGCGGTCCGCCTCGGCCTGGTCACCCTGCATGGACCGATGGTCGCGGCGGCGGCGTTCGTCAGGGACACGTTCACCCAGGAGCACCTGCGGGCCACCCTCTTCGAACCGGAATCCGTACGCACCCTCGGCCTGCCCACCGCCCGCCCGCTGGTACCGGGCCGCGCCCGGGGCGTCACGCTCGGCGGCTGTGTCAGCCTGCTCGCCGCGGGTCTTGCCACCCCGTACGCCAGGCCCTCCGCCCGCGGCGGGCTGCTGATGATCGAGGACGTGGGCGAGCAGCCGTACCGCCTCGACCGCGTGCTGACCCAGCTGCTGCGCTCCGGCTGGCTGGACGGCGTCGCCGGGGTCTGCCTCGGCTCCTGGGCCGAGTGCGGCCCGTACGCGGAGGTGCGCGCGCTGCTGCTCGACCGGCTCGGCGGACTCGGCGTGCCGGTGGCCGAGGAGCTGGGCTTCGGGCACGGCGAGACCTCGCTGACCGTGCCGCTCGGGGTACCGGGGCTGCTGGACAGCGAGGCGGGGACGCTCACGCTCGACACACCCGCGCTCGGCTGACCGCGCGCCCGCCGTACCGGGGGCTACCCGAGCGTCAGCGCGAGAATGGCCTCGTCGTCCTCGTCGCGTTCCGCCGACCAGGCTTCCGCGTCGGCGTGCACGAACTGCACGACGTCGTCGGGGTCGGGCGTCCGGTCCCCGCCGAAGCGCTCAGCGAGCCGGTCGAGCACCGGATAGAACACGCCGTCCGCGTTACGTGCCTCACTCACCCCGTCCGTGAACACGACAAGCAGCTCGCCCGGCCGCAGCGGATGCACGGTGGTCTCCACGGCCCCGCCGGGGGACAGCCCGCCGAGCCCCAGCGGGAGCGCGGGCGCGGTGACCAGCCGCCGGGCGCCCTCCGGGCCGACGACGACGGGTGCCGGGTGGCCGCGGTCGACGATCCGCACCTCGCCGCCGGAGAACGGGAACTCCAGCACCAGCGCCGTCACGAAGAGTTCGGGATCGCCCTCCTCACCGGCCGGGCTGTTGCGGGCGATGCTGAGTTCCAGTCGCTCCGCCAGACTGCTCAGGTCCTCCCACTCGTGCGCGGACACCCGGAAGCTGCCCAGGACCGCCGCGACCGTCTGCACCGCGTCCAGCCCCTTGCCGCGCACGTCGCCGATGATCGCCCGTACCCCGAACGGCGTGGTGCAGACGTCGTACAGATCGCCGCCGACGAGCGCGCCGCCCTCCCCGGCCGAGTAGAGCCCGGCCGCCCGTACCGGACCGAGCCGGCGCGGCACCGGGCGCAGCAGGGTCCTCTGCATCGCCTCCGCGACCGAGTTCGCGCGGATCAGATGCTGCCTGGCGCGCTCGCGCTGCCAGGCGAGGGCCGTGCTGGCGATCCCGATGAGCAGCGTGGCGCCGTACAGCGCCACATGGTGCTGCTCGTGGAAGTGGCCGGGGCGGCGGGCCGCCAGGAGCATCTGCAGCCCCAGGCACACGGCGGCCAACAGTGCGGTGCCCCGCGGGCCGCGGGTCGCGGCGGCCATCGGAGGCACGCCGGTAAGCAGGAAACTCACGGGCTCCCGGCCGCGGAGGGCCGCTTCGACGATCAGATCGGCCACGACGGCGACCAACGGCAGCCACCAGAGCCAGCCCTGACGCAGCAGCGGGAAGGATCGCGGGGAAGGTCTCCGACGAGGCATAAGGCGCACCCTAGAAGCACCGCGCGCCGGGAAGGATCACGGGCCGGGTCGTGTCGCCCTGACCGTGTCGCGGACGCCGCCACCGGGCCGGGGGGGAGTGGGGGCCTTTGCGTAATCGTGATGGGGAGATCCCCTGGCCAGTCCGGTCACCGGCGTGTTCCATGGTCACGGGGGTACGCCGGACGGCCGGCGGGCCCGCGCGAGGATGCGAGGTTGCCGTGGCCACGACCGTGCGACGCACCGTACTGACCCTGCCCGCCGCCCTGTTGGGGCTCGAGAACCCGCTGCCCGCACTGCGCACCCTGGACGAGACGCACGAGCTCGACGAGCGCGCCCGCGAGGCCCTGCCCCGGGACATGGCCCGCCAGATCGGGTACGAGCCGCTGCGCAGCCTCCTGCCGGTGCGGGTGCTGGACGGATACGGACGCGCACGCACCCCGGTTGATTTCGAGGCGGTCGTCATCGAGAACGACCGGCTGCGGGTCACCGTCCTGCCCGGGCTCGGCGGCCGCGTCCATTCCCTGCACCACAAGCCCACCGGCCGCGAACTGGTCTACCGCAACCCGGTGTTCCAGCCCGCCGACTTCGCGCTCAACGGCGCCTGGTTCTCCGGCGGCATCGAGTGGAACATCGGCGCGACCGGGCACACCACGCTGTCCTGCGCCCCGCTGCACGCGGCGCGCGTCCCGGCCCCGGACGGCGGGGAGATGGTCCGGCTGTGGGAGTGGGAGCGGCTGCGCGATCTGCCGTTCCAGGTGGACCTGTGGCTGCCCGGCGACTCCGACTTCCTGTACGTCGGCGTTCGGATCCGCAACCCGCACGAGCGGCCCGCCCCGGTGTACTGGTGGTCCAACATCGCGGTCGCGGAGGGCGAGCGGACCCGCGTCCTCGCCCCGGCCGACGAGGCCTGGCACTTCGGGTACGAGCGCGGGCTGCGGCGGGTGCCGGTGCCCGGGTGGGACGGGGCGGACCGTACGTACCCGCTGCGCGGCACGTACCCGGCCGACTACTTCTACGAGGTGCCGGACGGCGCGCGGCGGTGGATCGCCTCGCTCGACGCGGACGGGCAGGGCCTCGTCCAGACCTCCACCGACCTGCTGCGCGGCCGCAAGCTGTTCCTGTGGGGTGCGGGGCGCGGCGGCAGGCGGTGGCAGCAGTGGCTGACCGAGCCGGGCACCCCCGGCTACGCCGAGATCCAGGCGGGGCTGGCCCGCACCCAGCTGGAGCATGTGAAGCTCGACGCGGGCGGGGAGTTCGCGTGGCTGGAGGCGTACGGGCCGCTGGCCGCGGACGCGACGACGGTCCACGGCACGGACTGGGCGGCGGCCCGCGCCGAGACGCAGGCGCGGCTGGAGTCCGCGCTGCCGCGGGCGCGGGTCGACGCGGCGTACGAGGCGTGGCGTCCGTTCGCCGACACCGAGCCGGGCGAGCGGCTGGCCACCGGCTCGGGCTGGGGCGCGCTCGAAGTGCTGAGGGCCGGTCTGAAGCTGCCCGGCACGCCGTTCGACGAGTCCACCCTCGGTGAACCGCAGGCGCCCTGGCTGGAGTTGTACCGAGCAGGCGCCTTCCCCGCCCCTCGGCGGGTCACCCCGCCCGGCCCCACGCTGGTGGCCCCGCACTGGCGCGACATGCTGGAGACCGCCCCGGCGGAACCGCTCACCGAGTACCACCTGGGCGTCGCGCAGTGGCACGCGGGCGACCTGGCCCAGGCGGTGCGCAGCTGGGAACGCGGGCTCGGACTCGCCCCCTCGCAGTGGCCGCTGCTCCGCTGCCTGGCGGCGGCCGACGAGCTGTCGGGCAATGTGCCGCGGGCGGCCGACCGCTACGCGGAGGCTTTCGACGACCTGTGCCAGGAGCGCCGCGACGGCGAGCCGTGGACGGCGGCGACGGCCGCGCTGGGCCGCGAGGCGATCGCGGCGCTCCTCGCGGCCGGCCGCCCCGCCGACGCGCGCGCCGTCTGGCACCGGCTGGGCCCGGACGTGCGGGGCCGCGGCCGCTTCCGCCTGGTGGAGGCCCAGCTCCTGCTGGCGGAGGGCGCGCCGGCGGCGGCGCGGGCCCTGTTCGAGGCCGGCTTCGAGGTGCCGGACCTGCGCGAGGGCGACGAAACCCTGAGCAGGCTCTGGTCGTCGCTCACCGACGCGCCCCTCCCGGACACCTACGACTACCGCATGCGCCCGCCGTCCTGACGAAAGCCGTCAGGCTGTCGGGTCCGTGGTTCTGTCCACGTACTCGAAGACCGAGCCGTCCGGGTGGAGGGCGATCAGGTTGCGGCCCACCGGGGTGGGGACCGGACCCGCCACAATCGTCGCCCCCGATGCGGTGAGGACGTCCGCGGCTTCGCCGACGTCCTTCACCGCGATCGTCGCCGCCACCTTCCGCAGCACCTCCAGCTCCGACTCGGGCCCGCTCATCAGCAGGAAGCAGCCGACCGCGGCGACCGAGACGCCCCCGCGCTCGAACCGGAGCGCCGGACTACCGGTGAGCCGTTCGTAGAAGACCACCGAGGTCTCCAGGTCGTCGACGCAGACTCGCAGCGTGGTTCCCAGGATCTCCATACGGGTGAGGGTAGTTGGAGGTGCTCGGCTTACGGGACGCGGCAGAGGATCTCGCCGTGCAGGACCGAGAACCAGCCGTCCTCCCGGGTGCCCCACTCCCGCCATGCCGCGGCGATGGCGGACAGCTCCTCCTTCGTCGCGTGCCCGCCCTCGACCGCGATCCGCCCGTAAGCCGAGCTCGTCGTGCGGTCCGCCCACAGTCCGCTCCACCAGGCCCGCTCCTCGGGAGTCGCGAAGCACCACGCCGTGGCGGAGCAGGCGATGTCGGTGAAACCGGCGCTCCTGGCCCAGGAGAGCAGCCTGCGCCCGGCGTCCGGCTCACCGCCGTTCGCGCGGGCCACCCGGTCGTACAGCGTCTGCCACTCGTCCAGCGCCGGCGCAGCGGGGAACCAGGTCATCGCCGCGTAGTCGGCGTCCCGCGCCGCCACGATCCCGCCGGGGCGGCAGACGCGGCGCATCTCGCGCAGTGCCTGCACCGGGTCGCCGACGTGCTGGAGTACCTGGTGGGCGTGCACGACGTCGAAGGAGTCGTCGGCGAACTCCAGCGCGTGCACGTCGGCCACCGCGAACTCCACACCGACGGCGCCGCGTTCCTCCGCGTACGCCCGCGCCTGGTCCACCACGTCCTGCGCGGCGTCGACCGCCGTCACCCGGCCGGGGGCCACCAGCCCGGCCAGGTCCGCGGTGATGGTGCCGGGGCCGCAGCCCACGTCCAGTACGTCCAGGCCCGGCCGCAGTTCGCCGATGAGGTAGGCCGCGGAGTTGGCGGCGGTCCGCCAGCGGTGCGAGCGCAGTACCGACTCGTGGTGTCCATGGGTGTAGACGGCGGTCTCTTTCGGCATGGCCGTACTCCTTCTCGCGTGCTCACCGAGCGTCCGAGCGATGGGGCAACCGTACTCCGTCATGCCGGATGGTGAGATGCATATATCGCCATGTGGACACGCGCCTTGGGCGCCGGACTACCGCCGGGCCACCGGGGTACCCGAGCGCCATGGACACGAATCTCTCGGAACAGGTCGCACAGGTCGTCCGGGACACGATCAGGGACGAACTGCGCGAACAGAGCAGGAAGCAGCGCCGGCCGGCCAGGCTGTACGCGGGGGCCGGTGCGGCCGTCCTGTACGGCGGGGCGGCGGCCACCGCCTTTCTCGTTCTCGTCCTGGCCGTGGCCCTGCCCGCCTGGGCGGCCGCCCTGCTCGTCGCGGTACTGCTCCTCGGGGCGGCCGAGATGATGCGGCAGGCGGCGCGCAGCACCCACACCGGGCCCGCCGGCGGCACCGAAGACGCCGACACGCTCGCCGAAGCCCCCGGCTTCGGCGACGCGTCCGCCGCCCCGCCGGCCCCGCCCGTCCCGCCAGGCGGCGCCGCGCCGCGCGTACCGCGGCAGATGCCCCCCGGCAGCTCGCCGAGCAGCCCGGATTCCCCGCGCCGTCTCTAGGGGGTGTCCGGCCGATCATGCCGGGCTCCCGTCTCCCCCAGCTACCGCTGGGAGGTGCCCCCAGGCACGCACATCTGCCGCGTTGGCCAAATCCGCCCATAGCTCCGCTATGGCCGAATCCGGCCGCCTTGCAGCTGCGCTCGGCATCCGGAGGATGAATCAAAGAGCCGAGACGGAGCGAGCGAAGCGAGTGCAGTGCACCAGACGCCGCTCGCTGATCCGGCCTGATCGGCCGGACACCCCCTGGGCTTCCGGCTGCCCAGGGCCGGCGCACCAGGTGTTTGGCCCCGGGGCACATGGGCACCGGGGAAGTCACACTGCCGACTCGGAGACGCATCGTGAACCGACCCCGTGTTGTCGTCGTCGGAGCCGGATTCGCCGGCTACCAGACGGCCCGTACGCTGTCCCGCACCCTGCGGGGCAAGGCCGAGATCGTTCTGCTGAATCCGACCGACTACTTTCTGTATCTGCCGCTGCTGCCCCAGGTCGCCGCCGGCATCCTGGAGCCCCGGCGGGTGACCGTCTCCCTCCCCGGGACGCTGCCCCACGTGCGGCTCGTCCTCGGCGAGGCCGGGCACGTCGACCTGGACGGCCGCCGGGTGCACTACACCGACCCCGAGGGCGGCACCGGTGAGCTGACGTACGACCGGCTCGTCCTCGCCGTCGGCAGCGTCAACAAGCTGCTGCCGGTCCCCGGCGTCGCCGAGTACGCCCACGGCTTCCGCGGGCTGCCCGAGGCGCTGTACCTCCGCGACCACGTCACCCGCCAGATCGAGATGGCGGCGGCGACGGGCGACGCCGGGGAGTGCGCGTCCCGCTGTACCTTCGTCGTGGTCGGTGCCGGATACACCGGCACCGAAGTCGCCGCCCAGGGCAAGATGTTCACCGACGCGCTGGTGCGCAACCAGCGCGCCTGGCGCACCGGGCAGAAGCCGCGCTGGCTGCTGCTGGACCTCGCCGACCGGGTCCTGCCCGAACTCGACCAGCGGCTGTCCACCACCGCCAACCAGGTACTGAAGGCCCGCGGCGTGGACGTGCGCACCGGTACCTCCGTCAAGCACGCCACCCCCGACGGAGTCTGGCTGGACGACGGCGAGTTCGTCGGAACCCGGACCCTCATCTGGTGCGTCGGGGTCCGCCCGGACCCGCTGGTGTCCGAGCTCGGTCTGCCCGTCGAGAAGGGCCGCCTCGTCGTCGACCCGCACCTCGGTGTGCCCGGCCGCCCCGACGTGTTCGCGTGCGGTGACGCGGCGGCCGTACCGGACCTGACCCGTCCGGGCGAGTTCACGCCGATGACCGCCCAGCACGCGAGCCGGCAGGGCAAGGTGGCCGGCCGCAATGTCGCGGCCTCGCTCGGACACGGACAGCGGCAGATGTACGAACACCACGACATGGGGTTCGCCGTCGACCTCGGCGGAGTGAAGGCGGCCGCCAACCCGATGGGCGTACCGCTGTCCGGCCCGCTCGCGGGCGCTGTCACCCGCGGCTACCACCTGGCGGCCATGCCGGGCAACCGGGTCCGGGTCGCCGCCGACTGGCTGCTGGACGCGGTGCTGCCGCGCCAGGCCGTACAACTGGGCCTGGTCCGCTCCGGGTCGGTGCCGCTGGACACGGATTCGCCCGAACTCGCGCGCATGCCGGGCGGACCCGGCCGTAAGGAGTGACATGCGTACCGAAGAACTGACCGAACTGGGACAGCAGTTGCGCGTCGACGCGGTACGCGCCGCCGACGCGGCCGGCTCGGGGCACCCCACCTCGTCGATGTCGGCCGCGGACGTCGCCGCCGTACTCCTGGCCCACCATCTGCGCTACGACTTCGCACAGCCCGGCCACCCCGGCAACGACCGGTTCGTCCTCTCCAAGGGCCACGCGTCGCCGCTGCTCTACGCCCTCTACCGGGCGGCCGGAGCCATCGACGAGGACGAACTGCTCACCTTCCGCGAGCGGGACAGCCGGCTCGAAGGCCACCCGACCCCGCGGCTGCCCTGGGTCGACGTGGCCACCGGCTCGCTCGGGCAGGGCCTGCCCATCGGCGTCGGCATGGCGCTCGCGGGCAAGCGGCTCGACCAGATCCCGTACCGCGTCTGGGTGATGTCCGGGGACAGCGAGATGGCCGAAGGCTCCGTATGGGAGGCCGTCGAGCACGCCGCGTACGAGCATCTGGACAATCTGACCCTGCTCATCGACGTCAACCGGCTCGGCCAGCGCGGGCCCACGCGCTACGGCAGCGACCTGCACGCGTACTCCCGCAGGCTGCGCGCGCACGGCTGGCACACCGTCGAAGTCGACGGCCACGACATCGAGGCCATCGACACCGCCCTCAACGAGGCCCGTTCGACGCTCGGCCAGCCCACCGCGGTCATCGCCGGCACCCACAAGGGCCGCGGTGTCGCCGCGGCCGAGGACCGCGAGGGTATGCACGGCAAGCCGCTGAAGGACGCCGGCGCGGCGATCGAGGAGCTGGGCGGGCGCCGCTCGATCCGGGTCGACGTGCAGCGCCCGCCCGACGCGCGGAACCCGCACGCCACCGCCCCGGTCCGGCCGGAGCTGCCCCGCTACGACGTCGGGGACTCGGTGGCCACCCGCAACGCCTACGGTGAGGCGCTCGCCGCCCTCGGCGCCGCGCGGGCCGAGATCGTGGCACTCGACGGCGAGGTGAGCGACTCCACCCGTGCGGAGTTCTTCGCCAAGGAGCACCCCGGTCGGTTCTTCGAGTGCTACATCGCCGAACAGCAGCTCATCGCCGCCGCGGTCGGCATGCAGACACGCGGCTGGGTGCCGTACGCCTCGACGTTCGCCGCCTTCCTGACGCGCGCCCACGACTTCCTGCGGATGGCGGCGGTCAGCCGGGCGGACATCAATGTCGTCGGCTCGCACGCCGGAGTCGCCATCGGGCAGGACGGGCCGTCCCAGATGGGCCTGGAGGACCTGGCCATGTTCCGGTCCGTGCACGGCAGCACCGTGCTGTACCCGTGCGACGCCAACCAGACGGCCGCCCTGGTCGCCACCATGGCCGGTCTGTCGGGCGTGCGCTATCTGCGGACCAGCCGGGGCGAGAGCCCGGTCCTGTACGGCCCCGACGAGGACTTCCCGGTCGGCGGCTCCAAGGTGCTGCGCGCCGGTGACGACGACCGGGTGACGCTCGTCGCGGCCGGGGTGACCGTGCACGAGGCGCTGAAGGCCGCCGAGCTGCTGGACGGCGAAGCCATCGCGGTACGCGTGATCGACCTCTACTCGGTCAAGCCCGTCGACGCCGCGACGCTGTACGCGGCGGCGACCGCGACCGGCTGCCTGGTGACGGTGGAGGACCACCGGCCGGAGGGCGGGATCGGTGACGCCGTCGCCGAGGCCTTCTCCGACGGGCGGCCCGTGCCGCGACTGGTACGGCTGGGTGTGAACAGCATGCCGGGCTCGGCGAGCCCGGAGGAGCAGCTGCACGCGGCGGGCATCGACGCCGACTCGATCGCCGCGGCGGTACGACTGCTGGTCGGCGAGGCGATCGTGCGGTAAGCACCGGCCGGGCGGGGGAGGGCACCGGGCGCGGTTCCCCTCCCCGACGACGGCCGCACTGAATCAGGCCTCACCCAGGACGACCTCACCGGCTACGACCGGGAGGTCGTCCCGTACATGCTGCCGCGTCCGCGGGGTCGCCCGCTGAGGTCGGAGCGGCGCGTGAGTCCGCCCGGGACGTGGCCGAGACGCTCGCCGCAGACTCAGGGGTTGGGAACTGCTGTGATTTGACTGAGCACGAGTGTGCTCTGGAGTGTGCGAGTCAGCGCTGGGTTTCGGCAAAGGGGGTGTGCTGTCCTGTCGGTGGAGGGGAATGGGAGTTCGCCTGCCGGATGCGTGACCCTTCGCGAGCGCGTTCGTTGGGTGGGGTGAGCGGGTCTCTACGGCTGACCGGGGGTGTGGGGTGGGCGATCTGCGGGAGCTTGCGGTGCCGTTTGTGGTGCCCAGCCCGTCAGGAGTGGCGGTCCGTACCCGGCTCAAGCAGCTCACCGCCCGCGATGAGGAAGTGCTACGACGGGTGGGCGCGCATCTGGGCGCGCTGGCCTCCCGTGACCTGAAGACACGCTGCCGTGACGGTCTGGAACACGACGCCGCGACATGGGCCGCACGCAAGCGGGAACTGACCCCTGCGTCCTCGGCCCGCTGGGCAGGCGCGATCACCAAGGCCACGCACGATCAGTGGGCGCTGGCCCGACGCTGCGCTCTCGCCCACATCCACTCCCTGGAGGCGGGGGTGCGGACCCTGCGGCACCGGCTGTCGCTACCCGTGGACGCAAAGGGGTCGAAGAAGGCGCCGGGTGGTTACCGCAGCAGGCGGGAGTGGCATGCCAAGTCCCGCCGCCTGCACGTCTTGGAGGACCGGCTGGAGCGGGAACGTGCCGCCTGGACGGCCGGGACCGTGCACGTGGTGCGGGGAGGCAAGCGCCTGGCCCGCACCCGGCACAACCTGCCCGCCGCACAGCTCACCGAGGGCGAGTGGCGTGGGCGGTGGGAGGCGGCTCGCTGGTTTCTGCAGGCGGACGGGGAGAGCGGGAAGCGGTTCGGGAACGAAACCATCCGCATCAGCCCGGACGGTGAGGCCAGCATCAGGCTCCCCACCCCGCTCAAGGGTCTGGCCAACGCTCCGCACGGCCGGTACGTGCTCACCGGCCGGATCCGGTTCGCGCACCGCAGGCAGGAATGGGCCGACCGCGCGGAAGCGAACCGGGCCATCGCCTACCGCATCCACCACGACGCCCAGCGCGGCCGCTGGTACGTGACCGCCTCCTGGCAGAAACCCGTAACGCGCACGATTCCCCTGGCAGCGGCGCTGGCCGACGGCGTAATCGGTGTGGACACCAACGCCGACCACCTCGCCGCCTGGCGCCTCGACACCCACGGCAACCCCACCGGCACCCCGCGCCGATTCTTCTACGACCTGACCGGACCCGCCGATCATCGCGACGCCCAGGTCCGCCACGCCCTGACACGACTGCTCAACTGGGCCCAGGGCTGCGGCGTGAAGGCGATCGCCGTCGAGGACCTGGACTTCACGGCCGAGAAGACCCGCGAGAAACACGGCCGCAGACGCCGCTTCCGACAGTTGATCTCCGGCATGCCCACCGGCAGACTCCGCGCCCGCCTGACCTCCATGGCCGACGCCACCGGCATCGCCATCATCGCCGTCGACCCCGCCTACACCTCCCGGTGGGGTGCCCAGCACTGGCAGAAGCCACTGACCAGCACCACCCGTAAGACCACCCGTCACGATGCGGCGAGCATCGCGATCGGACGACGCGCTCAGGGGTATCCGGTCCGGCGTCGGACGGCACCGCCCCGTGCACACCAGAGCGATGTGCACGGGCATCGGACCGTCCAGGCCACACCGGAGCCCCCTGGGCGTGAGGGACCCCGCCCCCGCGTTCCCGGACCACGGACACGATCCGTGCCGCCGGACGCGGAGCGAACGCGGGCGACCAGGACACCCAACACCGTTCGGGATGTCCGCAGTGACCAGAAATGGGTCCAGGACTCACTACTGCTCATTGATTAGGAACGGTTTGACCTCGGCTCTCCTGGCTACTCGCTGCGGCGAGGCACTCATGACACACACATCAGAGAACGCATCCCAGAGGAATCAGGCTTCGGCGGAGAAGCAGCCGGGCTCGGTGGAAGTGCTGCGCGCCGCGCGGCGCCAGCTCACCGAACTCACCGGCATGACCGCCGAAACGGTCTCGTCCTTCGAACGCTCGGAGGACGGCTGGACGTTGGTCGTCGAGGTACTCGAACTCGCCCGCGTCCCCGACACGATGAGCCTGCTCGCCTCGTACGAGGTCGAACTCGACCCGCACGGCGAGCTGACCGGCTACCGCCGGGTCCGCCGCTACGAACGCGGCCGGGCCGACAGCCGGTCCTGACACCCGAGGAGGGCACTACGCGATGACGGTTGTCCCCGCAAAACAGCAAGGCCGGAGCTCCGGAGGCAGCAGCGGCCTGTACGACGTACTGGAACTCATCCTCGACCGAGGGCTCGTGATCGACGCGTTCGTCCGTGTCTCCCTCGTCGGCATCGAGATCCTGAAGATCGACATACGGGTGGTCGTCGCCAGCGTCGACACCTATCTGCGCTTCGCCGAGGCCTGCAACCGGCTCGACCTCGAAGCGGGCCCGCGCAAGAGCCCCGGACTGCCCGACCTGGTCGGTGAGATCACCGAGTCGGGCGCCAAGGGCAAGTCCAAGGGCGCCCTGTCCGGCGCCGCGGAAACCATCTCCGACGCCTTCCACCAGGCCCGCGACGACAGCAGGAGCGAGTCCACCCGGGCCGAGGCCAAGCCGCGCGCCCGCCGGACCAGCACGGCCCGCCGGAAGGAGGAGGAGCAGGAATGAGTACGTACGTCTACGGGATCGCCCGCGACTCGCACCCCAGCCTCCCGGAGAAGATGGGCGGAGTGGGCGACCCGCCCCGGCCCGTCCGCGTGCTGGCGCAGGGCCGCCTCGCCGCGCTGGTCAGCGACGCGCCCGAGGATCTCAAGCCCAAGCGGCGCGACCTGCTCGCCCACCAGAGCGTCCTGTCCGAGGCCGGCGCGGCCGGCGCCGTACTGCCGATGCGGTTCGGCGGCATCTCACCGGACGACGAGGCGGTCACCGCGGTTCTCGCCGAGCGCGAGGAGCACTACCTGGAGCGGCTCACGGTCCTCGACGGCAAGGTCGAGTACAACGTGAAGGCCACGCACGACGAGGAGGCCGTCCTCCACCAGGTGCTCGCCGACGACCCGGAGCTGCGCGCGCTGAGCGCGGCCAACCAGGTGGCCGGTGGCGGCACCTACGAGCAGAAACTGCGTCTGGGCGAACGAATCGTCGCCGCCGTGCAGCGGCGTGAGGCCCGGGACGGCACCGTGGTGCGCCAGACCCTGGAACCCGCCGCCGCGGATGTGAGCGCCGGCCCGGAGAGCACCGGGTGGCTGGCGAACGTCTCGTTCCTGGTGGAGCGGGAGCGCGCTGACGAGTTCGTGGCCCAGGTGAGCGAGCTGCAGCGGGCCAATCCCCAGCTCGTACTCCAGGTCAACGGCCCGCTGCCGCCCTACAGCTTCGTGGAGTAGCGGCACATGGGCCTGCTGGGAGAACTGCTGATGCTGCCCGCCGCCCCGCTGCGCGGCACCCTCTGGGTGCTCCGGCAGGTGGTGGACGAGGCGGAGCGGCAGTACTACGACCCCTCGGCCGTGCAGCGCGAACTCGCCCTCCTCGAGCAACGACTCGAGGCGGGGGAGATCGACGAGGCCGAATTCGACCGCCGCGAGGACGAGCTCCTCGAACGGCTGCAGACGGACAGGACGAGACAGATATGAACAACCGGCTGGTCATGGGGCTCGCCGTGGGGGCGGGCTATGTCCTGGGGCGCACGAAGAAGGCGAAACTCGCCTTCGGGATCGGCACCCTGATCATGGGTAAGAAGCTGCAACTCAATCCGAAGGCGCTGGCCGAGTTCGCGACCTCCCAGCTGCAGAACAACCCGCAGTTCAAGGAGATCGGCGACCAGCTGCGCGAGGACATGCGCGGCGTCGGCAAGGCGGCCACCGGCGCACTGGTGAACCGGCAGCTGGAAGGCCTCGCCGACCGCCTGCACGACCGGACCCAGGGTGTGCAGGGCCGGCTCTCGGGCGCGGTCGCCGGCGCACCGGACCGCCCGGGCGAGGACGCCGACGAGGCGGAGAGGGGGCGGGCGGAGCAGCAGGAGGAGCGCGAGCCGCAGGAGGCCCGCGAGGAGCGGCCCGCCCCGCGGAAGAAGGCCGCGGCCCGCAAGACCGCCCCCGCCCGCAAGAGCGCCCCGGCCCGGAAGGCGGCACCGGCCAAGCGCGCCGCCAAGAGCACCGCGAAGGGAGGCCGGGACCGTGCCTGACACCAAGAAGCTGCTCGACAATCCGGCGACCGAGCGGGTCAAGGAGGAACTGCAGGCCTACCTCCTCGCCCAGACCGAACGGCTGCTGACCGGCGCCGGACGCAAGCTCGGCGAAAGCACCGCCAAGCTCAACGACATCGCCGAGGGCCGCAGCCCCGGCCTGGGCAAGCTCGCCCTCGAAGGCGGCAAGAAGCTCGCCGACGGCAAGGGCCCGGTCCGCAGCGCCCTGGAAGTTGGCGCCTCCCATCTGAAGGACAACGTCATGGACGCCGTCAAGGGGATCGGCGGCAAGCGCAAGAAGGGCGGCGGCGGCCAGAAGCCCACGGTCATCATGGAGTTCATCGATGTCGGGGTCCCGGTGCGCGACGCGTACGACCAGTGGACCCAGCTCCAGGACTTCTCCGGCTTCGCCAAGGGTGTGAAGAGCGCGAGCGTCGCCGACGACACCACCTCCGACTGGAACATGAAGATCTTCTGGTCCAGCCGGAGCTGGAAGGCGCACACCACCGAGCAGGTGCCGGACGCCCGGATCGCCTGGACCTCCGAGGGCGCCAAGGGCACCAGCAAGGGTGTCGTCACCTTCCACCCGCTGGGCGAGAACCTCACCCGGGTACTGCTGGTCATCGAGTACTACCCGAAGGGGCTGTTCGAGAAGACCGGCAACATCTGGCGCGCCCAGGGCCGGCGGGCCCGTCTGGACCTCAAGCACTTCGCCCGGCACATCTCGATGCGCGGCGAGGCGGACGGCGGCTGGCGCGGCGAGATCCGGGACGGCGAGGTGGTGCGCACGCACGACGACGCCGTCGCGGAGGAGGAGGGCGAGTGGGAGGAAGAGCCCGAGGCGTATGCCGACGAGGACGAGGGGGACGCCGCCTACGAGGAGGAGGAGCCCCAGGAGGCGCGCGACGAGGAGGAGGAACAGGGCGAGGAGCCGGCCGAAGAGGGCGAAGAGGCCGAGTACGAGGGCGAGTACGAAGGCGAGTTCGAGGAGGCCGACGCTGAGGCCGACGCGGACGCCGACGCCGAGAAGGAGCGTGAGTACGCCGGCTCCGGGAACCGTGGGCGCCGATGACGACCGCCGGCCGCCTCCCCGACCCCTACGGCTCCGCCGACGGCAGTGCCAACCTCGCGGACATCCTCGAACGCGTCCTCGACAAGGGCATCGTCATCGCGGGGGACATCCGGATCAACCTCCTCGACATCGAGCTGCTCACCATCAAGCTCCGGCTGATCGTCGCCTCCATCGACAAGGCCAAGGAGATGGGCATCGACTGGTGGGAGGACGATCCGGCCCTCTCCTCAGGCGCCCGGCGCCGCGAACTCGCCGACGAGAACGCCGAGTTGCAGCGCCGGGTCGCGGAGCTGGAGGAGGCCGCCGCCCACCACGAGCGCAAGGACGTGGCATGAACGAGCTGCGCTATGTGTACGCCGTCACCCGCCCCTTCGAGGGCGTCCTGCCGGACGGAACACGTGGCCTCGACGGCGAGCCGCCCCGGCTGCTCCACCACGGCGACCTGGTCGCCGTGGTGAGCGCCGTGCCCGCGGACGATTTCGACGAGGCCCCGCTCCGCGCGCACCTGGAGGACCTCGACTGGCTCTCCGCGACCGCCCGGGCCCATCAGGCCGTGGTCGCCGCCCTCACCACGCTCACCTGTCCGCTGCCGCTCCGGCTGGCGACCGTATGCCGCGACGACAGCGGCGTACGCCGGCTGCTCGACGCAGGGCGGGAGCGCTTCGCGGCCACGCTCGGCCGGCTGGACGGCCGCGTCGAGTGGGGCGTCAAGGTGTACGTCGACCGGGACCCGGCCCCCAGCCGGCAGCCCGCCCCGCAGGCGCCCGCCACGGGCCGTGACTATCTGCGCCGGCGACTTCAGGAGCGGCAGTCACGTGAGGGCGACTGGGCCCGTGCGGACGCCCTGTCGAACCACCTGCACGCCGAGCTCGGCCGGCACGCGGAGGCCGGGCGGCTGCACCGCCCGCAGAACGCGGAGATCTCCGGAGAGCCGGGTGTCAACGTTCTCAACGCCGCCTATCTGGTGCCGCGTGAGAGCTGCGAGGCCTTTGTCGGCCACCTCGAACGGCTGAACCCGCAGCGGCCCGGCATCCGCGTCGAACTGACCGGCCCCTGGGCACCGTACTCGTTCGCGGATGTGCCCGGCCTGCCGGAGCAGGCGAGCCGTGCCGAACGGGAGGCCGGGCGATGAGCGCGCGGCCCGCGCAGGCCTCGCCGCTCGCCCGGCGGGAACTCGCCCTCGTGGACCTGCTGGACCGGCTGCTCGCGGGCGGCGTGGTGATCACGGGTGACGTCACGCTGCGCATCGCGGACGTCGACCTCGTACGCATCGACCTCAACGCCCTGATCAGCTCGGTCGGTGACCGAGTCGCGTCCCCCTGGGAGGAGGCCCTGTGAGCCGTGTGAGCCCGAGCCCTGTGAGCCCCAAGAGCCGCACGAGTGAGGGCGGGCCGCGGCGCCGTGTCGATCTCGACCCGGACACCGTCGAACGCGACCTGGCGAAACTCGTACTGACCGTTGTGGAGCTGCTGCGTCAGCTCATGGAACGGCAGGCGCTGCGCCGCGTGGACACCGGCGACCTCACCGAGGATCAGGAGGAGCGGATCGGGCTGACGCTGATGCTGCTGGAGGACCGGATGGACGTACTCCGGGAGAAGTTCGGCCTGGAACCCGGCGACCTCAACATCGACCTCGGCCCGCTGGGCCCCCTGCTGCCCACCGACACCTGACGGCCGCCGTCAGACCGGCAGCGGACGGTACACCGTGAGCGCCTCGTCGGCCTTGTCGATGGTCAACTCGTCGGGAGCCTCCGTCACTTCACCGTCGTACGCGAGCAGCGTGCCCGGCGCCACCCCGGTGACCCGGAGCCGCCGCTGCCGTACTGCGGCATGGACGGCGGAACGGCTCAGCGGCCCGGCCAGCGCCGCGGCGAGCAGCCGCAGGCCGGGCAGGCGGCCGCCGTGCACCACCCGGACGTCCAGCAGACCGTCCGCCAGGTCGAAGCGGCGGCCGGGCGTCGGGCCCATCCGCTGGTAGATGCAGTTTCCGGCGAACAACAGCCACACCGCGCGGCGGCGGCCGTGGAACTCGGCCTCCAGCGGATGCTCGCCGCGCAGCACTCTCAGTGCCGCGAACACACCCGCCGGCCAGCCGCCGATCCGCGGGGACCAGTGCTCGCGGATCCGTACCAGCTCCGGATAGACGCCCAGACTCAGGTTGTTGAGGAAGTATCCCGGCCCGCCGCTGCCGTCCGGCCCCGGCGTGAAGCGGCCCAGATCGACCCTGACGGCATCACCCGTGGCCAGCGCCCGGCAGGTGTCGAGGACCTCCTCGATGCCGAGGTCGTACGCGAAGTGGTTGAGCGTGCCGCCGGGGAACACCGCCAGCGGCACCCCGTGCCGGGCGGCCACCGCGGCGGCCTGGTTGACCGTTCCGTCCCCGCCGCAGATGCCCAGCGCCCGGCCCCGCCGGGCCGCCTGTTCCAGCGTGGCGGTGATGTCCTGCGGATCGCACTCCAGCACCTCGGCGTGCGGCAGGGCATCCCGTACCACGCCGGCCGCCGCCTGCGCGGTGCCCGAACCCCGGTTGACCACGACCACCAGCTCCCGGCCGCCGGGCAGCTGCGGCGCGTCGGCGTGCGGCCGCCCGGGAGCGGGCAGCTGGTCGCGGGTGGGTACGAGTCCCCGTACGGCGAAGGCCGCACCCGCGCCCAGCGCCGCACCCACCACCACATCGCTCGGGTAGTGCGCGCCCGTGTACACGCGGGAGAGGGCCACCGCGGCGGCGACCGGCGCGACCGCCGCGCCCCAGCTCCTGGACTCCAGCGCGACGCCGGTCGCGAAGGCCGCGGCCGAGGCGGAGTGCCCGGACGGGAACGAGGTCGTCACCGGCTGCCGCTTGAGCTGCCGCATCAGCGGCACCGCGTCCAGCACCGGCCGGGCCCGCCGTACCGAACGCTTACCGACGGTGTTGATGGTGGCGGAGGCCAGCGCCAGCGAGGCCACCCCGCGCACCGCCGCCCGGCGCGCCCGGGCGCTGCCGCCGAGCGCCCCGATCGCGGCCGCCGTGCCGAACCAGAGCAGTCCGTGGTTGGCGCTGTGGCTCAGCCGGGGCAGCACCCGGTCGGCGCCGGGCCAGTGGCGGGTGGCCACGGTGTGGAAGACCGTGCGGTCCCAGCCACTGAGCAGCTTCAGGATCCGGGCGGGCGTGGACCCGGGCGGACCCTGCGGGATCTCGTGCGACATGGCACGCGAGTACCCGGGCCGGACCGATTCGAAAACTTCCGGGTATTTCGTCCCCTGCGGGTACCTGGGAGGTGAGGACCCACACGAACGGGAGGCCCGTCATGGAGGACACGGAGCGCAGGCAGGGCGTGGACCCGGCGCGGCTGTCGGAGCAGGATCTGCTCCGCGAGCTGGAGACCATCCACCGCACCCGGCACGACACGCTGCTGCACGGGTCGCTGGACGCCCTGCACGCACACAACGTCCGGATGGCCGAGCTGGAGGGCGAGTACCTGCGGCGCCACCCGGACCGCCCGGCGGCCGACGGCCGGACGCGCGCGGGCGCCCGCGCGCGGCAACAGTGAGCGGAGGGAAAGCACGGTGGGAAACGGACTCCTCGCCCGGCACGCCGAGGTACTCGACCTGTTCACCGAGCGCGTGCGCGCGGTACGGGCCGACCAGTGGGACGCCCCCACGCCGTGCGACGAGTGGTCCGTCGCCGACCTCGTCAACCACCTCACCGTCGAGCAGCTGTGGGTCCCGCCGCTGGTGACCCACGGCCGCACGGTGGAGGACGAGGGCGACGCCTTCGACGGCGACGTCCTCGGTGACGACCCGGTGGCCGCCTGGGAGAGCGCCGCGGTGGCCGCCCGGGAGGCCTTCGGCGCCCCCGGCGCGCTGTCCCGCACCGTCCATCTGTCGTACGGCAGGAGCCGGGCGTCGGCGTACTGCGCGCAGATGACCGCGGACGCCGTCATTCACGCCTGGGACCTTTCCCGCGCGATCGGCGCGCCGGAGCGGCTCCCCGGGGCGCTGGTCGACTTCACGGCGGGGGAAGTGACCCCGTACGCCGACGGCCTGGCGGAAACCGGTCTGTTCGCCGCGCCGCTCGACCCGCCGCCCGGGGCCGACGCACAGACCAGGCTCCTCGCGCTCCTCGGCCGCCGCGTCTGACGAGACGAGGGGGCCGGGGCACGCGAGGAGCCCGGTCGGGGGCGGCTACTGGGGCGGCTACTGGAGTCCGCCCGGTGCGTCCGGGGCCGCCCGGCTGATGTCGGCCAACGCGGAGCCCGGGTCCTGGGCCTCCGCGAGGTCGCCCAGGCTGACCACGCCGAGCGGCCGGCCGTCCTCCACGACCGGGAGCCGCCGCACGGCGTACCGGCGCATCAGCGACACCGCCGTCGACACCTCGTCGTCCGGGCCCACGCACACCGGATCGGGGGTGCAGACCGACTGCGCGTTGATGGTAAGCGGGTCGAACCCGTCCGCCACGGCGCGCAACGCGATGTCCCGGTCGGTGACCACTCCGATCAGCCGGTCGCCGTCGGCGACCAGGACGTCCCCGGTGTCCTGTGAACGCATCAGCTGAGCCGCTTCGACGAGCGAGGCGTCGGGCCGTACGGCTGCGACGCCCGGCGTCATGACTTCCCTGACGTACTGGGCCATGGGGGTCCGCCTTCCCTCTGAGTGCTTGCGTGCGTCGGGTATGACTCCGCCCGCAGTACCCGAGGGGGAGGGGCCTATTCCTGCGGCAGTGCCCGCACCACGTCCTGCACCGTGCGGTACGTACGGTCGGCCGGCAGCTCGGACACGAGATCCAGCAGCCGGTCGGGTGCGTGCCGCTGCTCCAGGGTCCGCAGTAGTTCGCGCCGGTGGGCCGGGAACGGGGTGCGGGCCAGGTGCCGGCCCAGCTCGCGGGGCAGGCCCTCGGACGCGCCGGTGGAGCCCGGCCGGGGGACGGGCCCGGAGGCCACCTCCGGGTCGTCCTCCGCGAAGGGCTCGGGGTCGTGCCACTCCTCGGTCCGGGTCGGGTGGCCGGACCGCAGCAGCCCCTGGAGCTGGTGCTTCATTTCATCATCCTGGCGCCGGCTGAGCCGGTCGCTCCCTCGTTGCATGAGTGCCTCCAAGGTTCGGGAGTGAGATGCGCGTACCCGGTGACGCGGCCGCAACACGGATGTTTGCGGCTATTGGGGTGGGGCACCCGTTGTCCCGGCCGAGCGGCCATGGGCAGACAGGTGAGTGCAGGTCAGTACGGCCGGCAGCGGCCGGCCCCACGGAGGTGAGGATCATGGCGGTGTCCCCCGAGCCCTCGGTGGGCGAACTCGTCAAGCAGGCGTCCGAGCAGCTCAGCGATCTGGTGCGGGAGGAGCTGGCCCTGGCCCGCGCCGAACTGACGGCCAAGGGGCGTCGGGCCGGACGAGGCGGCGGGCTCTTCGGCGGCGCCGGGATCATGGGTCTTTTCGCCTTCCAGGCGCTCGTGGTCGCCGCGGTCGCCGCGTTCGCGCTGCTCATTCCGGTCTGGGCCGCGGGACTGGTGGTGGCGGGGATCCTGGCCGCCGTGGCGGCGCTGCTCGCGCTGCTGGGACGGCGTGAAACCCACAAGGCGACCCCGCTCGCCCCGGAACGGACCGTCGAGAACGTACGAGCGGACATCCACGAGCTCAAGGAGAGGACCCACCGATGAACGAGCCCACCTCAGACGCCCAGGCCCGGGTGGAGCAGGCGCGTGCCCGGCTGGGGGAGACGGCGGAACAGCTGGCGGCCAAGGCCGATGTGAAGACCCGCACCCAGGAGAAGGCCGCGGAGGTCAAGGCGCACACCCGGGAAAAGGCCGCGGAGGTCAAGGCGCACACGCAGGAGAGGGCCGCGGAGGTCAAGGCGCACACCCAGGAGAGGGCCGCCGAGGTCAAGGCGCACACCCAGGAGAGGGCCGCCGAGGTCAAGGCGCACACCCGGGAAAAGGCCGCGGAGGTCAAGGCACACACCCAGGAGAAGGCCGCCGAGGTCAAGGCGCAGGCACAGGAAACGGCCCACCGGACGGTGCACGCGGTTCAGGAGCACACCCCCGAACCGATCCGCCGCCACCCCGCGCCGCTCGCGGCCGCCGGCGGCGCGATCGTGCTCCTCGCGGTGGTCCTCCTGCGCCGGAACGCCCGGGACCGCCGACCGGCCTGGAAGCAGCTGATCACGAAGCACTGACGGTCGGCGCCGACGACACCGCGCCGCACGAGGGTGGCCGGAAACCCGGGACGGGTTTCCGGCCACCCTCGCGTACGTCTCCTACGCACCTGAGGACCCGGCGCGTTTGAAGCCCCGGCCGCCGGGAAAGCGCTCCTCGTGCTTCGGACCGGAGGCACGTCCGTGGGAGCGGCTCGACGCGCCCCCGGGGCGTGCAGCCGCCCCTGTCCGCGTCCGCAGCGGCCCTCCCGCGGTGACAACCATCCGTCAGCACCGTTCAGGGAGTTCACGCACATGCGCACCCACGCGACCGCGAAGCACCCGCACGACGACGCGCCCGACACGGCCGATGCCTTCCGGCGGCTGTCCGTACTTCCTCGGGGGCCCGGGCGGGAGGCCCTGCGCCAGGAACTCGTCAGCGCCTGGCTGCCCATGTCGGAACGCCTGGCCGGCCGGTTCCGCAACCGCGGCGAGTCCCTCGAGGACCTGCGCCAGGTCGCGGCGCTGGGCCTGGTGAAGGCCGTCGATCGGTACGACCCCGACCGCGGCACCGCTTTCGAGAGCTTCGCCGTGCCCACCATCACCGGCGAGGTCAAACGCCACTTCCGCGACCACATGTGGACGCTGCACGTGCCCCGCCGAGTCCAGGACCTGCGCAACCGGGTCCGCGTCGCCCACCAGGAGCTCGCCCAGACGGTGTCCGGACGGGTGCCCACCACGGCGGAGATAGCCGACCACGCCGGAATGACGGAGGAGGAGGCGACCGCCGGGCTGGAGGCGCTGGACAGCTTCACCGCGCTCTCGCTGGACGCCGAACTGCCGGGCAGCGACGACGGATACAAGCTGAGCGACGCGCTCGGCGGCCCGGACCCCGCATTCGACATCGTCGTCGACCGCGAGGCCGTCAAGCCGCGGCTGCGCCAACTCCCCGAGCGCGAGCGGAAGATCCTCTACATGCGGTTCTTCCGCGACATGACACAGAGCAGCATCGCGGAGGACCTGGGCATTTCGCAGATGCACGTGTCCCGGCTGATCACCCGCTCCTGTACCCGGCTGCGCAACCAGGTCATGACGGACGCCGCATAGCGAGTGCGATGTGACGCGACATCATGTCGACGGCCTGTCCCTCGGCCATCGAGAACGCCCGCCGCGAGCCGGTACGGAACAACGTGAGCACCCCTTGTACGGTCCCGGGCCCGGCGCCGGGGCCGGACCCCGGTCCCGCCGCACCCGTGTCCGCCGGGACGGCCAGCGGGACGCACAGCAGTGAGGTGACCTCGGCGCGGACGAGCACCGAGGCGCCCGAGGCGTCGGTACCGAAGGCATCCGGGTCCTCGGGGCGTACCTGGAGGGCCGCCGAACCGCCGCGCGCGGTCTCGACGACGAGCGGGCAGCGGTCCGGGTCCTGCCCGGTGAGCGAGCGCAGCACGGGTCTCGCGGTGTCGTCGGCGGGACCGAGTACGGCCGTACGGACCAGCGGGCCGGTGCCCGAGTCCGCCACCACCCAGTCGGCGAACCGGCCGTGCAGTACCCCCGCCGCGCGGTGCAGCACCGCGTCCCGGTCGCCGGCCGGGGTGCGCAGCAGGGCCGAGGCCATGGTGTCGACCAGGTCCATGAGTTCGGCGTGCCGGGTCGCCTCGGCGAGACCGGGCCGCGGCGCGAGCCCTCCGGCGGCCGGGACTGCGGGTGGTGCCGTCTCCGGCGTACCGGCCTGGAGCACGACCAGGACCGCCGTGTGCGGTTCGCCGGGCGGGCGCAGCGCGGTGAGCGTGGCCAGCAGCGGGACGGCCGGCCGCTGCTGGAGGTGGACGACGAGACTGCGGTCGCCCTCACCGCGGGCCACGGCGGCGGCCTGTGAGCGGAAGGCGGCCCGGTCGCCGGGGGTGAGCACACCGGCGAACGGCCGCCCGGTCGCGTACCCGGCGCGTACGCCGGTGAGCCCGGTGGCGGCGAAGTTGATGCGCCGTACGACCGTTTCGCGGTCCACCAGCGCGACGGGCAGCGGATGGCACTGGAACAGCCCCTTGAGCAGCTGGAGTTCCTGCCGCTCGGCCGCGGGCACACCGGCCCGGCCGGCGGCCAGCCGCTCGTAGCCCGGCCACAGGGTCTCCGAGACGTGCTGAAGCTCTATCAGCGCGGCGTCGAGTACGGCGAGCCGCTTGTCCGGAGGCAGGGACCGGGCCTGGGTCAGCTCGCCGACCCGTGTCCGGAACTCCGCAAGTTCTTCACCGAATTCGTCCAACTGTGCCATGCGAGAAAGCTAGCCCGTCCGGTCGTTTTCCGGGACGGGGCCGGGGAAGCCGGGGAAGGGAAGGGAGGCGCCCCGCCATGCGTGCCGAACAGGACTACACCGGATCCGAATCACCCACTTCTGTCCGGAAATTGTCGGAGCTGGCCGAGCAGTCGGCCCGCTGCACCACCACATGCTGCGGCGCGGTCGCCACGGTAACCGACGGCGGCGCCGACCGGCCCGCGGCCACCCACCCCGACCTGGCGGGACTCGTCGCCGTACAGCTGGCGACCGGTGAGGGACCGGTCCCCGACGCGCTCGGCGCGGGTGAGCCGGTGCACACCGCGGACCTGCTGGACGAGGACCGCTGGCCGCGGTACCGGGCCGCCGCCCTGGACGCCGGGGTGCGTGCCTGTGTGACGCTGCCGTTCCGCCGGGCCGGGCTGGCGGTCACCATCAGCCTGTTCAGCTTCCGCGCCGGCTCGCTCGGGGCGGCCGCCCGTGGCCCGGTCACGGCACTCGGTGACCTGGCGGCGGCCGGAATGGTCCGCGACCGCCGTTACATCGCCGCCCTCTGCGAGGTCGGCCAGCTGGAGAACGCGCTCCGCTCCCGCCCGGTCATCGACCAGGCCAGCGGCATCCTGATGCATGTGCTGGGCTGCGACGCGGAGGCGGCGTTCGGGGCGCTGCGCCGGATCTCGCAGCGGAGCAACCGCAAGCTCGCCGACGTCGCGGAAGCCGTCGTACGCAACCGGGGGCGCGGCCTGGAGCGGGACCTGGCCCTTCTGGTGGACGGGAGGTAGGAGCGGCAGCCGGTACGAAACCTCCGTATAAAGGGCACAAGGGTCAGTGGACGGCGTGACCGGAGGTGGAGGCATGCAGCGGACGGTGTCGGAGGGCCACGGCCCCGTCCGGTACGGGCCGCCCGCCCCCGTTCCCGGGCCGGATCTGCCCGTCCTGCCGGACCTGGCGGCGGTGCTCGCCGCCGCGGCCGGACGCGCCGCCCCCGAACCGCCCGGCGGCGGCGAGACCATCAGGGAGGCCGCCTGCGGCTACTGGCGCCGCCGCGGTCTGCCGGCCGGGCCCGACCAGGTGGTCGCCGCCCCCGGTGCGCCGCCGCTGCTGCTGGCCCTGGTCGCGGCTTATGGCGGGGACGTCCTGCTGCCGCGCCCGTGCCCCGCCTGGTGGACGCCGCAGGTCAGACTGCTCGGGCGGCCCTCCTACCATGTGCCGACCCCGGCGGAGTGCGGGGGCGTACCCGATCCGTTCGCCCTGCTGGAGACCGTCCGCCGAGTCCGCGCCGAGGGCGGCGACCCCCGGCTCCTGCTGCTGTCCGTCGCCGACGACCCGACCGCGACGGTGGCCCCGCCCGAGGTGCTGGCCGAGGCCTGCGAGGCCGCGGTCTCGGAGGGGCTGGCCATCGTCAGCGACGAGACCTGGCGGGACACCGTGCACCGGCCGCACGACACCGTGCTGGTCAGTCCGGCCGAGATGTGCCCCGACGAGGTGACGGTACTGACCGATCTGGCGGGCGCGCTCACGCCGGCGGGTTGGCCGGCCGCGGTGGCCCGTTTCCCCGCCACCCGCCGGGCCGCGGCGCTGCGCGCCCGCACGCTCGACATCCTGACCGCGATCGGCGCGTTCTGCGCCGGCCCGATCGCCAACGCCGCGGCGCACGCACTCGGTGAGCCGCGCACCGTCACCGAGCGCATCGCCGCGGCCGCCGCGCTGCACTCCCGCGTCGCGTCCGCGCTGCACCACACGGTCCTCGCGTCGGGCGCGCTGGCCCGCCCGCCGCAGGCCGGCCGTCACTTCTACGCGGACCTCGACCCGCTGCGCTCCGGGCTGGCGGCCCGCGGGGTCAGTGACTCCATGGAGCTGGAGGACTACCTGACCGAACGCCTCGGCTCGCCCGTACCCGGCGGCCACCGGTTCGGCGACGAACTCGGCGCGCTGCGCGTACGGCTGGCGACCGGTCCGCTGCTCGGGGCAACCCAGGAGCAGCGCATGGAGTCCCTCACCGCAGTGGAGCCACTGGAATTGCCGCACGTCTCGCGAGCACTGAGCATTTTCGGAACGGCCTTCGACGAACTGCGATGACTGCGCCCGCCACCGGAACGGAGTCCTTTCGATGACGGAACAGACGGAACAGACGGGGCAGACGGACCGCCCGGAGGAGGACGGCGGCGTAGGCGCTCCCCGCACGCCGAGCACCGACCCCGAGCCCGCCCCGGACGGGCCGGCCCGCCCGGGAGGCCACTCGCCCGGCGCCCGCGCCAAGGCCGAGAGCGTTGCCGCCGCACCCGCGCTTTTGGCCGGGGGCCGCCCGGCTGACCCCCCGGCGCCGGGTGCCCCGGCCGCGAGCAGCTCCGCCGGCGAACCGGCTCCGGGCGCGACCGCTCCTGGCAGCGCCCGCGCCAAGGACGAGACGGTTGCCGCCGCCACCAGGCCGGCCCCCGACCCCGCTCTTGTCGCCGGGGGCCGCCCGGCTGACGTCACGGCGCCGGGTGCCCTGGCCGCAGGCGCGACCGCCACGCCCGATGCCGCTTGCGATGCCGCTCCCGGGGTCACTGCCGGGGGCGCTGTCGCCGGAGCCACGACCCAGGCCGGCCCAGGCTCGCGCGGCCCGGCCCCCGCCGGCCTGGCGGTGGGCGGCTCCGTCGGGGCGACGGCGGCGGACGTAACGGCCTCCAGCACCGCTCCGGCGGCCACCGTTCCTGCCCGGAGCGCCCCGACATCCGGTGTCACGGCACCGGGTGCCCCGGCCGCGAGCGGCTCCGCCGGCGTACCGGCCCCGGGCGCGACGGCCACACCCGATGCCGCTGCCTGGGGCGCTGTTGCCGGAGCCACGGCCCCGGGCGGCCCGGGCCCGCGCGGCCCGGCCCCCGGCGGCCCAGCGGTGGGCGGCTCCGTGACCGCCGCCCCCGCCCCCGCCCCCGCCCCCGGCCGGGTCCGGGCTCTTGGCGAGGTCCGGTACTGGCCGGCCTCGTTCGTCGATCGGCTCACCGCGCCTCTTCCCGGGGTCCGGGCCTTTGCCCGGCTGGCTCGCGAAGGTGCCATCCGGCCCGGCACCGACGGCCTCAGTGGTATCCCGCGGCTGCCCTTCGCGCCCGGCCCACCACCCCGCGTCGACGCGGACACCGTCGCCGTGACCTGGGCCGGGCACGCCAGCTGGGTGATCCGGATCGGCGGGCTCACCGTGCTCACCGACCCGGTCTGGTCCCGCAGGATCCTCGGCACGCCGGCCCGGATCACCCCCGTGGGCGTGCGCTGGGAGGATCTGCCGCCCGTGGACGCCGTCGTCATCAGCCACAACCACTTCGACCATCTGGACGCCCCGACCCTGCGGCGGCTCCCGCGCGACACCCCGCTGTTCGTCCCGGCCGGGCTGGCCCGCTGGTTCCGGCACCGACGCTTCACCACCGTCACCGAACTGGACTGGTGGGAGGCGGCCCGGCTCGGCGGCCCGGACGGCGTGCGCTTCGACTTCGTGCCCGCTCACCACTGGTCCAAGCGCACCCTCCTCGACACCTGCCGCTCGCTCTGGGGCGGCTGGGTGCTCACCGACCGCCACGGGCAGCGCGTCTACTTCGCCGGCGACACCGGCTACGGGCACTGGTTCCGTGAGATCGGCCGCCGCCACCCCGCCATGGATCTCGCCCTGTTGCCGATCGGCGCGTACGCGCCCCGCTGGTGGCTGCGCGATGTGCACGCCGATCCCGAGGAGGCCGTCCGGGCCTGCCAGGACCTGGGCGCCCGCCGGATGGCGCCGATGCACTGGGCGACCTTCGTACTGTCCGCCGAACCCGTACTGGAACCGCTCACCCGGGTCCGTGCCGCCTGGGAGCGGACCGGCCGCCCCCGCGACGAGCTGTGGGACCTGCCCGTCGGCGCCTCCCGCGTCCTCACACCTCCCGCCGGCCCCGGCCCCGGTCCCGACCGCGGCCACGATCCCGGGACGAGTAGGTCCGCACCCGGCGCCACCCCGCCGGTACCCCGCTGATCAGCAGCGCCAGCCCCACCGCCGCGAGCACCCCCTGCCACGGCTCGGCGAACAGCGAGCCGCCCAGGATGCCGATCAGCCCGTACGTCGCCGCCCAGGCCAGGCACGCCGGCGCGCTGCCGCGTACGAAACCGCGCAGCGGCATCTCCGCCAGCAGGCAGGCCAGCATCACCGGGATCCGCCCGGCCGGTACCAGCCGGGACAGCACCAGTACCAGTACGCCGTGCTCTTCGAGCCCCCGCTCCGCCCGCGCGACCCGTTCGGGAGCCGCACGGTCACGCAGCTTTCCCAGCCAGCGCGAGCCGTTCCTCGAGCGCAGGCCGCGCTGCCCGAGCCAGTACAGCGCGACGTCCCCCAGGAACGCGGCGAGCGCCGCCACCCCGAAGACGAGCAGCAGCGCGAACGGGAACGCCTGGTGCAGGGCGACCACGGCGGCCGAACTGACCAGCGCCCCGGTCGGCACCACCGGCACCAGCGCCCCCAGGACCACCAGGACGAAGAGCGCCGGATAGCCCACGACCTGCTGGGTCGTCTCCGGAGGCACCTGCTGTACCTGCTGCACCTGCTGTATGAACGCGTGGATCACCGGACCGCCCCGGGCCGGACGCTCTCGCCGTGCGCGAGCCGGTGCACGGCGACGGAGGGCGCGAGCCGCGCCGCGTGCCGGACGAACTCCTCGCCCGGGGCGTGGAATTCGTGCGGCCTGACCGCGTCCATACCGATCGGCCAGTACGTGCCGTAGTGCACCGGCACCGCGCTGCGCGGCGTCAGCCGGGCGAGCGCCTGGGCCGCGCGCCCCGCGTCGAGGTGTCCGGGCCCCAGATAGGGGCCCCAGCCACCCACCGGCAGCAGCGCCACATCGACGGGACCCACCTCGTCCGCCATCGACTCGAACAGCCCGGTGTCGCCCGCGAAGTACGTCCGTGCCTCGCCGCAGACCACGAACCCCAGGGCGGGGGAGCGGTGCGGTCCCACCGGCAGCCGGCGCCCGTCGTGCCGCGCGCTCACCGCCCGTACGACCAGGTCCCCGATGCGTACCTCCTCGCCGGGCCCGACCTCGGTGACGCGCAGCCCGGACAGCTTCCCCAGCCGTGGCACCGCCTGCCGCGCGCCGCGCGGCACGATGAGCCGGGTACCGGGCGCGAGCCGCGCCAGCGACGGCAGATGCAGGTGGTCGGCGTGCAGGTGCGAGACCACCACCGCCTCGGCGACGGCGGCCTCGGGCGGCGGTAGTTCACCGCGCCGCCGGCGCAGATGCGCGAGCCGCCGGGTGAACAGCGGATCGGTCAGCACCCGGACTCCCGAGTCCTCGACCGTACAGGTGGCATGGCCCCACCAGGTGATCTCCACCGGCACGCACGGCCTCCTCACTCGGGTTGCCTCGGTACGAGCCTACGGGGGTACGAGCCGGAGTAGGGTCGGGTGCTGGGCGCCACGGCCCGCAGAGGCTCTTACACGCTCGCGGAGGCTCGCACACGCTCGCGGAGGAGGGGGACGGCATGGCTGATGTCCGGGTGGCGGCGATCGCCAGCCTGACACCGCTGGAGGAACTGGACAGTGATCCCTTCGTCGTGGACACCCGCAGCCAGCACGCCATGTGCGCCCGCTGGGCGGCCGACCAGGGCTACGTCCTGACCCGGCAGTTGCTCATCTACGGCCTCCGGCCCGACCACTGCGGACTCTGGTCGGACGTCGAGGCCGGCCAGGTGGACCTGTTCGTCGCGCCCAACCACCGCGTACTGGAACGGGCGCTCAGGTCGGTGCCCGAGTTCACCGCGGAGTGCGAGCGCCGGGGCGTACGGCTGGAGACCGCCGGCCTGGACGAGCCCGCGTACGACGCGGCGATGAAGGCGGAGGTGCACCGCCGGCTGTCCATGCCGACGGCCGGATATGACGGCTGTTGACGTTCCACCCGGCCCCCCGCGCTGTGCGACGCTGGGAGGTGGGGGACCCGTGCGCGTGCCACGGGCCGGGACGTGAGGTGGGAACGGCGTGGTCGACGGGCGATGGCGGGCCGCTGGCAGCGCCCTGTGGCGGGTGATCGTGGTGTGGGCGGTGTCCACCGTGACCATGCTGGTGCTCGCCGGCGCCCTGCCCGAGTTCCAGCTCCAGTCGGACGACGGCGACAGCGCCACCCGGATCGCGGTCACCGCGGCGTGGGGCGCGGGCGCGTTCGGCCTGTTGAGCGCACTGGTGTGGCCCCTGCTCGTACGCGCCCTGCTGCTGGTACCCGCACTGGTACTGGGAGTTCTGGTCTTCTTCCTCAACGGCTCACTGCTGCTGGTCGCCCTGCGGCTGATACCGGACGCCCGCGCCGAGGCCGAACCGGAGACCGCGGTGGTCGTCGCCGCCGTCATGTCCGCCGTCGCCTCGGCCACCTCCACCGCGCTCGCCGTCCGCGACGACACCGCGTACCGGCGCAGGCTCTCCCGCCTCGCCGACCGGCGGCGCCGCAGACGCGGCGAGGACGCCGGGCGCAGCGGCCCGCCCGGCACCGTCTTCCTGCAACTCGACGGCGTCGGCCACGAGGTGCTGCTGCACGCCGTCGCGAGCGGTCTTATGCCGGCCGTCGCGAGGCTCCTGGCCGGTACCCACCGGCTGACCCCTTGGCGCACCGACTGGTCCAGCCAGACCGGCGCCAGCCAGCTCGGCATCCTGCACGGCTCCAACCACGACGTCCCCGCCTTCCGCTGGTACGAGAAGGACACCGGCGACGTCATGGTCTGCAACCGGCCCACCAGCGCCGCCGAACTCCAGCGCCGCGCGATCCGGCGGACCGGTGACGGCGGACTGCTCACCCTGGACGGCGCCAGCCGGGGCAACCTCTTCAGCGGCGGCGCCGACCAACTCGCCCTGGTCCTGTCCATCGCCGCCCGGCGCGGCCGGGCCAACCGCTCGCGTGCCGGCTACTTCGCGTACTTCTCCGACCCCGCCAACGCCGTCCGCACCGCCCTGTCCCTCGTCGCCGAAGTGGCCCGCGAGATCGGCCAGTCCACCCGCTCCCGGCTCCGCGGCGACCGGCCGCGCGTGGGGCGGGGCGGGCTCTACCCGTTCATCCGGGCCTTCGCGACCGTCGTCGAACGGGACGTGGTGGTGGCCGCGGTGATGGGCGACATGCTCGCCGGCCGCGCCGCCGTCTACGCCGATCTCGTCGCGTACGACGAAGTGGCCCACCACTCCGGGCCGCGCAGCCGGGACGCCGAGAAGGTCCTGGCACGGCTCGACCGGTCCCTCGAACTCATCATCAAGGTCGCCGAACACGCCCCGCGCAGCTACCGGATCGTGCTGCTGTCCGACCACGGCCAGAGCCCCGGGGAGAGCTTCCTCAGCCAGTACGGGCTGCGGCTCAAGGACCTGGTACGGGCCGGCTGCGGGCTGCCGGTGTCCCGCCGGGCGGGCCGTACGCACAGCGGCGCGGAGGCCCGCGCCGCCGTACTGGCCGCGCTGCACCGGCCGGTCGAGGAGGGCGAGGAGGAGGCACATCCGGTGCGCGGCTCCGACCCGATCGTGCTCGCCTCCGGGAACCTGGGGCTGATCTCGTTCCCCGATGTGCCGCGGCGGATGACCCGGGAGCAGATCGAACGCCGGCATCCGGCGCTGCTGAGCACCCTCGCCAACCATCCGGGCATCGGCTTCCTGCTCGTACGCAGTGAGCGCGACGGGCCGTTGGTGCTCGGCCCGCACGGGGCGGAGCTGCGGCTCGACGGCGACGGGGCGGGGGACCACGGCCCGCTCGCCGCCTTCGGGCCGGGCACGGCCGACGCGGTGCGCCGCACCGACTCCTTCCCGCACGTTGCCGACATCATGGTCAACTCCAGCTACGACCCGCGGACCGGCGAGGTGCACGCCTTCGAGGAGCAGATCGGCTCGCACGGCGGCCTGGGTGGCGAGCAGGCGCACCCCTTCCTGCTGTGGCCCGTCGAACTCTCCGCGCCGGTGCCGGACGGCGGCGAGCTGGTCGGCGCGGAGCAGTTGCACCGGGTGCTGCGGCGCTGGCTGCGCGAGAGCGACGGCCCGCAGGTACCGCTGAGCACGGCGGAGGACCAGGGAAAATCGGCTGCGCCGTGACACTCGGTGCCCACACACTGGGCGCCCGGACATCACGTACCGGTCCGGACATCACGTACCCGAAGGAACCCCACGCGTGCAGGCCACCGTCACCGTCTCTCCTGCCCAGATACCCGAACTGCTCCTCGGCCTCGCGACCGTGCGGCCGGTGTTCCTCTGGGGCGCGCCCGGCATCGGGAAGTCCTCCCTGGTGCGGAAGTTCGCCGATTCGCTGGGCCTGGAGTGCGTGAGCCTGCTGGGCACCCAGCTCGCCCCCGAGGACCTCATCGGCGTACCGCGGATCCAGGACGGCAAGTCGGTGTTCTGCCCGCCGGAGGCCATCGCCCGTGACGAGCCGTACTGCCTCTTCCTCGACGAGCTGAACGCCGCGACGCCCGATGTGCAGAAGGCCTTCTACTCCCTCATCCTGGACCGGCGGATCGGCTCGTACGAGCTCCCGGCCGGCAGCATCGTCATCGGGGCCGGCAACAGGGCGACCGACAACGCCCTCGCCCGGCCCATCGCCTCCGCCCTGGTCAACCGGCTCACCCATGTCCATCTCCAGGCGTCCGCCGCCGACTGGCTGGTGTGGGCGGGTGAGCACGGCATCCACCCCTGGGTGACCGACTACCTGACCGACCGGCCGGACCACCTCTGGTCGCAGCCGCCCAAGACCGAGGAGCCGTTCTCCACCCCGCGCTCGTGGCACATGCTCTCCGACGCCCTGCACTCCTTCGGGCCGACGCTCGACGAGGACACCCTCAAGGTGATCGCGCACGGCACGCTGACGCCCGCGCACGCCGTCTCCTTCTGCGGATACGCGAAGATCGTCCGGCACACCTTCGGCATCGAGGCGATCATCAAGGGCGATGCGTCCTGGCCGCAGCGCATCGAGGACCGCGACCTGCTCTACTACCTCGCCGAGGCCTTCCGCGGCCGGCTGGTCAGGGAACTGCCCGCGGACAAGCAGCACGTCTCGCCGTCCGTACGGCAGACCGCCTACCGTGCGAAGTCGCTGCTCGTCCAGCTCGCCGAGATCTCCGTCGAAGTCGCCCAGACCGTCATCGCGGACGACGCCGACGGGCAGCCCGTACTCCCCGCCTGGTTCCTGGTCGAGGCCGCACGCGACATGCCGCGGCTCGTCGAGGCGCGGCGATGAGCCGTACGCGCAAGCGGGCGGGGGCGCGGCCCGATCCGGCGGCCGAGGCCTTCGCGTCCGGGCTGGCGCTGGTCAGGCGCAATCCGGCGCTGGCCGCACTGGAGGCAGGCATCTGCCGCAGCAAGGAGTGCCGGGAGTACCCGCGGTACGGCCTTGCGGCGGTCGACTCCAACGGCACCCTGCACGTCCACCCCACCCTCCGCGCCGAACCGGCCGAGTGGGCCTGGGCGCTGGCGCACTGCCTGCTCCATCTCGGCTTCGGCCATGTACCGGCGGCCAGGACCGAGAACGGGCGGGCTCGCGACCAGCCCGATCGCCACGACCTGGCCGCCCGCTGCACCATCGTCAACCGCTTCCTGCTCACGTTCCCCGTCGGCCGTGCCCCCGACCACCTGCCGGCCGAGTACCCCGGCGGTGACGAGGAACAGCTCGCGGCGCGCTGGCGGCGCGACGGCATCCCCGCCGCGTACGAGCACTGCGGTACGGCGGGCGGCGCACCCGACCAGCTCCTTGCGCCCTGGCACCGGTGGAACGACCCGCCGCCCGACTGGCAGCTCGCCTTCGCCCGTGCCCTGACCCAGAGCGTGTCGGCGGCCATGGACGTCGCGGGCGGCCGCCGGGACAGCCTGACCGGAGAGCGGATCCGGCAGCAGCCCTGGGACCGGGCGCTGAGCTGGTTCATCTCCTCGTACCCGCTGCTCGGCGGGATCGCCGCCGGTATGACGCTGGTCGCCGACGCCGAACTCGCCCGCACCCACGGCATTTCCATCGCCGCTGTCAATGCCGCTGCGGGCGAGATCTACATCAACCCGCTCTGCCGGTATGCCGACGACGAGTGGCGGTTCGTCCTCGGCCACGAGATGCTGCACGCCGCCCTCCGGCACGGCGAACGCCGCGGCGCCCGCGACCCGTTCCTTTTCAACGTGGCCGCCGACTACGTGGTCAACGGCTGGCTGCACGAGATGGGCGTCGGCGCGATGCCCGAAGGGCTGCTGTACGACGCGGAGCTCAAGGACCTCTCGGTCGAGGAGGTCTACGACCGGATGGCCACCGACCTGCGCAGGTACCGCCGCCTTGCCACCCTGCGCGGGAAGGGTGCGGGCGACATCCTCGGCGAACCCCTGGCGCACGGGCGCGGCCCCGGCACGTACGTCGACCTCGACGAGTTCTACCGCCGCGGCCTGGTCCAGGGCTTCGACCTGCACCGGACCGGTGACCGCGGGCTGCTGCCCGCCGGGCTGGTCGAGGAGATCCGGGCGCTCGCCCATCCGCCGGTGCCGTGGGACGCCCGACTGGCGCGCTGGTTCGACGAGTTCGTACCGCGCCCGCAGCCGGTACGCAGTTACGCCCGCCCGGCCCGCCGCCAGGCCGCCACCCCGGACATCCCCCGGGCCGGCCGGTACTTCCCGCCGGAGGAGATCGCCCGCTGCACCTTCGGCGTGGTGCTGGACACCTCCGGCTCGATGGACCTCGCGCTGCTCGGCAAGGCACTGGGCGCCATCGCCTCGTACGCGCAGGCCCGTGACGTACCGGCCGCCCGCGTGGTCTTCTGCGACGCGGCGCCGTACGACGCGGGCTACCTCCCGCCGACCGAGATCGCGGGCCGGGTCCGCGTGCGTGGGCGCGGCGGGACCGTCCTGCAGCCGGCGGTCGACCTGCTCCAGCGGGCCCCCGACTTCCCGCCGACGGCTCCCCTCCTGCTGATCACCGACGGCGGCTGCGACACCCTGCGCATCCGCCGCGAACACGCCTTCCTGATCCCCAAGGGAGCGACTCTCCCGTTCACGGCCCGGGGCCCGGTCTTCCGGCTGAAGTAGGGTCCCCCAGCGTGGATACCACTGGTGGGTGACAATGGCGTCGTGGAGACAGCCGGCCGGGTCATCGTCGCTTTGGATTTCGACAACCGTCGTGCGGCTGACGAGATCGTCGACCGGCTTGGAGCGGAGTGCCGTTTCTACAAGATCGGGTTGGAACTGCTCACTGCGGCCGGACCCGACCTGATCGAGCACCTCGTCGCCAAGGGCAAGGACGTGTTCCTGGACCTGAAGCTCTTCGAGATCCCGAACTCCGTCGCCGGTGCGGTGCGTGCCGCGGGTGCTCTGGGTGCGTCCCTGGTGACCGTGCACAGCATGGGCGGCACTGACATCATGGCTGCCGCGGTCGCAGCGGCCCGCGACTTTCCCCGCCTGCGCGTTCTCGCTCTCACCGTCGTGACCAGCATGAGCAGCTCCGACCTGGCTGACATCGGCGTCAACGCCTCGACCGAAGCGCAGGTGCTGCGGCTGGCGCGACTGGCACAAGGCGCTGGATGCCACGGCGTGATCGCCTCGCCGCAGGAAGCCGGGGCACTGCGCGCTGTGCTGGGCGCCGGCAGCCTGATCGTCACGCCGGGAGTCATGCTTCCAGGGGGATCACCGGCCGAGCACGCTCGCCCCGGGACACCGCGCGCAGCCGTTGCCGCCGGCGCCTCACATGTCGTCGTGGGCCGGACCGTCACCCGCGCGGCAGACCCGGCAGCGGCGCTGCGGCTCGTCCGCGCCGACCTGGGGGTTGAGGTGCAGGCGACGGGAGCCGGCCAGTCAGGACACGGTTCTCGAGAGACCGAGGTCAACGTCTTGACCTCGGTGGCCCCAGCCACTATTTTGCGGTAGACGCCGACCCATAACGACCGAAAGGAGGCGACCAGCGGATGTACACCTGCTCTGATCTT
The DNA here is from genome assembly GCF_053763515.1 of Streptomyces mabaensis. Classification (NCBI taxonomy): domain Bacteria; kingdom Bacillati; phylum Actinomycetota; class Actinomycetes; order Kitasatosporales; family Streptomycetaceae; genus Streptomyces; species Streptomyces mabaensis. The sequence goes on from NZ_JBSOPZ010000017.1 coordinate 68,571, forward strand.
GGTCGCCTCGCCCAGTGCACAGTCTGGGTTCCGGGTCGGATCGCGCACGGCTGCTGAGTACGCCGTTCTGATGTGCCCGTCCGTGGCACATTCCGCACATTCCGGGTTTCCCGTCATCACCTTCCGACACGCCGCTGTTGCGTGCCTTTCTGCGCCCGCTTCTCTCACGTGGCGCGTCTGAACACAGAAAGCTGCCTGAAATTGGCGAACATCATGAATCGACCGATCGCGCACCGAAACGAAGGCCTGTCATGGTAGCGGCGCGGATCACGGTCAACGGGAAAGAAACACCGCTTTCACCGGCTGCACCTCACACCACAGCGCTGGATTTCCTGCGCGAGCGCGGCCTCACCGGCACCAAGGAGGGCTGCGCCGAGGGTGAGTGCGGCGCCTGTTCGGTCCTGGTGGCCCGTCCCGGGGTGAACAAGCCCACCGACTGGGTGGCGGTCAACGCCTGCCTGGTCCCGGCCGCGGCCCTCGACGGCCAGGAGGTCATCACCTCCGAAGGCCTCGCCACCGTCGGCGAAGACGGCACGCCGCCCACCCTGCACCCGGTGCAGGAGGAGATGGCGGTCCGCGGCGGCTCCCAGTGCGGTTACTGCACGCCGGGATTCATCTGCAGCATGGCTTCCGAGTACTACCGACCCGACCGCTGCGAGCACGGCAACCCGCTGGACAGCGCGGACGCGGCCGAGAACGCCGATGCCGAGCACGGTCCGAACGGCTTCGACCTGCACGCGCTGAGCGGAAACCTGTGCCGCTGCACCGGCTACCGCCCGATCCGCGATGCCGCGTTCGCCGTCGGTACGCCCACCGACGAGGACCCGCTCGCGCAGCGCCGCGAGCAGGACCCGCCCGCCGCGGTCGCCACCGAGTACACCCAGGACGACAGCACGTTCCTGCGCAAGAACACGCTGGCCGAAACGTTGCAGTTGCTGCACGAGCGGCCGGACGCGGTGGTGGTCGCCGGTTCCACCGACTGGGGCGTGGAGGTGAACATCCGTTCCCGCAGGGCGGATTGCGTCGTCGCCATCGACCGGCTGCCCGAACTGCGGGAGCTGCGCGTCGAATCCGAGTACATCGAGATCGGTGCGGCGCTGACGCTCACCGAGATCGAACGCCGCCTCGAGGGCGACGTCCCGCTTCTCGCCGAGCTGTTCCCGCAGTTCGCATCGCGGCTCATCCGCAACGGTGCGACCCTCGGCGGCAACCTGGGTACCGGCTCGCCCATCGGTGACAGCCCGCCGGTGCTGCTCGCCCTCGACGCGTCGGTGGTGCTCGCCGGCGCCGGCGGCGAGCGCGTGGTCCCGCTGGCGGACTACTTCACCGGTTACCGGCAGAGCGTGCGCCGTCCCGGAGAGCTGATCCGCGCGGTGCGGATCCCGCTGCCGCTGTCGCCGGTCACTGCCTTCCACAAGATCGCCAAGCGGCGCTTCGACGACATCTCCAGCGTGGCGGTCGCCTTCGCGCTCGACATCGAGGACGGGATCGTCCGCAAGGCGCGCATCGGCCTGGGCGGCGTGGCCGCCACCCCGATCCGCTCCCTCGCCACCGAGGCCGCCCTGGAGGGCAAGCCGTGGGCGACGGAGACCGTCGAGGCCGCGGCCCGGGTGCTGCGGGGCGAGGGCACGCCGATGAGCGATCATCGCGCCAGCTCCCTCTACCGTTCCGCGATGCTCGGCCAGAGCCTGCTGAAGCTGTACGCGCAGACCACCGAGGCGGTTACCTCATGAGCCATCTGTCCGAACGCCCCGAAAAGCCGGTCGTCGGCGTCTCGATGCCGCACGAGAGTGCCTTCCAGCACGTCACCGGCACCGCGCTCTACACCGACGACCTGGTCCAGCGGACCAAGGACGTGCTGCACGCGTACCCGGTCCAGGTCATGAAGGCCTGCGGCAGGATCACCGCGCTGCGCACCGAGCCCGCGCTCGCCGTGCCCGGCGTGGTCCGTGTGCTGACGGGTGCCGACGTGCCCGGCGTCAACGATGCCGGCATGAAGCACGACGAGCCGCTGTTCCCCGACGAGGTCATGTTCTACGGCCACGCGGTCGCGTGGGTGCTGGGCGAGACCCTGGAGGCGGCCCGGCTCGGCGCCGCGGCCGTCGAGGTGGAACTCGACGAGAAGCCCTCCCTGATCACGCTGAAGGAGGCGATCGCGGCCGAGAGCTTCCACGGCGCTCGGCCCGTGATGGTGACCGGCGACGTCGACGCCGGCTTCGCCGACTCCGCGCACGTGTTCACCGGTGAGTTCCAGTTCTCCGACCAGGAGCACTTCTACCTGGAGACGCACGCCGCGCTGGCCCACATCGACGAGGCCGAGCAGGTCTTCATCCAGAGCAGCACCCAGCACCCTTCGGAGACCCAGGAGATCGTCGCGCACGTCCTCGGTCTGCACAGTCACGAGGTGACCGTGCAGTGCCTGCGGATGGGCGGCGGCTTCGGCGGCAAGGAGATGCAGCCGCACGGGTTCGCGGCCGTCGCCGCGCTCGGTGCCAAGCTGACCGGCCGGCCGGTCCGGCTGCGGCTCAACCGCACGCAGGACCTGACCATGTCCGGCAAGCGGCACGGGTTCCACGCCACGTGGAAGATCGGCTTCGACGCCGACGGCCGGATCCGGGCCCTGGACGCCACCCTGACCTCGGACGGCGGCTGGAGCCTGGACCTGTCCGAGCCGGTGACGGCCCGTGCGCTGTGCCACATCGACAACACGTACTGGATCCCCAACGCGCGTATCGCCGGTCGCATCGCCAAGACCAACAAGGTCTCGAACACCGCGTTCCGCGGCTTCGGCGGACCGCAGGGCATGCTCGTGATCGAGGACATCATGGGCCGGTGCGCGCCGCTGCTCGGCCTGGACCCCATGGAGCTGCGGGAGCGCAACTTCTACGAGCAGGGTCAGTCGACGCCGTACGGACAGCCGGTCACCCACCCCGAACGGATCTCCGCCGTCTGGGAAGAAGTCCGCAACAACGGCGGCATCGCCGATCGCAAGCGCGAGATCGCCGCCTTCAACGCCGCGCACCCGCACACCAAGCGGGCCATTGCGCTCACCGGCGTCAAGTTCGGCATCTCGTTCAACCTCACCGCCTTCAACCAGGGCGGCGCGCTGGTGCTGATCTACAAGGACGGCTCCGTCCTGATCAACCACGGCGGCACCGAGATGGGCCAGGGCCTGCACACCAAGATGATGCAGGTGGCCGCGACCACGCTGGGCATCCCGCTGCACAAGGTGCGCCTGGCCCCGACGCGTACCGACAAGGTGCCCAACACCTCCGCCACCGCCGCCAGTTCCGGCGCGGACCTCAACGGTGGGGCGATCAAGAACGCGTGTGAGCAGCTGCGTGAGCGGCTGCTGCAGGTGGCCGCATCGCAGCTCGGTTCGAACGCCTCGGACGTACGCATCGTCGAGGGCGTCGCGCGCACCCTGGGCAGCGACAAGGAGCTGGCCTGGGACGACCTGGTGCGCACCGCGTACTTCCAGCGGGTTCAGCTGTCGGCGGCCGGTTACTACCGGACCGAGGGTCTGCACTGGGACGCGAAGGCGTTCCAGGGCTCGCCGTTCAAGTACTTCTCCTATGGCGCCGCAGCGGCCGAGGTGGAGGTGGACGGCTTCACCGGCGCGTACCGCATCCGGCGCGTGGACATCGTGCACGATGTCGGCGACAGCCTGTCCCCGATGATCGACATTGGTCAGGTCGAGGGCGGCTTCGTGCAGGGGGCGGGCTGGCTGACGCTCGAGGACATGCGCTGGGACGCCACTGACGGGCCGAACCGCGGCCGGCTGCTGACCCAGGCCGCGAGCACGTACAAGCTGCCGAGCTTCTCGGAGATGCCCGAGGAGTTCAACGTCACGCTGCTGGAGAACGCTACCGAAGAGGGCGCGGTCTACGGGTCCAAGGCGGTGGGTGAGCCTCCGCTGATGCTGGCGTTCTCGGTGCGAGAGGCGTTGCGGCAGGCCGCCGCCGCGTTCGGACCGAGCGGGGTCAGCGTCGAGCTGGCCTCGCCCGCGACGCCGGAAGCGGTGTACTGGGCGATCGAGGAGGCCCGCCAGGGCGATGCCTCCCGGAACGGTCACGCCCGTAACGGGTTTGCCGCCGACGGCAAGGTCCGCACCGACGCAGCAGCGTTGAGCGGTGCCTGACATGACGTGGGTCGCCGCGGTCGCACGGTTGCGAGCACGCCGGGAGTCCGGCGTGCTGGTCACCGTCGCGACCGTGCGCGGCCATGCCCCGCGCGACGCCGGTGCCAAACTGGTGGTGGGGCAGAGCGAGACGTGGGGCTCGATCGGCGGCGGCAACGTCGAGGCCGTCGCAATCGACCGGGCCCGCGAGATGATCGTCGCGTCCAAGCCTGAGCCTGAGCTGATTGATTTCGCCCTGAACGACAAAGTGACCAACCAACATGGCGTGCAGTGCTGCGGCGGCACGGTCTCGGTGTTGCTCGAACCGCTGCCGGTGGTACGGGCGGTGGCGGTCTTCGGCGTGGGGCACGTGGGGCTGGAACTGGCGCGCATCCTGGCACGTCAGGACCTCGACCTCCATCTGATCGACACCCGTGCCGACATGCTCACCAAGGAACGGCTCGACGTGCTGGCGGACGCGGTGGCGCAGGTGCACGTGCATCACACGCCGCTGCTGCCCGAGGAGGTGCTGGAGGAGCTGCCGCGCGGCACCCACATCCTGATCATGACCCATGATCACGCCGAGGACGCCGCTCTGTGCGACGCCGCCCTGCGCACCACCCACCTCGGCTCCATCGGGCTGATCGGGTCGGCGGCCAAGTGGGTGCGGTTCCGCAAACGCCTCTCCACCGAGGGCGGTCACGACGAGGCCACCATCGATCGGATCAAGACCCCGATCGGGATGGCCGACATCACCGGCAAGGAACCCGCGACCATCGCCGTGAGCGTCGCGGCCGATTTGCTGCGCACCTTCGAAACCGAGGGGAACTGACTCTCCACTCTCCACCCGGATCGACAGGGGTGCCCCGCGCTCGTGCGAACGCACACATGCGGGGCACCCTTTCGGCACGACTCGGTACTCAGGTACCGCATCGGTGACCGCTCGCCGGTTTGGCACGAGGCAGCGCCCCCTTCCCGCCAAGGCGGGGAGGGGGCGTTCTCGGGATGGCGGCCTAGTCCAGGTAGTCCCTCAGGACCTGGGAGCGGGACGGGTGGCGCAGCTTCGACATCGTCTTCGATTCGATCTGGCGGATGCGCTCGCGCGTCACGCCGTACACCCGGCCGATCTCGTCCAGCGTCTTCGGCTGGCCGTCATTGAGGCCGTACCGCATCGAGACCACGCCCGCCTCGCGCTCGGAAAGCGTTCCCAGGATGGACTGCAGCTGCTCCTGGAGGAAGGTGAAGCTGACCGCGTCGGCCGGGACGACCGCCTCGGAGTCCTCGATCAGGTCGCCGAACTCACTGTCGCCCTCCTCGCCCAGGGGGGTGTGGAGGGAGATCGGCTCGCGGCCGTACTTCTGGACCTCGATGACCTTCTCCGGGGTCATGTCGAGCTCCTTGCCGAGCTCCTCGGGCGTGGGCTCGCGGCCCAGGTCCTGGAGCATCTGGCGCTGGACGCGCGCGAGCTTGTTGATGATCTCGACCATGTGCACCGGAATGCGGATGGTGCGCGACTGGTCGGCCATGGCGCGGGTGATCGCCTGCCGGATCCACCAGGTCGCGTACGTCGAGAACTTGAAGCCCTTGGTGTAGTCGAACTTCTCGACCGCGCGGATCAGGCCGACGTTCCCCTCCTGGATCAGGTCCAGGAAGAGCATGCCGCGGCCGGTGTAGCGCTTGGCAAGCGAGACGACCAGGCGGAGGTTGGCCTCCAGCAGGTGGTTCTTGGCGCGGCGGCCGTCCTCGACCAGGATCTCCAGCTCACGGCGGAACGCAGGCTTGTGCTCGTCCTCCTCCTCCAGCTTGTACTCGGAGAAGAGACCGGCCTCGATGCGCTTGGCGAGCTCCACCTCCTGCTCGGCGTTGAGCAGCGGGACCTTGCCGATCAGCTTGAGGTAGTCCTTGACCGGGTCGGCGGTGGCTCCGGCCACCATGACCTGTTGCGCCGGGGCGTCGTCCTCGTCCTCGTCGGACAGGATGAAGCCCTGCCCCTCGGGCTTGGCCTGCTCCTCGTCACCGTCGGCGGCCACTGCCTCCTCGGGCCACTGGTCGACCTCGGAGGCCTCCGCGGCCTCGGGGCCGGCGGGGGACTCCGCCTTGGCGGCGGTCTTCTTGGCCGCGGTCTTCTTCGCGGCGGTCTTGACCGTCCGCTTCTGCGCCGCCTTCTTCTCGGCCGGTACTTCGAGCTCTTCGTGCTTCTCCGATATCGCAGCCATACTGGACGACGGTACGGCGTCCACCTCGGCAGCGGCCGCCTTCTTCACCGTTCCCGACGGCCGGGCCACCACCGTCTTCTTGACCGGGCGCTTCACCTCGTCCCGCGCCGCAGCCTTGCGCGGACGCTTCGCGGCCGTCTTGGCCGCCGGGGCGGCGGTGACGAGGAGCGTCACGCCCTCCTCGTCGAGGACCTGGTTCAGGCTGCGCAGGACACGCTTGTACTGGTCCATCGGGATACGACCCGCTTCGAAGGCCTGGCGCACGTCATCGCCGCTGATGTGCCCCTGGCTCCGGCCGCGCTCGATGAGCGTAACCAGGGACTCGGACTCGGCGATCTCCGGAGGAAACGTGCGGGACGGGCTGAGCGACACAAGGAGCCTCTCGTAGCGGGCAGTAAAGGGCGGGCGGGCGAAGTCGCTCGACAGCCAGGACGGGGCTGCGCGACGACACCTGGAGGTTCATCGCGTGCCCGAGTCGATTCGTTACGGCCTGAATTGAGTGACCTGCGCCACGCTCGCCGGTCAGGGCCGGCGCAGCAGCGTCTCCATCACGCCGTCCAGGTAGTCCGTGAGGCCGGCGCCGGCCGGCAGTGACTGCGGAACCGCGTGGTTGAGCTGGGCGTGCCCGAGGTAGCCGGCGTACGCCAGCAGCCCGCGCTGCGCGGCCGCTTCCGGCGGGAACCCGACCTCCTCGAAGAGGCGCGCCACATAGCCGATCCGCCGCGCGGTCACCCGCTCCAGTACGGCCGCGACTTGGGGATGGGACGCGGTGGCGAGCAGCGTCACCTCGAGCGGGTCCTCGGCGGCGGAGGCGGTGGCTTCGGCGAACAGGGTGCGCAGCCGCCGCTCCGGGTCGGGCTCGGTCTCCATGAGCGCGATGACCGCCTCGGTGCCGAGCTCCTCCCAGCGGGCGAGCGCGGCCTCGATCAGCGCCTCGCGATTGGCGAAGTGCCAGTAGAAGCTGCCCTTCGTCGTGCCCAGCCGGGCGGCCAGCGGTTCGACCGCGACCGCGGCGATTCCGCCCTCCCCGATGGCGGTGAGTGCCGCGTCGGCCCAGTCCTGGGCGCTCAGCCGCTGCCTGCCGTCCCGCTGCCCCTGCCCCCGGTCCTGCCCCCGTTGTTTCCGTTGCGCCATGACCGTACGGTACCGTACGGTGAAACATACGCCAGCGTATGGAGGTGTGGGATGCGCACGGTACGCAACGTTCATGAGCGCACCGTCGAGGCTCCGGCCGCGACGGTGGGCGCCCTCCTCGACCGGCTCGCCTCGGACGACGACCCGGTCTGGCCGACTCCCGCGTGGCCACCCATGCGGTTCGACCGCCCGCTCGGCGCCGGCGCTGTCGGCGGGCACGGATTCGTCCGCTACACCGTCGGCGCGTACGAGCCCGGCCGCATGATCCACTTCGACTTCTCCGACACCGACGGCTTCCACCGGCTGGAGGTCGAGCCAGTGGGACCGGACCGCTGCCGCGTGATCCATGTCCTTGAGGAGAAGCAGGGCGTCACCGAGCGCCTGGTCTGGGATCTCGCGGTCCGCAGCATGCACGACGTCGTGGTGGAGGAGTGCTTCGACAACATCGAGCGCGCCGCCACCGGCCGGCTCGCGGCGCGCCCCACCCGCTGGTCGCCGTGGGTGCGGCAGATGCACCGGCTGGTCTGGTACCGCCCGAAGGCCGCCGGCATCCCCGCCGGCGCCCTGCTCGCCCGTACGGCCTTCGACCGTACCGACTTCTCCGACGCCTGGCGGCTCCCGCTCGGCCCGGGCATGCCCACCGACCCGGCGGCCTGGGAGGGCGTGCTGCCCTTCCCGGTGGTCGCCCGCGAGGGCGCGGAGGTGCTGCTCGGCGAGGACGCCGGCCACCTGGACTTCCGCGCCTCCCTGTACGTGAGCACGGACGCCGGCGAGGAAGCGGTCACCCTCAGCACGGTCGTACGGACCCACAACCTGCGCGGCCGTCTCTACTTCGCCGTCGTCAGGCGCGTGCACCCCTTCATGGCCCGTGCCATGCTCCGCCGCACGCACCGCCGGCTCGCCCTGGCCGCACCCGGCGCGGCGGACCGGACTGCCACGACGTCCGCATGACCCGTGAGGTAATCGACGGCTTCCACGGCGCCGGGCATGGTTGCGGTACCGGATCTCGGGGCGGCGCACTCCGATCCGAGATCCGGGTCCCGACCAGCGCTTTCGACCTCGATGGAGGCTGATCCGTCATGTCCGCGACCCTGCTTGGCACCATCTCCCGCAGCATTTCCCGCACCACCGAGCCGCAGACCATGCTCCGTCGCTTCCTCGCGCTGGACGCCGTCGTCACCACCGCCAACGGCCTGGCGTACGTGGCGGCCTCCGGCCCGCTGGGACGGCTGCTCGGGGTCGGGTCCGGGCTGCTGCCCGAACTCGGTGTCTTCCTGGTGCTGTTCGGCGCGGGGGTCGGCTACCTGGCCTCCCGGAAGCAGCCTCCGGTGTTCCCGGTCAAGGCCGTCATCGAGGCCAACCTGCTGTGGGCGGCGCTGAGCATCGCGGCGCTCGTCCTGTGGTTCTCGCCCACCACCGCCGGCGCCGTCTGGATCCCGATGCAGGCCATGACCGTCGCCGGGTTCGCCGTACTGCAGCACCTGGCCCTGCGCGCCGTGACGGCCCAGGACCGCGACGCGCTCCTAAGCTAACCCTCCATGACCTCCCCTTTCCCAGGCCGGCACACCGCCGGCTCCGACTCCTCGGGCACCACCACCGGCCATGTGGCGACCCCGCAGTCGTACGACGTCGGGCTGCTGCTGCTCCGCCTGGTGGTCGGACTGACCATGGCCGCCCACGGCACCCAGAAGCTGTTCGGCTGGTTCGGCGGCTTCGGAATCAGCGGAACCGGTCAGGGCTTCACCATGAGCGGTTACCCCGCGGGCGAGACGATGGCGGTGATCGCCGGGCTCAGCGAGACCCTGGGCGGACTGGGCCTGGCCGCGGGGCTGCTCACCCCCCTGTCCGCCGCCGCCCTGATCGGCGTCCTGGTCAACGCGCTCGCCGTCCGGTGGAGCGGCAGCTTCTTCGCCCCCAAGGGCGTCGAGTACGAGTTGATCCTCGTGACCGCCGCCGCGGCCCTGGCCCTGACAGGACCCGGCCGGTACGCCCTCGACCACGTCCTCCCGGTCCTGCGGTACCACCGTCTGGCCCAGGGTGTCGGTGCCGTGGTGCTGGGGGCGGTGGCGGGCGGCGTCGTCCTCCTCATCCGCGGTTGAGAATCCGCGGTTGAGAATCCGTGGTTGAGACCCGCTACGGCGCCATCGACCGCAGGTACTTCACCGTCGCCGGGTCGGCCGGGAGGAACGTCTCGATGGCCAGCTCGGCGACCGTCACGTCCATCGGGGTGTTGAAGGTGGAGATGGACGAGACGAAGGAAAGCAGCTGACCGCCGTGCTCGATCCGCAGCGGCAGCGCGAAGTACGGGACGGTCCCGGAGCCGGTCCCGGAGCCGGAGCCGGCCGCGTCCGTGTCCGAGTCGTCGCCGGCCTCCGGGAGGGGGTAGGCGGCGACTTCGTCGTACAGCGCGCGCAGCGCGTCCGAACGCACCAGCGCGATCTGGCGCTCCATCTGGGCCAGCAGATGCCCCCGCCACTCCCGCAGATTGCGGATCCTCGGCGCCATGCCCTCCGGGTGCAGGGTGAGCCGCATGGCGTTCAGCGGCGGGGCGAGCAGATGGTCCGGCAGGCCGTCGAGCAGCATCGCGATACCCCGGTTGGCGGCCAGCACGGTGTACGTCCCGTCGACGACGATCGCCGGGTACGGCTCGTACCCCTGCAGCAGCCGTTCCATCCCCTCCCGGAGGGCGCCCATCGACGGGTCGTCCAGCGGGGTCTCGGCGTACCGCGGGGCGTAACCGGCCGACAGCAGCAGGGAGTTGCGTTCCCGCACCGGGACGTCGAGGTGGTCCGCGAGACGCAGGATCATTTCCTCGCTGGGGCGCGAGCGGCCGGTCTCGATGAAGCTGATGTGCCGGGCGGAGGAGTCGGCGCGGATTGCCAGCTCCAGCTGGGTGATCCGGCGTCGCTCCCGCCAGGTGCGCAGCAGCGGGCCTACGGCGGTGTCCGTCGCGACTGTGGTCATGAGGACGACGGTAACCGAGGCGATGACCGAGGCGACGCTCCTGTCCGACCTATCCGAGGTCGTGGATGTTGCGCAGGCCCAGCCGGTGGCGGAGCCGGTCGTGCCGCTTCGACGGTTCCAGCTCCGGCGCCCGGTACAGCGGCGTGACGCTGCACCGCTCGGTCCCCGAACCGGTCCGGTCCAGCAGGGCGTTGACCGCCTGCCGGGCGGACGCGTTGGCGCCCTCCATCGTCGCCAGGTCGATGTCGACGGCCACATAGTCACCGGACAGGAAGAAGTTGGGGATCCTCGTCGCGGCGGCCGGCCGGTTGTGAAAGGTCCCCACCGGGTGGATGAGCAGCTCGTCGTCGTTGGTGGGGTTCGGGGTGCCGAGCCCGTCCACGCCCGGGTCCAGGAACCACGAATGCAGCGTGGAGTCCTTCAGAACCGTCTTCCCCGTGTCGTTCACGGTCGCCTTGAGCTGGGCCCATACCTCGCGCGCGACCTCCTCGCGCGTGCACTGTTTGGCCGTCCTGCCGTACAGCATGCCCGGCCGGTCCCACTCGGAGATGTCCACGGACAGGCAGTCGGCCACTGCGCCGTCGCCGTAGTCGGCCGGGAAGTTCCGGCCGGGCCAGTGCTGCGCCTGCGCGATGGCGGTCAGCGACCAGGGGGAGTCGATGCAGTTGAGATGGCCGTGCAGGATCGGCGTCCGCTCAGTGAGATAGAACTGGATGCCGGTCATCCAGTCGGTCTGGAGCCGGTCGCAGCGGGCGAGCTGCGGATCCGCGGCCCGCAGCTCGGCCCCCCAGGTCCGGCGGGCGTGCTCCACCGGCATCGCCGAGATGTAGTGGTCCGCCGTCACCGACTGCCGTACGCCCTGCGGGTCCTCGATCACCGCCGCCGCGATCCGCCCGGAGCCGAGTTTCAGCTCGCGTACGGTCCAGCCGACCCGGAACTCCACGCCCAGGGCGCGGAGATGGGTCTCCCACGGGTCGATCCACGCCTCGTTGGTCGGCGCGTTCAGGATCCGGTCGAGCGGACCGTCGGCGCCGCGCCCCAGCGCGTTGAAGACGAAGGCCTCCAGGAGCGAGCCCACCGTCCGGGTGCTCGCCTCCTCCGCCTTGGTCGCGACGATGTTGCGGGTCAGACCGACGGCGAGGATGCGCTGGTAGTCGTTCGACATCTGGCCGGCGCGCAGGAAGTCCCACCAGGGCTTGCGCTCCCACTGGTCGTTGCGCCGCTCGTCGCAGCTGGTGAGGAAGACAAGGAAGCGGTTCGCGAAGTACGCGACCTCGTGCGGCGGCAGCCGGAACGCCGTGCCGAGGAAGGCCGTTACCGCCCGCCGCAGCTCGTCCGGGGTGAGTTCGGCCGGTTTTTCGCCGGCCCGGGGAAGCGGAATGCGGAGATCCTCCCGGCCCGTCCGGGCGAACATCATCTCCTTGGGCGCGACCAGGTTGCCCCACACCCCGTCGGCGTTGCCGGGGAACGGAATGCGCCGGAAGGTGTCCGGCAGGTTGTGGTAGATGCCCGGGATGAAGCGGAAACCGTGCTCGGCGGGCAGCGGTCTGCGACTGCCCTTGGCGCTGCCCGGTACATCCATGCTGCGGGCCTTGCCGCCCAGGGCCCGTCGTTCGTACACCGTCACCGCGAAGCCGCGTTCGGCGAGTTCATGGGCCGCGGTGAGCCCGGCGACCCCGCCGCCCAGCACCGCGACGGACTGCCGCCCGCCCGGCGCGCGCGGGGCGGCGGCCGCGCCGCGCGCCGGGGTGAGTGCCGCCGCGGTGCCGGCGGCCGCTGCCGCGCCCGCCACGAAGGTCCGTCGAGTGCTGCCGGTACGAGTCATGCCGCGTCCCCCTACTACCGCCGGTAACAGTCACGTCCGGCGCAGGAGCATAGGGGGACCCCCCTCGACTCGGAAGACACCCGCGCGCCCACCCGTCGGCCCGCGCGCACAATGGCGCGAAACCTTCCGTCCCGGCGGCCCTGTGGCAGGCTGGTACCGGACGACCCCTCAGCCCCGGAACCCTCAGCCCCGGAAGGAGCCTGGCCATGGCCACCGAGCCGCTGTCCCAGAAGGAGATCGAGGACCGGCTGAGGGAGCTGCCGGGCTGGGCCCTGGAAGGGGACAGGATCGCCCGTACGTACCAGCTGGGCACCCACTTCGCGGCCGCCGCGATGGCCGTACACATCGCCCGGATCCAGGACGAGCTGGACCACCACTCCGAACTCACCCTCAGCTACCACACCCTCGCGCTCTCGGTGAACACGCACAGCGCGGGCGGCGCGGTCACCGACAAGGACTTCGAACTCGCCCAGCGCGTCGAGAACATCGCACCCGGCCACGGCGCGCGCTGACGCGAGTCCTCGGCTTCGCTCAGCGCCAGGGGATGTTGCGCCAGGGGCTGCCCTCCGACTGCGCGAGGAGGCGGTGGGCGTCGAGTGCCGTCTCGTAGTACGGGCCGTACTCCTCGTCGTCGAACCGCAGCACCCGGCCGAGGGTGTAACCCGCGGAGAACGCCTCCCAGGAGCGGTACGCGGGCTTGCTGAGCGCCCCCGCGTGCACGATCGCCTGCTCGGCCTCGTGCGGGGTGCAGAAGCGGGCCGACAGCCCCCAGCGGGCGAGGTTCACCGCCCGGCCGTAGTCGTACGCGACCGTCGTGGTCACCCGGCCGTCCGGCGGCAGCAGCCCGTCCGCCCGGAACCGCGACTCGTACCGCATGACGCGCCGGACCAACTCCTCGATGCTCTTGACCCCCTCGGGGCTCGCGCCCAGGTCCTGTGCCGTACCGGCGGCGGTCTCCCGCCACGCGTCGGCCGGCGGCAGCTCACCGTGGCGGGCGCGCAGTGCCTCGCGGACGCGCAGGACGAAGTCGGCCTGGGGCGGGCTGTTCTCGGCGTCCAGCAGGTAGCCCAGCTGCTCCTGCCAGCCGGCCCGGTCGGTGATGCCCCAGGCATCACTCAGCCGCCGCAGCTCCTCGCGGTAACCGTGGTAGGCCGTGCCCACCTCGTTCCACGGCACGGCGTTCTGCACCGCCAGATGGCCGCCGCAGGCGAGACCGTACGCGAGCGGTCCGTGCAGCGCCCCGTGCCGCAGTCCGATCAGCCGGTTCCCGTCCGCCCGTTCGTTCTCCACGTAGGCGCGCCGCCACAGCGCGCGGTGCTGCGGTGTCGCCTCCAGATAGACCGCGGCCGGGGTGCCGCCGTTCACGGCGAGCCAGGGAAGGCCGTCCGGCCAGCCGCCCCGGGCCAGCCAGTCCAGGCCGTAGCTCACGAACACCCACTCCGGGTGGAACGGCGGCAGCATGCCGCGCGTCAGGACCGGCAGGCAGTACCGGCGGACGGCCGGGTCCCAGTACGGCTGGAAGTGGACCATGTCCGGCTCCGCGTGCACCTGGGCCCGGGGCATCCCGATGTACAGCTCCTCGCCGGCCAGGACGCGCAGCTGCGCCTGCACATCGCGGCGCAACCCCGCCTCGTACAGCAGGCGCTCGGTCTCGGTGGGGGCGGTCCAGGGGGCGGGCGGGGGCTGGGTCATGACCACGGGATGTTCCGGTAGGGGCTCGACGGGTCCTGGGCGAGGATGCGGTGCGCGGCCACGGACTCCTGGTACTTCGTCCCCGACTCGTCCTCGTCGTAGTGGAGGGCGCGGGTCAGCGCGTAGCCGAGCGAGAACTCCTCCCAGGAGCCGTAGGCCTGCCGGGCCACTTCACCGATCCGCAGCACCGCCTGCTCGGCCTCCTGCGGATCGCAGAAGCGTGCACCCAGGGCCAGGCGTACGACGTTGACCGCGCGCCCGAAGTCGAAGGCGGCGAGGGTGTCCACCCGCCGGTCCGGCGCCAGGATTCCGTCGGCGCGGAAGCGCTGCTCGTACCGGTCGATCCGGCGGACCGCCTCCGCGGCCTCCTTGACCTCCGCCTCGGTCGCCCGCCGCAGGGTCAGCGCCTGGGTGACGGTGCTCTCCCACTCCTCGGCCGACGCCGCCCGGCCCAGCCGGCGGCCGAGGTTGCGGCGGGCGTGCAGGGCGAACTCCTCGGTACGGCCCACGAGTTTGGCCGCCATCAGGTCGGCCAGCTTCTCGCGGAACTCGGCCCGGTTGGTCACGTACCAGGGCCGGCGCAGGCTCTCGATGTCGCCGGCGTAGTCGAAGTAGGCCGCGCCCAGCCGGTTCCAGACCAGGCTGTTGTGTACGGCGAGATGGGCGCCCAGCGCCAGACCGTGGGCCAGTGGCCCGTGCAGCGGACCCATGGCGTCCGTGAGCAACTGCCCGTTCGGCACCCCGCCGGTCTCCTCGGTGAGCTCCTGCCAGAACTCGCGGTGCAGTGGGCGCGCTTCGACTGCGGTCGCATACGGGGTGCCCTGGTTGATCCCCAGCCACCACTTGTCGTTCGGCCAGCGTTCGGCCAGTTCGGCGAGCGTGGTCTGCTGGAACACCCAGTCGGGGTGCCAGGGCGGCAGCAGGCCGGGGGTGGTGACCGCGACGCACTGCCTGCCCGTCGCCGGGTCGCGCTGCGGCCGCAGCGGCGCGACGAAGCCCGGAGTGTCGGCGTGCAGCCGGGACACCAGCAGGTAGAGGCGGGTACGGGAGAGGACCGCGAGCTCCGCCTCCCAGTCGTCGCGCGCCTTCGCCTCGTACAGCAGGCGCTCGGTATCCGTCGGAAATGCCACGGGACGATCCTATGAACCGTCCCGCGGCACTCCGCACCCAGGTCAGGTCAGGGCAGGTCAGATCAGCGACGACCGGTGTCCGAGTCCCCCCACGCGCCGGACGCGGCCGTCGTGTGCGCGTAGTCCGTGAAGTCCCTCGGTTCGCGGCCCAGTACCCGCTTGACCCCGTCCGTCGTCGGTGTGTTGTGGCCGTCGAGGAGGAACGTGAACAGTTCCGACGCGAAGGCCGCGAAGTCGGCCGGCAGGCCGAACTGCACCAGGAGGTCCCGGTATTCGGGCCCCGAGACCGGTACGTAGGCCGTGGTCAGCCCGGCGGCCGAGGCGATCTCGGCCACCGCCTCCCGGAAGGTCAGCGCCCGCGGGCCCGTCACCTCGTGCACGACACCCGCGTGCCCCTCCTCGGTCAGGATTGCGGTCACGACGTCCGCGAGGTCGTCCGCGTCGATGAACGGCTCCACCACCTCCCCGGCAGGGAAGGGCAGTTCACCGCCGAGGAGGCCGTCCACCATGAATCCCTCGCTGAAGTTCTGCGCGAAGAAGCTGGACCGGACGACCGTCAGCTCCACGCCGGACTCGCGTACCGCCTCCTCGGCCGCGACCGCCTGCGGCTCCCCGCGGCCGGACAGCAGCACCAGGTGCCGCACCCCGCTCTCCGCCGCCAGCCGGCCGAAGGTCCGCAGGGCGTCCGCCGCCATCGGGGCCGCCAGGTCCGGGTAGTAGGCGATGTACGCCGCATCCGCGCCGCGCAGCGCGGGCGCCCAGGTCTGCTCGTCCTCCCAGTCGAAGGGAACCTCTCCGGTACGGGAACCGGCCCGCACCCGCACGCCGCGCTCCGCGAGGCGCTCCGCCACCCGGCGGCCGGTCTTGCCCGTGGCCGCTGTCACCAACACCGTCTGCTGCTCGTTCTCTGTCATGGGCTCAAGCCTGGCCGCCGGCGCGTGGACGGGCCATGCTTCACCGGCTCGATCGCATGTCCGTGCGTCTACGGTCCGTGGGTCTACGCTGGCGCCATGGACGCTCTCACGGGACTCCTGGACGGGCCGCGCGCACGGGGTGCCTTCCTGCTACGAATGGTGATGGACGCCCCCTGGTCGGTGCGCATCGAGGACCGGGCGCCGATCTGCCTGATGTCCGTGGTGCGCGGCGAGGCCTGGGTCGTCCCCGACGCCGGCGAGCCGGTCCGCCTGCGGCCCGGCGATGTGGCGGTCGCCCGCGGCCCCGATCCGTACACGGTCTCCGACGACCCCCGCACCCCGCCCCGGATCGTCATCCATCCCGGCGGGGAGTGCAGCACCCCGGAGGGGGAGCCTCTGGGCAAGGTGATGGAACTGGGCGTGCGGATGTGGGGGGACAGCGCCGAAGGCTCAGCCGCGCTGCTCGTCGGCACCTACCAGATGGACGGCGAGGTCGGCCGGCGGCTGCTGGACGCGCTGCCGCCGCTGCTGTTCCTGCCGGCGGAACCCTGCTGTTCCCCGTTCCTGCCGCTGCTCGACGAGGAGATCGGCAGGGACGAGCCCGGCCAGGAGGTGGTGCTCGACCGGCTGCTGGACCTGCTGCTCATCACCGTGCTGCGCGCCTGGTTCTCCCGCCCGGACGCCGAAGCCCCGGGCTGGTACCGGGCGTTGGGCGACCCGGTGGTGGGGCAGGCGCTGCGGCTGCTGCAGAACGACCCGGCCCATCCCTGGACCGTCGCGCTGCTGGCGGCGAAGACCGGGGTGTCGCGCGCGGCGCTGGCCCGCCGCTTCACCGAGCTGGTCGGGGAGCCGCCGATGACGTACCTCACCGGCTGGCGGCTGTCGCTGGCCGCCGATCTGCTGCGTACGACGGACGCCACGGTCGACGCGGTGGCGAGGAAGGTGGGCTATGGCGGCTCGTTCGCGCTCAGTTCGGCGTTCAAGCGGGTGCGCGGGATCAGCCCCCAGGAGCACCGCACCCGTCAGCGCGCCGCCGCCGTGGTCGGGGAGCCGGCGGTGTGAAAGGTGCGCCGGTACGCGGCCGGTGACACGCCGATGGCGGAACGCAGGTGCTGGCGCAGCGAGTTGGCGCTGCCGAAGCCCGCGCGGTCGGCGATGTGGTCGATGGACAGGTCGCTCGTCTCCAGCAGTTGCTTGGCCAGCTCCACCCGCTGAGCGGTCAGCCACTGGCCCGGTGTCACCCCTGCCTCGTCACGGAACCTGCGGGTGAAGGTGCGGACGCTCATCCGGGCGTGCGCGGCCAGCTCCCCGAGGGTGAGCGGCCTGGCGAGCCGTTCCAGCGCCCAGGCGCGGGTCGCGGCGGTGGTGGCCGAGGAGGGTGCGGGCACCGGACGTTCGATGTACTGGGCCTGGCCGCCGTCGCGCCAGGGCGGGACGACGCAGATCCGGGCCACCCGGTTGGCGATCGCGCTGCCGTGGTCGCGCCGGACCAGATGCAGGCAGAGGTCGACGCCGGCGGCTGCTCCGGCGGAGCTCAGCATGTCGCCGTCGTCGACGAACAGCACCTCCTCGTCCACGCGGACCCGCGGGAAGAGCCGTTTGAAGTTCGTCGCCTCGTTCCAGTGGGTGGTGGCCGGGCGGTCGTCGAGGAGTCCCGCGGCCGCCACGACGAACGCGCCCGTGCAGATCGACACCACGCGCGTGCCGGGCCGGATATGCGCCAGGGCCGCCGCCAACTCCTCGTCCAGGACGCCGGTTTCGTAGAGCGGGCCGAGCCCGTGGCTGGGCGGGACGATCACGGTGTCGGCGGTGGCCAGGACCTCCGGCCCGTGGTCGACGGCGATCGAGAAGCCCGCGTCCGTACGCACCGGTCCGCCGGACGGAGTGCAGACGAGCACCTCGTAGAGCGGGGTGCCCGCCGCGTAGTCGCACGCACCGAAGATCCGCGCGGGGATGCCCAGCTCGAACGGCACGACGCCCTCGGCGGCGAGGACGACGACGCGGTGGACGCGGTGGGCAGGGGTCGTGGTGTGCATGGCCAGATCCTGTCACATCATGGCCATCCGGCCAATGCCGGTCCGGTGGATCCGGGCGCAGAGTGGGTGCACACCCCACCGCCCCACCGAACGAAAGGGCACTGTCCGATGAGCGAGAACACCACCCCCACCATGCGAGCGATCACCCCATCCGAATGGGGCGGTCCCCAGGTGCTCACCGAGGTGCGCCTGCCGCGCCCGGTGCCCGGCCCGACCGAGATCCTGGTCCGGGTGCACGCGGCCGGGGTCAACCCGGTGGACTGGAAGTCACGCGCGACCGGCGGATTCGGCATGTGGGCCGAGACCCCGGTGCTCGGCTATGACGTCTCCGGTGTCGTCGAGGCCGTCGGCCTCGGCGTCACGCTGTACCGGCCCGGCGACGAGGTCTTCGGCATGCCCGAGTTCCCGGGTCAGGCGGGCGGTTACGCGGAGTACGTCACCGGCCCCGCCCGGCACTTCGTCCGCAAGCCCGCCGCGCTCGACCATGTGCACGCCGCAGCGCTGCCGCTCGCCGCGCTCACCGCCTGGCAGTCCCTGGTCGGTACGGCGGACCTGCGCGCCGGGCAGCGGGTCCTGGTCCATGCTGCCGCGGGCGGGGTCGGCCACCTCGCCGTACAGATCGCCAAGGCGCGCGGCGCGTACGTGATCGGCACGGCGAGCGGGGCCAAGCACCCCCTGCTGCGGGAACTCGGCGCGGACGAGCTGATCGACTACACCCGGACCGACTTCACCGAGACGGTCCGTGATGTGGACGTCGTCCTGGACGCCGTCGGCGGCGACTACGGGACGCGCTCGCTGCGGGTGCTCCGGCCGGGCGGCGTGCTGATCACGCTGCCCTCGCCGGACGCGGTGCCGCCCGCGGCCGAGGCGGAGGCCCACCGCGTACGCACCGGGTTCACGCTGGTGGAACCGGACTACGCCGGGCTGCTGGAGATCGCCGCGCTGGCCGGGGCCGGGAAGCTGCGGGCGGAGATCGACACCGTACTGCCGCTGGAGCAGGCGGCGAAGGCCCACGAGCTGGGCGAGGCCGGCCGGACCACCGGCAAGATCGTCCTCACCGTGGCCGTGAGGTAGCGCGGGCGGACCACGCGGCACGGGGCTCGCGTCGTAGTCGTACGGGAGGGGCTTCAGCGGTAGCGTCGAGGTGCGCCCAGCGGCCCGGCGAAGGGAGCAGTCCGATGAGTCCGGCGACCGAGGACCAGAAGCCCTTCCGCGTCGAGACGACGGTCGGGGCGCCCGCCGACACCGTATGGCGGGCTCTGACCGAACCGGATCTCGTCCGGAACTGGTTCGGCTGGGACTACGAGGGGCTGACGGCCGAGATCGACTTCATCTTCGTCGACCACGCCGACCCCCAGCCGCCCGACCTCATCGTCCTCGACGCGGGCCAGGAGATCGGCCTCGTGGGCGGCCCCGGCCGGACGACGGTACGGGTCGTCACCACCCAGCCGCTCGCCGCCGGCCCGGACCCGGACCGGCACGACGCCGTCGAGGAGGGCTGGCGGGTCTTCTTCGAGCAGCTCCGCTTCCTGCTGGAACGCCATCCCGGCGAGCGGCGCGACACGCTCCGCCTGACCGGACGGGCGAGCGGCCGGCAGCTGCTCGGGGTGCTGGCGGAAGCGGCGGTGGGGGAGCTTTGGCACGAGAGCCGGTTCGCCCGCCTGGTGGTCGATGGCGAGGGGCATCTGCTGGCGGCGACCGCCGAGGAACCGCTGCCGGACGGCGGGCCGGGGCCGGTGAGCCTGACGGTCAGCGCGTACGGACTCGGCGACCAGGCCCGCGCGGCCCTGCGGGAGCGCTGGACGGTGCGCTGGCGGGACGCCGTGGACGACGCGGAAGTGACTGCGTAGGCCCCCTGGCGGCACGCCGGAGATCAGTCGGACGGCCGGCGGTGGGTGTCGGGCAGCAGGGCGAAGCAGGCCGCGCTGACGGCGCACAGGGCGAGCAGATACCCGGCGACGCCCCACGGCAGCCCGTTTCCGGCGGGAGACAGGCGGGTGGCCACCAGGGGTGTCAGCGCCCCGCCCAGCACGGCGCCGAGGTTGTAGGCGAACGCCGTCCCGGTGCAGCGCAGTTCGGGCGCGAACAGCTCGGGGAGGTAGGCGCCCTGCACGCCGAGCGTCGTGACCAGGGCGAGCAGCATCATGGTGGTTGCCGCGAAGACGGCCCCCAGGCGTCCGGTCTGGAGCAGCACCAGGTACGGCACGATGCCCAGCGCCATCGCCGCGCAGCCCAGCAGGCTGAGCCGGCGCCGCCCGTACCGGTCGCCGAGGGAGGCGGCCACCGGAGTGGCGGCGCCCATCACCGCCATGGCCCCCATCAGGCAGAACAGCATGACCGTCGGGTCGACCCCCAGCCGCCCGGTGGCGTGTGACAGCGCCCACGCGGACACCGCGTAGTGGACGGCGTACACGACGGTGACCGCGCCCGCCACCAGCAGTACCCGCCGCCAGTGGTGCCGCAGGAGCGGGACCGCCGGCACCCGGACCAGCGTGCGGCGGGCGGCGAGGGCGAGGAAGGCCGGTGTCTCCGCGACGGCCGCCCGCAGCAGGTAGCCGGCCAGCATGAGCACGCCCGCGCACAGGAAGGGGACGCGCCAGCCCCACGTACGGAACTGCTCGTCGGTCAGGGTGGCCGACATGGTCATCATCGCCCCGTTGGCCAGGATGAAGCCGAGGGTGGGGCCGGTCTGCGGGAAGCTCGCCCACAGGCCACGGCGTCCGGGCGGGGCGTGTTCGGCGGAGAGCAGTACCGCGGCGGTCCATTCGCCGCCCAGGCCCAGCCCCTGGACGACGCGCAGCAGGACCAGCACCACGGGGGCGGCCAGGCCGAGCGTTCCGTAGCCGGGGAGGAGGCCGACGGCGACGGTGGCCAGTCCCGTCATGAGCACCGATATGAGGAGCACCGCCCGGCGCCCGTGCCGGTCACCGATGTGGCCGAACAGCAGCGAGCCGAGCGGCCGGGCGACGAAACCGGTGGCGAGGGTGCCGAAGGCGGCGAGCGTCGCGGCGGCGGGGGAGAAGTGCGGGAAGTAGACCGGTCCGAAGACCAGGGCGGCGGCGCTCCCGTAGAGGAAGAAGTCGTAGTACTCGATGACCGTCCCGGCCGAACCGGCCGCGGCGATCCGGGCCATCGAGTGCCGCGGCGGCACCGGCGCGCCGCTCTGGTCGGCGGGTGTACCCGTCGTCCGGCCGCCGCGCGCCGTCCTCTCGGTGGCCGGGCTTGTCGCGGTGCCGTGCTGCTCGGCCGGCCGGCTCATGCGTGCTCCCCGGCCAGCCACCGGCGGGCTCGCTCGTCGAAGTCCAGCGCCGCCTGCGCGCCCCGGTGCTTGAAGGGCGCCAGCTCCTGCCGCATGCCCCTCGCGGCACGCAGGACGCGCGCGGAGCGCACCCCGTCCATGAGCTCCAGGGCCCTGCCCCACGTCGTACACGCTTCCTCGACGTGCCCCTGGCGGCACTGCATGGATCCCGTCAGGGCCAGGCTGAGGGCGGCGATGCGCTGGTACGCGGAGCCGGACGTGTTCCAGACCGCCTGGGAGAAATGACGCTCGGCGACGCGGTAGTCGCCCAGCAACTCCGCGGTCTTCGCGGTGTGGTTGCCCACGCAGGCCCCGGCCGAGCCCCACAGCGCCGCCCAGAAGGGCATCTCCGATTCGTCGGCGTCCTCCACCAGCCGCGCGGCGCGGGCGGCTTCCGCGACGGCCTCCCGGCGCCGGCCCGCCATGGCGAGCGCGCGGGCGCGGGTGACGACGTAGAGGGACTCGGACGCCGGGTCGGTGCGCCCCTTGACCCGTGCCAGCGCGGCGTCGATCAGGTCCAGGGTGTGCTCGCCGCGCCCGGTCTCCATGCCGTGGTGCGCCAGGACGCGCAGGACGAACGCCGAGTGGAGGTCGTTGCCCGCCTCCTCGGTGAGCTGGAACGTCTGGAGGTAGTACCGCTGGGCGAGCCCCGCCTCGCCGGCGTCGTACGCCTTCCAGCCCGCCAGGTAGGCCACGCAGGCGGCGGCCGACAGCATCTGCCGCTTCTGCGCGTCGGTACGGAACCGCGCCCGGCACAGGGTGGCCACGTCGGAGATCAGATACTGCACGACTGCCGACCGCCCGTGCCGGCCGCCGTGGCGTTCGTCGACGGCGGTGAAGAACGTCGTCATCTCTTTCACCGCCTCGATCTCCCCGTGCCCGGCGGTGCCCCACCGGCCGGCGGCGCCGGTACGCCCGGCGCCGCCGCCGCGCTGCCGGGGTACGGTACGCGCGGCCGCCGCGGGGAGTGCCGCGGCCGGGACGCAGTAGGCGGCCGAACTGAGCCAGGTGCGCCGTTCGATGTCGGCGCGGCCCAGCCGGGAGAGCGTGTCGACGGGGTCCTGCCCCAGCTCCAGGCCCAGCGCCGGATCGTCCGCCGCCAAGTCGCGGCCCAGACCAAGTTGTTCGGGTGTGACCAGCCGTCCCAGTCTCCGGGACAGCGTCTCCGCCAGCAGCCGGGTGGCCGTCTCGCCGGGCCTGGTACCCGCGATCCAGTGGGCGACGGCCGAGGAGTTGGTACGCAGACCGGTCACCCCGCTCTCCACCGCGAGTTCCCTTATCTCCCGGGCCAGTTCGGCGTAGGAGAGGCCGGCCTCCCTGATGGCGTGTCTGAGGTACTCGTTCCCCTGGGTCATGCGGCCCCCCGGTCGCGCTGCGAGCGTCGTTGTCCAAGCGTCGTTAAGCGGGTTAAGCGAACTCGTGCGCCCCGGACACTACCCACGCCCCGCACCGTTTCGTTCACATTCCGTCCACACGACACACTCAGGGGTGAGGAGCCCGTCCGTGCCGCACCGCGCACACCCGCCGGGAGAGGTCGCACACACGACGGTCGAACGTGACCTGGTCTGCCAACTCGTGCTGGACGCGGGCCGGATCGTGCCGGTGCCGGCCCGGCTCGTGTACCGCACGGACGATCCGTACGCCGTCCACTTCACCTTCCACACCGACACGTCCACGCCCGTGCACTGGTGCTTCGCCCGCGATCTGCTCATCGAAGCCCTCTACCACCCCGCGGGGCAGGGCGACGTCAAGATCTGGCGGGGGAAGACGCCGCTCACCGCCGGCTTCGTCTACCTGCTGCTGACCGCGCCCGACGGCCAAGCGCTGCTCCAGGCACCGGCCCTGGCGCTGTCGGCCTGGCTGGAGCGGGTGCTGCGCCTGGTCCCGCCGGGCCACGAAGGCACGTTCTGGCACGTCAGACGCATACCGTGACGGACGGTGACGCTCCGAGATGCGGCGCCGCGCGGACCCTGGTTCGCTGAGGGAGCCCGCTCACCCTACGCAAGAGGAGTGACAATGAGCGTCGCAAACGAGTCCGGTAACCGAGCTCAGCAGATGCGCCAGAAGGTCCAGCAGCTGAACGAAGCCGCGGAGCGCGCGACCGACCCGCAGGAGCGCCAGAAGCTCCAGGAGCAGGCCCGCCGCCTGCAGGAGCAGACCGAGCGCCAGGGCCAGACCCCCGGCGGGTCCCGGCCGCAGGGCACCCGCGGCAAGGAGCAGTACCCCCCGGAGTGACCCACGTCCCGGAGTGAGGTACGCCCTCGCCACGTGATGCGGACGGCCTCCAACGCCCCCTGACCGGGGACGCGTTGGAGGCCCTCTGCGGTGTGTACCGGTTGTACAGGGGTGACTGTACGGGGGAGGAGGGCCCGGAAGTCCGGGCAGAAGCGCGGAGTTGAGCTGCGTCACCGTGCCAGTGCCGCTCCCGGCCCGGGCCCCTGCCAACGCCAGGGCCCTCCACCGCAGCCATCATTGCACAGTGCAAAAGTGATGGCCGGAGTTTCGGAACTATTCGAACTACTGGGGAGCGACTGCGTCTTCCACCTCCTTGAACGTCTCGGGGGTGACGAGGCCGGAGTCCTCCAGAACCTCCATGTGGTCCAGGACGGTCTGGTTGGCCTGGCGTGCGTGCCGACGGATGAGGTCGTTCTGGGTGGCGGCCCTGACCTCACCGATGGTGGCGAAGATCTTGCCGTGCGACGAGCGCAGGACGTTGGCGAAGAGACGGTCGAACTCCGCGCCACGGGCGTTCTCCAACTGCTTGACCCAGTCCTGCTGTTCGGGCGTCGCCTCGTCCGGAATCTCGACGCCGAGGATCGCGGCGTCCTCGCGGACCAGCTGGTCGAGTTTGCTGTGGCCGTCGATCAGATGAAGTCCCGCGCGCTTCACGGCCTCGCTGGACCCGTTCGTCTGTGCCAGCCGGCCGGCGGGTATCTCCCAGAGCCCGGCCTGACGCACCTTGACGAGGAAGGTCTTGTCCACCTCCGTCACCGGCTGGGGCGCCGCCCGTTCCTGATCCGTGGCCGGTGCGCCGGCCCGGTTGGAGACGCCGGCGTGACCTCCGCCGTGCTGGGGGAGCGCTGCGGCCGCCTGTCCCGCCGACGCCTCTCCGCTGCTGCCCCGTATCGCGATCAGGACAAGGGCGAGGACGGTGACCGCCGCGGCGACGACCGCCGCCGTCCGCATCGACGTGCTGGGCCCTGCTGCGCGCCGGTTCTGACGCATGATGCCTCCCGGTTTCTGCTGTGAGAACTGCTGTTCCTCCATGGCGGCGGGAGCTGGTTGTGGCGGCTGGCACGGCGCGCACCGAGGTATACGGAAGGGAACGCGGCGATGTTCAACGGGGCGGATGTCCACCGGGCCGCGGGGGCGGGCGCGGGGTGAACGTACGTCCCGCGCGGCACCTTCGTTTCGGTGAATCCGGGCGTGACGGGGGCGGGATGCGCAGGTCCGGCGAGTACCGTCATGACCTCATTCGTGAAGGTGGGTCGGACGTGCCGAACGGGCTCCAGATGCAGCAGGACAGCGTGAGGACGCGGGTGTCGGGGGGTGATGACGCGCAGCCCGGCCGGGCCGGGGCGAGCCACGAGGCCGCGGTCGGCGGCGGGCGGGCGTTCGCCTGGCTGCTGGTGATCTCCGGTGCGGCGGGGCTGCTCGCTTCCTGGGTCATCACGATCGACAAGTTCAAGCTGCTGGAGGATCCGGATTTCGTCCCCGGGTGCAGCCTGAATCCGGTGGTCTCCTGCGGCAACATCATGGAGAGCGAGCAGGCGTCGGCGTTCGGGTTCCCCAACCCGATGCTCGGGCTGGTCACGTACGCGGTGGTGGTCGCCGTCGGGATGGGGCTGTTGGCGGGGGCGCGTTACCGGCGCTGGTTCTGGCTCGGGCTGAACGCGGGCACGCTGTTCGGTGTCGGGTTCTGCACCTGGCTCCAGTACCAGTCGCTCTACAACATCAACTCGCTGTGCCTGTGGTGCTCTCTGGCCTGGGTCGCCACCATCGTGATGTTCAGCTACGTCACCCTGCACAACATCCGGCACGGCTTCGTCCCCGTGCCGGCCGGGCTGCGCACGGGACTTCTGGAGTTCCACTGGGTCGTGCCGGTGGTCTGGGTCGGCGGCATCGGCATGCTGATCCTGACCCGCTGGTGGGACTTCTGGACCAGCTGACGTACGGGGCCGGCCCGGCGTCCCGCGCCGGGCCGGCCCTTTTCGCAGGTTGTCAGTTGTAGTCGAACGTGTCCGGGTCCGGGCCGAGCCGGTCACCGGTGTCGAGGGCCGTGAGCGCGGAAAGATCCTCCGCGTCCAGTTCGAAGCCGAAGACGTCGATGTTCTCCTGGATCCGGGACGGGGTCACGGACTTGGGGATCGCGACATTGCCGGTCTGGACGTGCCAGCGCAGGACCACCTGGGCGGGTGTCCGGCCGTGCTTGTGGGCGATGGCGATGATCGTCGGAATGTCGAGCAGCCCCTTGCCCTGGCCCAGCGGCGACCAGGCCTCGGTCGCGATGCCGTGCTCGGCGTGGAACGCGCGCAGTTCGGACTGCTGGAGCCGCGGATGCAGCTCGACCTGGTTGACGGCCGGCACGACCGAGGTCTCGTCGAGCAGGCGCCGCAGATGGGCGGGCCGGAAGTTCGAGACGCCGACCGCTTTGGCGCGGCCGCTCTGGGCGATCTCCTCGAACGCGCGCCAGATGGTGAGGTAGTCGTCCCGCATCGGGCGCGGCCAGTGGATGAGGTAGAGGTCGACGTAGTCGAGGCGGAGCTTGTCGAGGGAGGCGTCGAAGTCGCGCAGGACGCTGTCACGCGTCCATGTCTGTGAGGCGCTGTTCCACAGCTTGGTGGTGACGAAGAGCTCCTCGCGGGCGATCCCGGAGGAGGCGAGCGCCTGTCCGGTGCCCTCCTCGTTCTCGTAGGCCGCTGCCGTGTCGATGCTGCGGTACCCGGCCTCGAGTGCGGTGCCGACGGCCTTCGCGGCCTCGGTGTCCGGCACCTGCCAGACACCGTAGCCGAGCTGGGGCATCACTACGCCGTTGTTGAGGGTGATGGTGGGGACCTGGCTCACGAGCGGTCGAATCCTTAGGTCGTGGACGTGGTACTCCATCGTCAACGATCAGATCGCGCGACGCATTCCCAGGGCCCGGCGCGTTCCCGCTCCAGGCCCGGACACCCCCTAGCCGGCCGTCCCGAGGTACGCGTCGCGCACGGCCGGGTTCTCCCGTACGTCCGCCGCGCCGCCCTCGGCCAGCACGGCACCCAGGTCCAGCACCACGACCCGGGTGCACAGCTCCATCACGAACGCCACGTTGTGCTCGACGAGCAGTACCGCGCAGCCCAGCTCATCGGCCAGATGCCGTACCACGGCGGCCAGTTGGGCCCGCTCGTGGGCCGACATCCCGGACGCGGGCTCGTCCAGCAGCAGGACGCGGGGCGGGTCCGCCAGGGCGCGGGCCAGCTCCACCATGCGGGCCCGGCCGACGGGCAGCCCGCCGGCGTACGCGTCGGCGAGCGCGTCGAGCCCGCAGTCCCGCAGTACGGCGGCGGCGCGCTCGCGCCGCTTCGCCTCCCGGGTCCGCCGGGTGGGTGCCGCGCACAGATCGGCGGCCAGGCCGCCCCCGCCGCCGCGCCACTCCTGCGCGACGACCAGGTTGTCCGACACGGTCAGCTGGCCGAAGAGCTGCTGCCGCTGGAAGGTCCGCCGCACGCCGTGCCGGGCGCGCCAGACGGGGGAGCGGCGCGTGATGTCCGTGCCGTCGAGGAGAACCCGCCCCTCGTCGGGCCGGCGAATTCCGGACAGGACGTCGAACAGGGTCGTCTTGCCTGCCCCGTTCGGGCCGATCAGCCCGCACACCTCGCCGGCCCGGACCCCGGCCGACATGCCTTCGAGGGCCCGGATCCCGCCGAACCGGACGCCGATGCCGGAGCCCTCCAGCACGTACTCGCTCATGACCGTGCCACCCCCATTCCGAGATAGGCCTCGGCGAGCCGGTCGGCATCCACCTCGGAGCGGGGCCCGCACCAGGAGACCCGCCCCTGGGCCAGGTACGCCACGGTGTCGGCGACGCCGAGGATCTCGGCGGCCTTCTCCTCGACGAGGAGCAGCGCGGTGCCGGCCGTGCGCAACTCCGTCAGCAGCCGGAAGACGTCGTCCACCACGCGGGGGGCGAGTCCGAGGGACGGCTCGTCCGCGACGAGCACGTCCGGTGGCCGCTGGAGCAGCGGGGCGAGGGCGAGCAGCTGCTGCTCCCCGCCGGAGAGCGAACCGGCCTGTACGGTACGGCGCTTGGCCAGGCCGGGGAACCGGGCGTACACCGCGTCGCGGGCGTCCTTCTCCACCAGGTAGAGGGCGAGGTTCTCCTCGATGGTGAGCCCGGCGAAGATGCCGCGCCCCTCGGGGGCCAGGACGACCCCGCTCCGGGCCCGCTGGACTGCGCCCTCGCGGGTGGCGTCCCGCCCGGCGACGAGGATCCGGCCGTGCTCGGTGGCGAGCAGCCCGGCGGCGACCCGGCAGGCCGTGGACTTCCCGGCCCCGTTGGGCCCGAGCAACGCGAGGATCTCCCCGGCCCGCACGCGCAGATCCACCCCGTGCAGCACACCGGCACCGTCGTACCCCGCATGCACGCCGCGCAGCTCCAGCGCGGGAGGCCGCGCCGGTTCCGTACCCGCCGGCGGCGGGGGCGTATTTTCCCCACCCCGCCCCTTCCCGCAACCGGGGGGAGTCCACCCAGCCCGCCGCTGTACGCGACGAGCGTTCCGCTTCGCGGAACCCGCCGCGCGGCCTGCGGCCCCTGGCGGCGAGGTCGGCGTTTCAGCCGCCGCCGAGCGGGCGGGCACGGGCCGGAGGGGCAGGGGAGCAGCTCTCCCCGCACCCGCACCCCCGCCGGGGGACGCAACCGGATCCGCCGCCCCGCGCCGGTGCCGTCGTACCGGGATCGCCGCGCAGTAGCCGTCCGGGTCGTTCGCCAGGGCCAGGCCAGCCAGGCCGAAGAGGATCACCGGGAGGTGGGACGACTCCGTCACGTAGTCCGCCAGGACATGCGGGACCACCGCGAACACCAGGCCCGCCACCACCGCGAACTGTGGCCTGCGCAGCCCCGCCGCGACCACCACGGCCAGCCAGATCAGACCTGTCATCGCGGTGAAGTCGGTGGCGGTGATGCGCGTGTTGTACGACGCGTACATGACGCCGCCGAACCCCGCCAGCCCCGCCGAGAGCGTGAAGAGCAGCAGCTTCGTGCGGATCACGGAGATTCCGCAGGCCATCGCCGCCGCGGGTGCGGACCGTACCGCCAGCATCGCGCGCCCCGACGGCGAGTTCCGCAGCGCGCTCAGCGAGGCGACGACCGTCGCCACCAGGATCACCAGGGCCACCCCCATCGCCCGGTCGTCCGTCAGGTCGACGGGACCGATGACGGGGCGGGGGACCGGCCATCCGGTGTCGCCGTTGCGCAGCCACCGCAGCTGGAACAGCACCTGGTCGGCGAGGAACGCCAGCGCGAGGGTCGCCAGCGCCAGACTCCTGCCGCCCAGCCTCAGCGCGGGCAGGGCGACCAGTGCCCCGAGTACCGCCGCCCCGCAGGTACCGACGAGCGCGGCGGCGAGAAACGGCCAGCCGTGGCTCATCAGCAGCCCGGCCACCAGCGCCGCGCCGGTCACGAACGTCGCCTGGGCCAGCGACACCATCGCGCCCAGGCCCGTGACCACCGTGAAGGAGACGAATACCAGCGAGATCGCGAGCCCCTGGGCGAGTATCCCGCTCCAGAACGGCGTGGTGACCGTGTAGAACGCCACGGCCAGCAGCACCGCGCCCACCGTCCACGGCCCCCACCGCCGCCCCCACGACCGCCCCGCGAGGTAGTCGACCGGGGGCGCGTCGGCCGCCGCGATCCCCGCCGTCCGCTGCCGCCGGGTCAGGATCAGCAGCCCGGCGAAGAGGATCAGGAACGGAACGGCTGTACGGAACCCGGTGATCCGCTCGGCGAACGACGCGTAGCCGGCGACGAGGTTCTGCAGCACGCCCAGCGCGAGCCCGCCCGCGAACGCCAGCGGGACCGACGCGAACCGTCCGAGCACCGCCGCCGTCGCCGAGACGAACAGGAAGAGGGTGAAGTCGTGCGCGGACAGCCCCAGCAGCGGCGTGGCGAGCACGCCCGCGAGACCCGCCAGCCCGGACGCCAGCATCCACGCGATCGACGACAGCCGGTCCGCGCTGATGCCGCGCAGTTCCGTCAGGGAGCGGTTGTCGACGGCGGCCCGCAACTGGAGGCCGAGCCGGGTGTGCCGCATCAGCAGCCACAGCCCGACGGCGACCACCGCCGTCGCCACCCAGGTGATCAACTGATCGGAGTCGATGCCGAGGCCGTCCGCGAGCTGCCACGACCGGGCGGGGCTCGGCCCGACCCCGGGCAGCCCGAACTGGTTCTCCGCCGGGACCACCGGCGCCCCGGCGTCCTCCAGCAGTTCCACCACCCACAGGCCGGCCGCGGGCAGCGCGACCAGCAGGCCGATCGTGGCGACGATCTGCGCTGTCTCGCCGACCCGGGCGAGCTTTCGGAACATCAGCCGGTCCAGCCCCCAGCCGAGCCCGGGAGCGAGTACCCCCACCACCAGCACGGCGGTCGGCACCGCGGGCCAGCCGAAGCCGGAGTGCAGTTCGTAGAAGGTGAGCGCGCACAGATAGGCGGTGGCGCCGTGCGCGAAGTTGAAGAGCCCGGACGCGGAGTACGACAGCACAAGACCGGTGGCCAGCAGTGCGTACAGTGCGCCGGAGACCAGACCGCTCAGGACGAAGCCCAGCAGATCTCCCATGGCGCCGGGCCTACTTGAAGGGGACCGGCGGGTAGCACTTGAACGGCACGGACACCTCGTACCTGCCGTTCCTCAGCTGTACCAGCGCCCCGCAGCCGAAGCTCTCCCGCTGCCCCTTCGGCTCGCTGCGGTCGCCGACCAGCGTGCCCGTGTCGGAGAACGAGCCCGCCGCCGTCTGGAAGCTCTCGACGGTCAGGTCCTTGCCGGCCTTCTGCGCGATGGAGACGAACAGGTCGGCGGACATGTATCCGGTCATCATGTGCATGTTGAGCGGCACGTCCTTGCCGCCGGCCGCCTTCCTGATGTCGGCCTTGAACCGCGCCATGTTCTCGCTCGTCGACTCGAACGGCTCGAACTGCAGCAGTACATGGACCCCGTCGAGCGCCTGCCTGGTGGCGTCCTTGGTGAGCAGTCCGGGGTCGTAGTCGGTGGGGTCGGAGAGGAGTCCCCGGTATCCGGCGCGCTTGAGCGAGGTGAACAGTCCGATGTTGTTCGGGGTCTGCATCACGGAGATGACGGCGTCGGGCGCCTGGCCCCCGTCGCTGCGCATGATCTCCTTGGT
The DNA here is from genome assembly GCF_053763515.1 of Streptomyces mabaensis. Lineage (NCBI taxonomy): Bacteria > Bacillati > Actinomycetota > Actinomycetes > Kitasatosporales > Streptomycetaceae > Streptomyces > Streptomyces mabaensis. The sequence goes on from NZ_JBSOPZ010000017.1 coordinate 99,269, forward strand.
GTACGTGGACCAGTCGTTCGGCACCGCGGTCGCGGGCACCGAGGCCTTGGCGTACGACACCGTGAAACCGGCGGTGGTGAAGCCCTGGGTGAAGGTGCGGATGCCGAACTTCCCCGCGTCGTTGTCGGTGGCGATCAGCGCGACCGACTTGCCCTTGGCGCTGCCGCCGAGCACGGTGGCGATCCCCTCCGGCCAGGTCTGGTTGAGCGTGCCGCCGGGCATCGGGACCAGGCAGCCGTTGTAGCCGTAGATGTGCTTGGGGCCGCAGAAGGCGGGGAGGGTGCCCCAGCCGAAGGTCGGTACCTTCGACTGCTCCAGGAAGTCGGCTCCGGAGAAGGTGACCGAGCTCATGGGGGCGACGGCGAAGACCTTGTCCTGCTGGACGAGCTTGCGGGCCGCGGCCATGTTGCGGGCGGGGTCCTGGCCGTCGTCCTCCGCGCCGAGGTAGTCGATCTTCCGGCCGTGGATGCCGCCCTCCTCGTTGGCGCGGAGATAGCGGGCTCTGGCGCCGAGGTCGGTGTCCTTCTTGCTGTAGCCGCCGGCGGTTGTCATGGAGACGATGCCGCCGACCTTGATGGAGTTGGCTGTCACTCCCCGTACCGAACCACCGTTCTTCCCTGGGCTGTTGCCGGGGTTGCCGGAGTTGCTGGTGGACGCGGAGTTGCAGGCGGTGGCGAGCAGCAGCGCTGCTGCGGCTGCGGCGATGGTGCGGATCGGTCGCAACACGGTGGGTCCCTCCGTCGGAATGCCCGCATTCTGCGAGGGACCTGATGAACCGTCAATAACTGACGCAGCGTTAATTGATGAACCGTCAGGTAACGTCCCCGGGAGCGGCCGGAGTTCCGTCACGCGTGGTAGAGCGCCTCCACTTCGGCGGCGTACGCCTTCGCGATGGCCTTGCGCTTGAGCTTGAGAGACGGCGTCAGCAGCCCGTGCTCCTCGGTGAACTGGTGCGCCAGTATCCGGAACGTACGGATCGACTCGGCCTGGGACACCAGCGTGTTCGCGGCCACCACCGCCCGCCGGACCTCGGTCTCCAGATCCCGGTCCCGCACCAGCTCGACGGGGGTCATGGGTGCCTTGCCGCGCATCGCCAGCCAGTGCGCGACACCCTCCGGGTCCAGGGTCAGCAGCGCGGCGACGTACGGCCGGTCGTTGCCCACCACGATGCACTGGGCGACCAGCGGATGCGACCGGACCCGCTCCTCCAGGCCCACCGGCGAGATGCTCTTGCCGCTGGACGTCACCAGGATCTCCTTCTTGCGCCCGGTGATGGTGAGATAGCCGTCCTCGTCGAGGGCGCCGAGGTCCCCGGTGGCCAGCCAGCCGTCGTTCAGTACCGCGTCGGTGGCCTTGGGGTCGTTCAGATACCCGGAGAACAGATGGCCGCCGCGCAGCCACACCTCCCCGTCGTCCGCGATGTGCACGGTGGTACCGGGGATGGGCTGTCCCACCGTCCCGTACCGGGTGCGCTCGGGCGGGTTGGCGGTCGCCGCCGCGCTGGACTCCGTCAGGCCGTACCCCTCGAACACCGTGACGCCCGCGCCCTCGAAGAACAGCCCGAGCCGGCGGTTCATCCCCGAGCCGCCCGACATGGCGTGCCGGACCCGCCCGCCCATGGCTTCGCGGACCTTGCCGTAGACCAGCTTCTCGAAGAGCTGGTGCTGCATCCGCAGCCCGGCCGACGGGCCGGGCCCGGTGCCGAACGCCTTGTGCTCCTGGGCCTCCGCGTACCGCACCGCCACCTCGGCGGCCTTGTCGAAAGGCCCGGCCTTGCCCGCCGCCTCCGCCTTCCGTCGCGCCGCGTTGAAGACCTTCTCGAAGATGTACGGGACGGCCAGGATGAACGTCGGCCGGAACGTGGCCAGGTCGGGCAGCAGCGCCTCCGCCGCCAGCACCGGCTGGTGGCCCATCTTGACCCGGCCGCGGATGGCCGCGATCTCGACCATCCGTCCGAAGACGTGGGCGAGCGGCAGGAAGAGCAGGGTGGCCGCCGTGTCTCCGGGCTTGGAGTGGAACACCGGCTCCCAGCGCGCGATCAGGGTGTCCGTCTCGAACATGAAGTTGCCGTGCGTGATCACACAGCCCTTGGGGCGGCCGGTCGTACCGGAGGTGTAGAGCACGGTGGCGATCGAGTCCGGGGTGACCGCCCGCCGGTGCCGGTGCACCACGTCGTCGTCGATGTCCACGCCGGCCTCGGTCAGCTCGGTGACGGCTCCGGCGTCCAGCTGCCACAGGCGGCCGAGCCGGGGCAGCCGGCCGACGACCGAGCCGATGGTCATGGCGTGGTCCTCGTGCTCGACCACGCAGGCGGTGACCTCCGCGTCGTACAGCATCCAGAAGACCTGCTCGACGGACGACGTCGGATAGACGGGCACGGGCTGCGCGCCGATGGACCAGAGCGCGAAGTCGAAGAGCGTCCACTCGTAGCGGGTGCGCGACATGATCGCCACGCGGTCGCCGAACCGGACGCCGTGGGCGACCAGTCCCTTGGCGAGCGCCAGCACCTCGTCACGGAACTGCGCCGAGGTCACGTCCTGCCAGTTCCCGTCGGCGTCCTTGCGGCCCAGCGCGACCCGGTGCGGGTCGTCCTCGGCATGCTCGAAGACGACGTCGGCCAGTCCGCCGACCGGTGGCGCCATTGCCACGGGTGGGGAGGTGAACTCGCGCAATGACCTGCTCCTTGTGGCGCTCCGCCAGTGGCGCACTGTGGCGCTCCGATGTGGCGCTCCGCACAGCGCCGGTGACGGTACCCCACCGCGCGCCCCGGCGGGAGGGCCTTCCGGCGCCGTACGCGCCCGGCATCCGCACAGGTCAGCCGCCGAAACACGGCTTCACCGGGCCGGGTTGGGCCGGCTCCTGACCGGAGAGTAAGTAGAGCGCGGTGGAATCTCCACCGAATCTGTACGAGGTGGACACGCCCGCTCTACGGGACGGCCGGCCGGTGCCCCGGATGCAGCCGGTCGCCGCCCGCCAGGATCGCGGCCGCCAGCGCGTCCGCCGGCCCCCGGGCCGCTGTGTCGCGGCCGCCGTGCAGCAGGACGAACTCCACCTCGCCCAGCTCCGGCAGGCCCGCCCGGTCGGGCACCCGGACCAGCCCCGGCGGGATCAGGCCCCGGGTGTGCGCCATCACGCCGAGGCCCGCCCGGGCGGCGGCGACGAGGCCGCTGAGGCTGCCGCTCGTACACGCGATGCGCCAGGGGCGGCCGTGCCGCTCCAGGACCTCCAGCGCGCGGGCGCGGGTGATGCCCGGCGGCGGGAAGACGATCAGCGGCAGCGGTCGGTCGGGATCGAGACGCAGCCCCTCCGCGCCGATCCACACCATGCGGTCGCGCCAGACCAGCCGGCCCCGGTCGTCCTCCGGGCGGCGCCGCTTGGCGAGGACCAGGTCGAGACGGCCCGCCGCGAGCCGCTCGTGCAGCGTGCCCGAGAGCTCGACGGTGAGTTCGAGGTCGACCTCGGGATGGTCGTGCCGGAAGGCGGTGAGGATCTCCGGGAGCCGGGTGAGGACGAAGTCCTCCGAGGCGCCGAACCGCAGCCGGCCGCGCAGCCGGGTCCCGGTGAAGAACGCCGCCGCCCGCTCGTTCGCCTCCAGGATCGTGCGGGCGAAACCGAGCATCGCCTCGCCGTCCTCGGTCAGCTCCACGCTGTGCGTGTCCCGGCTGAAGAGCTGCCGGCCGGTCGCGTCCTCCAGCCGGCGGACGTGCTGACTCACGGTCGACTGCCGCAGCCCGAGCCGGCGGGCGGCCTGGGTGAAGCTCAGCGTCTGGGCGACGGTGAGGAACGTACGCAGCTGAGCGGGGTCGTACATACGGCCAGCCTAGCCCGCGCTCATCGCGATCCGTGATGGCAGTCAGAGCGGTGTACGGGATTCCCGATCACCGGAGGCTGGGGGAGGATGGAGCCCGCGCGAGCCCAGCACGAGAGGCACGAGCCGTGAGCCGCGAGAGCCGCGAAGGCAGGAGAGCCGCGAAGGCAGGAGAGCCACGGCAGGCACGAGAGCCACGGCAGGCACGAGAGCCATGAGGACCTGAGAGCAAGTGAGCACATGCCCCGCCTGAAACTGCCGTCCTGGCTGCCGGTCGACCCGTACATCCTGGCCCTGATCGGCACGGTGGCCCTGGCGGCCGTCCTGCCGGCCCGCGGCTCGGCCGCCGAGGCCGTCGGCGGCGTCTCCACCGGCGCGGTCGCCCTGCTCTTCTTCCTCTACGGCGCCCGGCTCTCCACCCGCGAGGCGCTCGACGGCCTGCGGCACTGGCGGCTCCACCTGACCGTGCTGGCCTGCACGTTCGCGGTCTTCCCGCTGCTCGGCCTCGCGGCGCGGGGGCTCGTCCCGTACGTCCTGACGCCCGAGCTGTATGCCGGCTTCCTCTTCCTCTGCCTGGTTCCCTCGACGATCCAGTCCTCGATCGCCTTCACCTCGATCGCCCGCGGCAACGTCCCCGCCGCGATCTGCGCCGGCTCGTTCTCCAGCCTGGCCGGCATCGTGCTGACCCCGCTGCTCGCGGCGCTGCTCATCGGCGGCGGGGGAGGTTTCTCGGCGGACTCGCTGCTGCGGATCGTCCTCCAGCTGCTCGCGCCGTTCGCCGCGGGCCAGCTGCTGCGCCGCTGGATCGGCGGCTTCCTGGCCCGCCACAGGAAGGTCCTCGGTTACGTCGACCGCGGCTCGATCCTGCTCGTCGTCTACACCGCGTTCGGCGCCGGCATGGTGCAGGGCATCTGGGACCGGGTGAGCCCGGCCCGCCTCGGCGCGCTGCTCGGGGCGGAGGCGGTCCTGCTCGCCGCGATGCTGGCGATCAGCTGGTACGGCGCGAAGCGGCTCGGTTTCGACCGGGCCGACCGGATCGCGATCCAGTTCGCCGGCTCGAAGAAAAGCCTTGCGGCCGGGCTTCCCATGGCGAGCGTGCTGTTCGGAGCGCAGGCCGGGCTCGCGGTGCTGCCGCTGATGCTCTTCCATCAGATGCAGCTGATGGTCTGCGCGGTCATAGCCAAGCGCCGGGCCCACCCGGAACGGACCGCGGCCCGCCCCACCGAGGCACCCGTGCGCGCCTGACCAGCGGCGAGCACGCGCGCAGCCGACCGAGCGTCGCCCCGGTGGCGGGCGGCGGTACCGAGAGGTCGCATACTCGGTGATCGTTGCGGCGTGACCGGTGCGCTGGGCAGGCAGGAAGGCTGATGGGGATGAAGGACGCGAACGAACCGGTGCTGCCGGAGGTGGTGGACAGTCCGGCTCCCCCGGCACAGCCGACCAGCAGCCTGGCGCGGTGGCTGCTGCGTCACCAGGTGCAGCCGGTCGGGCCGGCGGCCGATGAGGGACACGCCGAGCCGCACGCCTGGTGGAAGGTGATGTGCCTGACCGGCGTGGACTACTTCTCCAGCCTGGCCTACGTACCGGCGATCGCCGCGCTCGCGGCCGGGGCGGTCTCGCCCCTGGCGACGCTGCTGATCGTGGCGCTGACCCTGCTGGGGATGCTGCCGATGTACCGGCGGGTGGCGAAGGAGAGCCCGCACGGCGCCGGGTCGGTGGCGATGCTGGAGGACCTGCTGCCGTTCTGGTGGGGCAAGCTGTTCGTGCTGATCCTGCTCGGTTTCGTGGCCACGTCGTGGATCATCACGATCACCCTGTCCACGGCGGACGCCTCCGTGCACGTGGTGGAGAACCCCTTCTTCCCCGCCGCGCTGCACGGTCACGAGGTCGCCCTCACGGTAGCGCTGCTGCTGGTGCTCGGAGGGGTGTTCCTGCTCGGGTTCAGTGAAGCGGTCAGCGTGGCCATCCCGCTGGTCGCGGTCTTCCTGGCGCTCAACGCGGTGATCATCGCCATCGGTCTGGTCCATGTGTTCACGACACCGGGGGCGTTCTCGGCCTGGACGGACGCGCTCCTCGAGGGCGGAGGCGGCTTCGGCGACCTGATGACGCCGGCGCTCCTGGCGTTCCCCCTGCTGGTCCTGGGTCTGTCGGGCTTCGAGACCGGGGTGAGCATGATGCCGCTCGTCGCCGCCGACGGCACCGATGACGAGCAGCGGCTGCGCTCTCGGATCCGCAACACCCGCGCACTGCTGACCACCGCCGCGCTCATCATGAGCGTCTACCTGCTGTCCTCCAGCTTCGTGACCACCGTCCTCATCCCCCATGAGGAGTTCGAACCCGGTGGCGCGGCCAACGGCCGGGCCCTGGCCTGGCTTGCCCACGAACACGTCGGGGAAGCGTTCGGCACGGCCTACGACATCAGCACCATCCTGATTCTGTGGTTCGCGGGTGCATCCGCCATGGCAGGACTGGTCAACATCGTCCCGCGCTACCTGCCCGACTACGGCATGGCCCCGGAATGGGGCAGGGCGGTACGGCCCGTCGTGCTCGTCTACACCGCCCTGTGCGTCCTCATCACCATCGCGTTCGACGCCGACGTCGACGCCCAGGCCGGCGCCTACGCCACCGGCATTCTGGCCATGATGGTCTCCGGTGCCTTCGCCGTCACCATCTCTGTTTCACGCCGTGGCCGTCGGCCGGTCGCGGTCGGGTTCGGACTGCTCACCGTGGTCCTTCTCTACGCCCTGGCGTACAACATCGTCGACAAGCCCGACGGCATCACCATCTCGGGCTTCTTCATCGCCGGCATCATTGTCGTGTCGCTGATCTCCCGGGTGTCGCGCACCACCGAACTGCGCGCCGACCGCATCGTCTTCGACGAGGCCGCCCGTCGGTTCATCACCGACACCCTCGCCCACGACAACTCCATCAACATCATCGCCAACCGGCGCCAGGCCGGCGACGTCGCCGAATACAGCGCCAAGGAGCGCGAGCAGCGCGGAACCAACCCCGTGCCCGGCCCGGCCGACGTGCTGTTCCTGGAGATCGACGTGGTCGACCCGTCCGACTTCAGCGAAACCCTCGCCGTACGGGGCGTCGAGGTCGACGGCCACCGGATCCTGCGCGCCGAGGCCCCGGCCGCGCCGAACGCCATCGCCGCGGTCCTGCTCGCCCTCCGCGACGCCACCGGCGTTCAGCCGCACTGCTACTTCGCGTGGGCTGAGGGCAGCCCTCTGGTGCACATGGTCCGTTACTTCCTGCTCGGCCGCGGCGACACCGCTCCTGTCACTCGCGAGATCATCCGCAGTCACGAACCCGACCCCGACCGCCGCCCCGGCATCCACGTCGGCGGCTGACCGAGGCCGGACCGTCGGGGAGTCGCCCCGACCGTCGGCAGCAGATCGCCTAACCTGCCAGAACTGACGGCTCATCACGAAAGGCGAGATTCGTGCCTTCTCGACTCAATCCCTACATCAGCTTCGACGGCGACGCCCGGCAAGCCATGGAGTTCTACAAGCGGATCTTCGGCGGCACCCTCACGGTGAACACCTACGGTGACTTCGGCGAGAAGGAGGCCGGAGACGCCGCCAACAAGATCATGCACAGCATGCTCGAGACCGACAGCGGCTTCACGCTCATGGGTGCCGACACCCCGCCCGGGATGGAGTACAAGCCCGGAAACAACATCTCCGTGAGCGTGAGCGGGGAGGACGCCGGCGAACTGCGCGGCTACTGGGACAAGCTCTCCGGTGACGGCACGGTCTCGGTCCCGCTGGAGAAGCAGATGTGGGGCGACGTCTTCGGGATGTGTACGGACCGCTTCGGCGTCACCTGGCTGGTCAACATCAGCGAGCAGCAGGCCTGAACGGTCAGGGCCTGTCCGGCGGATCATGGCCGGGGCCACGACGCCTGGCACGGCACCTCGCCGCGTTGCCGAAATGCCCGAATAGCTCCGCTATTAGGACACTCCGGCGCCTTGCGATGCAGCTCCGCATCCAAGGGCCTGGAAAAGAGCGGAGACGGAGCGAAGCGCAGTGCACCAGACGCCGCGTCCTATCCGGCCCTGATCCGCCGGACAGGCCCTAACCCCGCCGCGGCGACGCCAGCAGATACCGCGTCCCGGACCGGCGGTCCAGGTGGTCGGAGGTCTGCCAGCCTGCCGCCTCCAGCGTGGCCGCGGACTCCGCCAGCCGGGGGCCGTCCACCCGGACCGCCTCGGGCTGGGCGGTGCCGGCCACCCGGTAGCCCGTGCCGATGCCGGCCTCCAGGGCGAGGGCGGCGGCCTGTACCAGGTGGCCGCGCTCCCAGGCGCACGGCCGGTCGACGGCGTGCTCGGGGTTCGTCAGGCGGCGGATCTCCAGCAGGCCCGCCCAGGCGCTCCGCACCTCCCGCGCCCGCACCGGGTCCTCGGCCTCCACCGATGCGGTGTCGGTCCTTGCGGCGAACGCCCCGGACGCCCGCGGCGCCGGCGAATGGACGGCCAGGGCGCCCAGCTGCTGCCGGAGCCGCTGTCCCGCCGGGGTCAGGAAGTGCCGGTGCGGCGGCCGCGGGTGACGCAACGCCAGCCCGCGCGCGACCAGTGCCGCCAGCACCGGCGCCGAGCCCTGCAGCAGACCGGTGTCCGGGTCGGCCCGGCTCAGCACCCTGCGCTGCTCGGCGGTCGGCTCCCCGGTCACGTCCCCAGTCGCATCCCCAGTCACGCTTCCGACCGTACCCGCACCCCCTGACAAGATCGGGGCGTGACGAACACCTCCATACGGCCCTTCCGGCAACGCCCCTGCACCCTCGTGGTGTGCCGCGGCTGCTGCTGCGGCGACCCCCGCAAACACCCCGGTACCGACCACGCGGGCCAGTTGGCCCGGATGCGGGCCGCCGCGGCCGCCTCGGGCGGGCGGTTCGCCGTCCGTACGAGCGACTGCCTCGGCCCGTGCGGACAGGCCAACGTCGTCGTGGTGCAGCCCTCGTCGGCCGGCCGCCAGCAGGGCGGCAGGGCCGTCTGGGTCGGCTGGGCACTCGACGACGACAGTACGGACGACATCCTGGCCTGGGCCGCGGCCGGCGGCCCGGGCGAGTCCGAACCACCGCTCACGCTGACCCTCCAGGTGATCCCCGCCCCGGCCGAAGCGCGTCGCCGCGGCGCCCGGCGGGACCGTGGCGCCCGGCAGTGAGCGGTCCGTGAGTGGTCCGTAACGCACGCCGGGCGTTGTCGGCGGGGGGTGGGGACGGCTAGATTCGTACCCCACGCCATACCGACCAGTCGGTCACCGCCGTCGAGGAGCAGCCCCATGAGCCGCATCAACCACCAAGTCCGTCTGGCCGCACGTCCGGTCGGGCTGCCCCGGCCCGCCGACTGGGAGCGGACCGAGGAGCCGGTCGGTGAGCCGGGCGACGGCGAGCTCCTGGTGCAGGTGCTGCAGATCTCGCTCGACCCGGCGATGCGCGGCTGGATGAACGAGGGCAAGTCGTACATACCGCCGGTCAAGCTCGGCGAAGTGATGCGCGCGGGCGCGGTCGGCCGGGTCCTGGCGTCCCGGCACCCAGGCTTCGCCGAGGGCGACTACGTGTCGGGCTCGTTCGGCGTCCAGGAGTACTGCGTGTCCGACGGGCGCGGGGTCACCACCATCGATCCCGCCCTCGCCCCGCTGCCCGTCTACCTCGGCACCCTCGGGATGACCGGCATGACGGCGTACTTCGGCCTGCTCGACATCGGCCGCCCCGAGGCCGGCCAGACGGTCGTGGTGTCCGGCGCGGCCGGTGCCGTGGGCAGTGTGGTGGGCCAGATCGCCAAGCTGAAGGGCTGCCGGGTCATCGGTATCGCCGGCGGCGAGCGCAAGTGCCGCATGCTGGTGGAGGAGTTCGGCTTCGACGCCGCCATCGACTACCGGTCCGACGACGTGAAGAAGTCGCTGCGCGAGCTGGCGCCCGACGGTGTGGACGTCTACTTCGACAACGTCGGCGGCGACATCCTCGACGCCGTGCTGACCCGGCTGGCACGCGGGGCCCGCATCGTCATCTGCGGCGCGATCTCGCAGTACAACAGCACGGAGCCGGTCAAGGGCCCGGCCAACTACCTGTCCCTCCTGGTGAACCGCGCGAGCATGACCGGCATGGTGGTCTTCGACTACGCCGACCGGTATGGCCAGGCCGTGACCGAACTGGCCGGGTGGCTGGCGGAAGGCAGGCTGCGGTCACTGGAGGACGTCGTGGACGGCGGCGTCGACGCCTTCCACGACACCCTGCTGAAGCTGTTCAGCGGAGAGAACCACGGCAAGCTCGTGCTGCGCGTCGCGAGCGAGTGAGCCGAAGGGGCACACGAGGCCCCGGAGGCGAACAGAACCCCCGGATCAGCCCTGCGCGGCCGCGGCCGTCAGCGCGACGCGGTGCTCACCCGCGTACACGTTCATGGACGCGCCGCGCAGGAACCCGACCAGCGTGAGACCGGTCTCGACGGCGAGATCGACGGCGAGGGACGAGGGGGCGGAGACGGCGGCCAGCACCGGTATGCCTGCCATCACCGCCTTCTGGGCGAGCTCGAAGGAAGCCCGTCCGGAGACCAGCAGCACCGACTGCGACAGCGGCAGCCGGGAGTCCTGCAGCGCCCGGCCGACCAGCTTGTCGACGGCGTTGTGCCGGCCGACGTCCTCCCGTACGTCCAGCAGCTCGCCGTCCGGGGAGAACAGCGCCGCCGCATGCAGCCCCCCGGTCCGCTCGAACACCCGCTGTGCCGCCCGCAGCCGGTCCGGTAGAGCGGCGAGCAGCGACGGCTCCAGGCGGACCGGAGGTGTGTCGTCGATCGGGAAGCGGGCAGAGGTGCGTACGGCGTCCAGGCTCGCCTTGCCGCACAGACCGCACGACGAGGTCGTGTAGACGTTCCGCTCCAGCGTGATGTCCGGGACCGGCACGCCCGGGGCGAGCTTCACGTCCACCACGTTGTACGTGTTCAGGCCCTCCGCCGTGGCCCCCGCGCAGTACACGATGGACTGCAGCTCCTCCGCCGCGCCGAGCACGCCCTCGCTCACCAGGAATCCGGCGGCGAGGGCGAAGTCGTCGCCCGGTGTGCGCATCGTGATGGCGAGCGGCTTGCCGTTCAGCCGGATCTCCAGCGGCTCCTCGGCGACGAGCGTGTCGGGGCGGGTGGAGACGGCCCCGTCCCGGATGCGGATGACGCGGCGGCGCTCGGTGACCCGTCCCATGGTGATCAGCCCCAGTCGTTTCGATTCACCGGCCATTCTCCTGCACGCGGTACCTGGGGAGGACACGCATGTGGATAACGTGTTTGCAGCTGATCACGGAGGGTTGCCGACCTTGGGGAAGTGCCAAAGTCCGGGGTCCGAATCCTGTCGGATCACCTGCCGTCGTACCGGGGGGTAGCAACCAAGACTGGGTGGTTCCTGACTTCCGTACGAGGGGGATCCGTATATGACCGGCTCACGCGTGGTCGCGCTCGGGCACTACCAGCCCGCCAAGGTGCTCACGAACGACGACCTGGCGGCTCTGGTCGACACCAGCGACGAGTGGATCCGCAGCCGCGTGGGCATCCGGACCCGGCACGTGGCGGGCCCGGACGAACCGGTCGACGAGCTGGCCGCGCACGCCGGCGCCAAGGCGCTGGCCGCCGCCGGCATCACTCCCGGTGACATCGACCTCGTACTGGTCGCCACCTCCACCGCGATCGACCGCTCCCCGAACATGGCCGCCCGGGTCGCCGCCCGGCTCGGGATGGGCTCACCCGCGGCGATGGACCTCAACGTCGTGTGCTCGGGCTTCACCCACGCCCTGGCCACCGCCGACCACGCCGTACGGGCCGGATCGGCCACCCGGGCGCTGGTGATCGGCGCGGACAAGATGGCCGAGATCGCCGACTGGTCGGATCGCACCACCTGCGTGCTCGTCGGCGACGGCGCCGGCGCGGCGGTCGTCGAGGCGAGCGAGGAGCCGGGCATCGGCCCGGTGCTCTGGGGCTCGGTGCCCGAGATGGGCCACGCCGTACGCATCGAGGGCACGCCGCCGCGCTTCGCGCAGGAGGGGCAGTCCGTGTACCGGTGGGCGACCACCCAGCTGCCGCCGATCGCCCGGAAGGTGTGCGAGCGGGCCGGGGTGGCGCCCGAGGAGCTCGCCGCGGTCGTCCTGCACCAGGCCAACCTGCGGATCATCGAGCCGGTCGCCCAGAAGATCGGCGCGGTCAACGCCGTGATCGCCCGTGACGTGGTCGACTCCGGCAACACCTCGGCCGGCTCCATCCCGATGGCGCTGTCCAAGCTGATCGAGCGTGGCGAGGTCGAGTCGGGTGCGCCGGTGCTGCTCTTCGGCTTCGGCGGCAACCTCTCGTACGCGGGCCAGGTGATCCGCTGCCCCTGACGGGCGGCTGGGCCGAAGGCCGGTCTTTGTCCTGGCGGTGGAGAAAGTCGTAGCGAATCCGTGCGCAACTTCTTCCCACCCCGGCAAAGCGCTGCTACGTTCCCCTCGAAAGCCCGACAGAGAAGCCGATCGAGGCGGGAGGGGCGGCGTGAGGCGCATGACGGCTCGACCCGCGAACGCGCACCAGGCGCGACTGCTCCGCCTGCTGCGTGACGGCGGTCCGAACTCCCGGGCGCAGCTCGGGGATCAGGTCGACCTCTCCCGCTCCAAGCTCGCTGTCGAAGTCGACCGGCTGCTGGAAACCGGTCTGGTCGTCGCCGACGGTCTCGCCGCCTCGCGCGGCGGCCGCCGCTCGCACAACATCCGGCTCGCGCCCGCCCTCCGCTTCCTCGGGGTGGACATCGGAGCCACCTCGGTCGATGTCGCCGTCACCAACGCGGAGTTGGAGGTACTCGGCCACCTCAACCACCCGATGGACGTCCGGGAGGGACCGGTCGCCGTCTTCGAGCAGGTGCTCGCGATGGCGGCCAAACTCAGGGCCTCGGGACTCGCGGAGGGGTTCGACGGCGCCGGTATCGGCGTCCCGGGCCCGGTCCGCTTCCCCGAGGGCGTCCCGGTCGCGCCGCCGATCATGCCGGGCTGGGACGGGTTCCCCGTACGGGAGGCCCTCAGCCAGGAGCTGGGCTGCCCGGTCATGGTCGACAACGACGTGAACCTGATGGCGATGGGAGAACAGCACGCGGGTGTCGCCCGCTCCGTGAACGACTTCCTCTGCGTCAAGATCGGTACGGGTATCGGCTGCGGCATCGTCGTCGGCGGCGAGGTCTACCGCGGTACGACGGGCAGCGCCGGCGACATCGGCCACATCCAGGTCGATCCGGCCGGCCGGGCCTGCGCCTGCGGCAACAAGGGCTGCCTGGAAGCCCACTTCAGCGGCGCCGCGCTCGCCCGCGACGCCGAGGACGCGGCGCGCTCGGGCCACTCGCCCGAACTCGCCGCCCGGCTGGAGGCGGCGGGCAGGCTCACCGCCGCCGACGTCGCCGGCGCGGCCGCCGCGGGCGACGCGACCTCGCTGGAACTCATCCGCGAGGGCGGCAACCGCGTCGGCCAGGTCATCGCCGGACTCGTCAGCTTCTTCAACCCCGGCCTGGTGGTGATCGGCGGTGGGGTGACCGGCCTCGGACACAATCTGCTGGCCAGCGTCCGCACCCAGGTCTACCGCAGGTCGCTGCCGCTTGCGACTGGCAATCTCCCCATCGTCCTGGGCGAGTTGGGCCCGGCCGCCGGGGTGATCGGCGCCGCCCGGCTCATCAGCGACCACCTGTTCTCGCCGGCCTGACCGGCGTACGTACGTACAGCACGCACCCCCGCGCACGCACCCATATCAGCACCGCATACACCGCACCCACACCTGGTCCGCCCTGCTCACCGGCCGCACCCGCCGAGGGGAAATCCGTCATGGCCCCAGAACCACCCGCACCGGAACCACCCGCACCGGTACCACCCCTGCTCACCATGTCCGGCATCACCAAGTCATTCCCCGGCGTCCGCGCCCTCGACGGCGTCGACCTGGAAGTGCTGCCGGGCGAAGTCCACTGCCTCCTCGGCCAGAACGGGGCCGGCAAGTCCACCCTCATCAAGGTGCTTGCCGGCGTCCACCAGCCCGACGGCGGGCAGATCGCCTGGAACGGCGAGCCGGTCGCCCTCAGGACCCCGATCGCCGCCATGCGCCTCGGTATCGCCACCATCTACCAGGAACTCGACCTGGTGGAAGGCCTTTCGGTCGCGGAGAACGTCTTCCTCGGCCATGAGCCGACTTCCGTCGGCTTCGTCGTCCGCGGCCGGGAGGCCAGGACGGCAACGGCCGCCCTGCTCAGGCGCCTTGGCCATCCGGAGATCGATCCGGGACACGCCGTCGGCTCGCTCTCCGCCGCCCAGCAGCAGATCGTCTCCATGGCGCGGGCGCTGTCCCACGACGTCCGGCTGATCGTGATGGACGAGCCGTCCGCCGCCCTCGACCCCGACGAGGTCGCCAACCTGTTCCGGATTGTCGGCGCACTGACCGACGACGGAGTCGCCGTCGTCTACATCTCCCACCGGCTGGAGGAGATCCGCCGCATCGGCGACCGGGTGACCGTGCTGAAGGACGGCCGCGCCGTGGCCGGCGGCCTGTCCGCCCCGGACACACCCACGCACGACATCGTTGCCATGATGACCGGCCGCAAGGTCGAGTACGTCTTCCCCCAGCGGCCCGTACGGCAGCCGGACCGACGGGACCGCCCGGTGCTCAAGGTCGAAGGACTCGCCCGCGAAGGCGAGTTCGCGCCGGTCTACCTCGAAGTCCACCCCGGCGAGATCGTCGGCCTCGCCGGACTTGTCGGCTCCGGGCGCTCGGAGATCCTGGAAACGATCTACGGGGCGCGCAAACCCAGCCACGGCCGGGTCATCGTGGACGGCCGCCCCCTGCGCACCGGCAGCGTCCGGGCCGCCGTCCGCGCCGGACTGGGCCTCGCTCCCGAGGAGCGCAAGGCCCAGGGGCTGCTGATGCTCGAATCCGTCACCCGCAACGTCTCGGTCTCCGCCCTCTCCCGCTTCTCGTACGGGGGCTGGCTCGACCGTACGAAGGAGCGCGCCGCGGCCCGGGCCGCCACCCGGGAACTCTCGCTGCGCCCCGACAACCCCGACGCCCGCATCCGCACCCTCTCCGGCGGCAACCAGCAGAAAGCCGTCCTCGCGCGCTGGCTGCTGCGCGGCTGCCGGGTCCTGCTGCTCGACGAACCGACCCGGGGGGTGGATGTCGGCGCGCGGGCCGAGTTGTACGCCGTCATCCGCCGGCTGGCCGACGACGGCCTCGCCGTCCTCCTCGTCTCCAGCGAGGTCCCGGAAGTCCTGGGCCTCGCCGACCGGGTGCTGGTGCTCCGCGAGGGGCGGGTCGTGCACACGGCGCCCGCGCGCGGGCTCGACGAGCACCGCGTACTCGACCTTGTGATGGAAGGGAGCCCGACCTCATGACCCCTCCCGGGGCACAGCCCGCCTCGCCCGCACAGCAGGACGGACGGACGGTCGAGGAGAAGGAGAAGAGGCCGTCCGACGGTGGCGCCGGCCGCGCGCCCTGGCGCGAACTGGGGGCCAGGCTCGATGTCCGCAACCTGTCCCTGCTCGGCGTCCTGGCCGTCCTGATCGCGGTCGGCGGGATCACCAAGCCCGACGCGTTCCTGGACTCCGGCAACCTCCAACTCGTCCTGACCCAGGCCTCGGTCATCGGTGTCGTCACCGTCGGCATGACGTTCGTCATCACCAGCGGCGGCATCGACCTCTCCGTCGGCGCGATCGTCGCGCTCGCCTCCGTATGGGCGACGACGGTCGCCACCCAGGAGTACGGCTTCGCGGGCATCCTGTTCACCGCCGTGGTGGTGGGCCTGGCCTGCGGGCTCGTGAACGGACTCCTCATCGCGTACGGCGGGATGGTGCCCTTCATCGCGACGCTGGCGATGCTCGCCGCGGCCCGCGGACTGGCCCTGCAGATCACCGACGGCAAGACGCAGATCGTCACCGTGCAGTCGGTGCTCGACCTCGGCGTCCCCGACGCGTACGTCCTCGGCGTCCCGCCGCTGGTACTCGTCTTCGCGGCCGTCACCGCGGTCGGCTGGCTGCTGCTGAACCGGACGACGTTCGGCCGGCGCACCGTCGCCGTCGGCGGCAACGCCGAGGCGGCCCGGCTCGCGGGTATCGACGTCCGGCGGCAGCGCCTCTACCTCTACCTGCTGTCCGGGCTGTGCTGCGGCATCGCGGCCTTCCTGCTGATCGTGCTGGCCGGTTCGGGCCAGAACACCAACGGCAACCTGTACGAACTCGACGCCATCGCCGCCGCGATCATCGGCGGCACGCTGCTCAGCGGCGGCCGGGGCACCATCGTCGGCTCGGTGCTCGGCGTCCTGGTCTTCACCACGATCACCAACATCTTCGCTCTCAACAACCTGGAGAGCGCGGTCCAGCAGATCGCCAAGGGCGCGATCATCGTCGCCGCGGTCCTCGTCCAGCGCAGCACCCTGCGCAACGGCGAATCCTGACCCCCAAGTCCCTCCCAAGTCCCTCCCACGTTCCCCCCTCGCACCGCCCCACGAGAAGGGTTCATCCGCCATGCCGGAAATCCCACGCACCAGCCGCAGAGGACTGCTGTTCGGCGGCGCCGCCGTCTCCGCCGGCGCTCTGCTCACCGCCTGCACCAGCAACGAGCCGAAGAAGAGCGCCGGCCCGGCGGCCAACAGCGGACCGGCCGCCGACGACAAGCCGGGCAAGCCCGTCACCATCGGATTCGCGGGCCCCCAGGCCGACCACGGCTGGCTCAACGCGATCAACGAGAACGCCAAGTCGCGTGCCGCGAAGTACTCCGAGGTGAAGCTGGAGATCACCGAGGGCTCCAACGACACCGCCGCCCAGATCGGCCAGGTCCAGACCCTGATCAACAAGAAGGTCGACGTGCTGGTGATCCTGCCGGCCGACGGCAAGGCGCTCACCCAGGTCGGCCTCCAGGCGATGAGGGCCGGCATCCCCGTCATCAACCTGGACCGGATCTTCGCCTCCCCGCAGGCCTACCGCTGCTGGATCGGCGGCGACAACTACGGCATGGGCCTCAACGCCGGCCGCTACATCGGCGAGCAGCTTAAGGACAAGCCGGGCGCCACGGTGATCGAACTGGCCGGCATGGACAACCTGGAGCTGACCAAGCAGCGCACCCAGGGCTTCGACGACGCGCTGAAGAACTACCCCAACATCAAGAAGGTGGCCCGCCAGGCCGCCGAGTTCACCGTCGAGTCGGGTCAGGCCAAGATGGCCCAACTGCTCCAGGCGCAGAAGCAGTTCGACGCGCTGTGGAACCACGACGACGACCAGGGCGTGGGCGCGCTGCGCGCCATCCAGCAGGCCGGCCGGGACGACTTCCTGATGGTCGGCGGCGCCGGGGCCAAGTCCGCGATGGACGCCATCAAGGCGGACAACTCCGTCCTCAAGGCGACCGTGCTCTACCCGCCGACCATGGCCGCCTCCGCCATCGACCTGGCCCGCGCCCTCGGCCAGGGCAAGGGGGTCGGCGGGATGTCCGAGCTGGAGATCCCGGCCTCGATCACCCTCTACTCGGCCGTGGTGACCAAGGACAACGTGGACGAGTACCTGCCCACCGGCTTCAGCTGACCGTTTTGGGCCGCGCGCCCGCACGCCCCCACCGAGCAAGCGACGAGGAGGACCCCGGATGGCCCGGACGGATCAGACGGATCACATGGATCGGACGGAGGAAAAGCAGGGGACGGACCCTGCGGCGCCACAGCAAGCCCTCGGCGTCGGGATGGTCGGGTACGCGTTCATGGGCGCCGCCCACTCCCAGGGCTGGCGCACCGCCGGCCGGGTCTTCGACCTGCCACAGCGGCCGGTCCTCGCGGCCGTCTGCGGCCGCGACCGTACGGCGGTGAGAGCCGCCGCCGACAAGCACGGCTGGGCCGCCGCCGAGACCGACTGGCGGGACCTCATCGCCCGCGACGACGTGCAGATCGTCGACATCTGCACCCCGGGGGACAGCCATGCGGAGATCGCGATCGCGGCGCTGGAGGCGGGCAAGCACGTGCTGTGCGAGAAGCCGCTGGCCAACACGGTCGAGGAGGCCGAGGCGATGGCCGAGGCCGCCGCCCGGGCCCGGCGGCACGGCCAGGTGGCGATGGTGGGCTTCAACTACCGCAGGGTGCCCGCCCTCGCGTACGCCCGCCGGCTGGTCGCCGAGGGCAGGCTCGGCGCGCTGCGGCACGTACGGGTCACGTATCTGCAGGACTGGCTGGTGGACCCGGAGTTCCCGCTGGCCTGGCGGCTGCAGCGGGAGCATGCCGGATCCGGCGCGCTCGGCGACCTGGGCGCGCACATCATCGACCTCGCGCAGTACCTGGCGGGGGAGCCGTTGGCGGGGGTGTCCGCGCTCACCGAGACGTTCGTACGGGAGCGGCCGCTGCCCGCCGGGGCCGTCACCGGGCTCTCGGGGGGCGGCGGTACCGGGGGCGGCGGTACCGGGGCCGGCGGTATCGGGGGCGGCGGTACCGGGGCCGGCGGTATCGGGCGCGGCCCGGTGACCGTGGACGACGCGGCGCTGTTCACCGGGCGGCTCGTCTCCGGGGCGCTGGCCTCCTTCGAGGCGACCCGGATGGCGTCGGGGCGGAAGAACGCGCTGCGGCTCGAACTCAACGGCGAGCACGGCTCGCTGGCGTTCGACCTGGAGCGGCTGAACGAGCTGAGCTTCCACGACCACACCGAGCCCGCCGCGTCGGCCGGCTTCCGCCGGATCCTGGTCACCGAGCCGGACCATCCGTATCTGGAGGCCTGGTGGCCGCCCGGGCACGCGCTCGGCTACGAGCACACCTTCGTCCACCAGGCGCGCGATCTGGTGGCGGCCGTCGCGGCCGGCACCGAACCCGCGCCGTCGTTCGCCGACGGTCTCCAGGTGCAGCGGGTCCTCGCGGCGGTGGAGGAGAGCGCCGCGAAGAACGCCGCCTACACCCTCGTCCCTTCCTGAGCCCTGTTCTAGGAGGCCCGTGTGCCCCGTCCCTTCACGCTCTTCACCGGCCAGTGGGCCGACCTTCCGCTGGAGGAGGTCTGCCGGCTCGCCCGCGACTTCGGTTACGACGGCCTCGAACTCGCCTGCTGGGGCGATCACTTCGAGGTCGACAAGGCGCTGCACGACCCGGGCTATCTGGACGCGCGCCGGCAGCTGCTCGACAAGTACGGGCTGAAGTGCTGGGCGATCTCCAACCACCTGGTGGGCCAGGCCGTCTGCGATTCCCCCATCGACGAACGCCACCAGGGCATCCTGCCCGCCAGGATCTGGGGCGACGGCGAGCCCGAGGGGGTCCGGCAGCGGGCAGCGGCGGAGATCAAGGACACCGCCCGAGCGGCCGCCGCCTTCGGCGTCGAGACCGTCATCGGCTTCACCGGCTCCTCCATCTGGCATCTCGTCGCGATGTTCCCGCCCGTACCGCCCCGCATGATCGAGCGGGGCTACGAGGACTTCGCCGAGCGGTGGAACCCGATCCTGGACGTCTTCGACGCGGAGGGTGTGCGCTTCGCCCACGAGGTCCACCCGAGCGAGATCGCGTACGACTACTGGACCACCCACCGGGCGCTGGAGGCCGTCGGCCACCGGCCGGCCTTCGGGCTGAACTTCGACCCGAGCCATTTCGTCTGGCAGGACCTCGATCCGGTCGGCTTCCTGTGGGACTTCCGCGACCGGATCTACCACGTGGACTGCAAGGAGGCCCGCAAGCGGCTCGACGGCCGCAACGGCCGGCTCGGCTCGCACCTGCCCTGGGGTGATCCGCGGCGTGGCTGGGACTTCGTCTCGGCCGGTCACGGTGACGTCCCGTGGGAGGACGTCTTCCGGATGCTCCGCTCGATCGGTTACGCGGGGCCCGTCTCGGTGGAGTGGGAGGACGCCGGAATGGACCGGCTGACCGGTGCTCCGGAAGCGCTCTCTGTGCTCAGGAGGTACGACTTCGATCCGCCGGCGGCGTCCTTCGATGCCGCGTTCGGAGCCGGCGACTGACGAGAAGTACCAGCTCAACGCCCGGCGGCGGCCTCGCCGCCGGGTGGCTCCGACCTGCCCCGACCCGACTTTGTCCTGGTGCGGGAGAAAGTTCAACTTCTCTGCTGCACAAGGGCTTTCCGCTCAGGACGAACCCGGCTACCGTCCTTGAGGTGCTCAGGACATAAGTGGCCTCCGGCGTGACGGCGCGCGCCGGTGCCCACCGCACCCGCCCGTAGCAACCGCTCGTACAACCGGCTTCAACCGGAGGACTTACGTGCACAGGAAAAGGCTCAGAACCCGGAAGGCACTCGCACTCCTCACCGGCAGCCTCCTCGCCGCCACCTCGCTCACTCTCTCCGCCCCGTCCGTGACCGCCGCCGAGATCCCCGAACCGTCCGCCGCGGCCGCGGCCGAGGACTTCCAGCAGGTCACCCTCGCCAAGGGCGAGCCGGAGGTCGGCGAGCCGATGAGCCTCGCCGTACTGCCCGACCGCAATGTGCTGCACACCTCGCGCGACGGCGAACTGCGGATCACCGACAGCGCCGGGACCACCCGCCTGGCCGGCAAGATCCCCGTCTACTCGCACGACGAGGAAGGCCTGCAAGGCGTCGGGGTGGACCCGAAGTTCAGCGAGAACCGCTTCATCTACCTCTACTACGCACCGCCCATGGACACCCCGGCGGGCGACGCCCCCAACGAGGGCACAGCCGCGGACTTCGCCAAGTACGAGGGCGTGAACCGGCTCTCCCGCTTCGTCCTCAGGGCCGACGGCACCCTCGACAACGCCAGCGAGAAGAAGGTCCTCGACGTCCCCGCCACCCGCGGCATCTGCTGCCACGTCGGCGGTGACATCGACTTCGACGCGCAGGGCAACCTCTACCTCTCCACCGGCGACGACTCCAACCCGTTCGCCTCCGACGGCTACACACCGATCGACGAGCGCCCGAACCGCAACCCGGCCTACGACGCCCGCCGCACCTCCGGCAACACCAACGACCTGCGCGGCAAGATCCTGCGGATCAAGGTCAACGCCGACGCGTCGTACTCGGTCCCGGACGGCAACCTCTTCGCCCCCGGCACCGCCAAGACCCGCCCCGAGATCTACGCGATGGGCTTCCGCAACCCCTTCCGGTTCAGCGTCGACAAGCCCACCGGAATCGTCTACGTCGGCGACTACGGGCCCGACGCGGGCGCGGCCGACCCCAAGCGCGGACCGGCTGGAAAGGTCGAGTTCGCCCGGGTCACCAAGCCGGGCAACTACGGCTGGCCGTTCTGCACCGGCAAGAACGAGCCGTACGTCGACTACGACTTCGCCACCAAGACCTCCGGCGCGGCCTTCGACTGTGCGGCGCCGAAGAACGACTCGCCGCACAACACCGGCCTGGTCGACCTGCCGCCCGCGCAGGAGGCCTGGATCCCGTACGACGGAGGATCCGTGCCCGAGTTCGGCAGCGGCTCCGAGTCCCCGATGGGCGGGCCCGTCTACCGGTACGACCCGAACCTGAACTCGCCGGTGAAGTTCCCCGAGGCGTACGACGGCGACTACTTCGCCGGTGAGTTCGGCCGGCGCTGGATCAAGCGCGTCGAGCACGGCGCGGACGGCGCCGTCCAGTCCATCAACCCCTTCCCCTGGACGGGAACCCAGGTGATGGACATGGCCTTCGGACCCGACGGCGCGCTGTACGTCCTCGACTACGGCACCGCCTGGTTCGGCGGCAACGAGAACTCCGCCCTCTACCGCATCGAGAACGCCACCGACGGGCACTCCCCGGTGGCCGAGGCCAAGGCCGACAAGACCTCCGGCCAGGCACCGCTGCGGGTGAAGTTCTCCTCGGCCGGCACCTCGGACTCCGACGGCGACGCCCTGACGTACTCCTGGACGTTCGGTGACGGCGGAACCTCCACGGCCGCCAACCCCACGTACATGTACCGGAAGAACGGCACCTACACCGCGACCGTCACCGCCAAGGACCCCTCCGGGCGCACCGGCTCGGCCAGTGTCCAGGTCGTCGTCGGCAACACGGCGCCCAAGGTAACCCTGGAACTCCCGGGTGACGGGCAGCTGTTCACCTTCGGCGACGAGATCCCGTTCAAGGTGACCGTGTCCGACCCGGAGGACGGGACCATCGACTGCGCCAAGGTCAAGGTCACCCACATCCTCGGCCACGACAGCCACGGCCACCCGGTCACCTCCGCCAACGGCTGCACCGGCACCCTGAAGACCACCGCCGACGGCGAACACGATCCCAACGCGAACATCTTCGGGGTCTTCGACGCCGAGTACACCGACCGGGGCGCCGGCGGCCAGGCCCCGCTGACCACCCACGACCAGAACGTCGTCCAGCCCAAGCACCGCCAGGCCGAGCACTACAACGCGGCGAACGGCGTCAGTATCGTCAACAAGACCCCTGCCCACGGCGGCAAGACCGTCGGCGACATCCACAACGGCGACTGGATCGCCTTCAAGCCCTACCGGATCGGCGACGCGACCTCCCTCACCGCACGGATCTCCTCGGGCGGCGCCGGCGGCACCCTTGAGGTCCGGGCCGGCACACCGGGCGGCAGGCTGCTGGGCTCCACCGCCGTCCCCGTGACCGGCAGCTGGGAGACGTTCCAGGACGTCACCGCGAGCCTGAAGCGGCCGCCGGCCGGGACGACCACCGTGTACCTCGTCTTCAAGGGCGGCGCCGGAGCCCTCTACGACGTGGACGACTTCACCTTCTCCACCGCCAAGACCGACGGCAAGCCGAAGAAGCGGGTCCTGGTCTTCTCCAAGACCGCCGGATTCCGCCACGACTCCATCCCGGCCGGGGTCGCCGCCCTGAAGGAACTCGGCGCGCAGCGCGGCCTCACCGTCGACGCGACCGAGGAGGCGGGTCAGTTCACCGCCGAGAACCTCGCGCGCTACGACGCCGTGGTGTTCCTCTCCACGACGGGCGATGTGCTGAACACCGGCCAGCAGACGGCCTTCGAGAAGTACGTCGCCGACGGAGGCGGCTACATGGGCGTCCACGCCGCCGCCGACACCGAGTACGACTGGAAGTTCTACGGTGGCCTCGTCGGCGCGTACTTCGCCTCCCACCCGCACATCCAGCCCGCCACCGTCCGCGTCGAGGACCACGACCACCCCGCCACCGCGCACCTGGACACCACCTGGCAGCGCACTGACGAGTGGTACGACTACCGCACCAACCCGCGCGGCCAGGCCCGCGTACTGGCCACCCTCGACGAGACCAGTTACACCGGCGGCACGATGAAGGGTGACCATCCGATCGCCTGGTGCCAGCCGTATGAGGGCGGCCGCTCGTTCTACACCGGCGGCGGCCACACCAAGGAGTCCTACGCCGAGCCGGCCTTCCGGCAGCACCTGCTGGGCGGACTGCTGTACGCGACGGGTATCGCCAAGGCCGACTGCAAGCCGTCCACCGGTTACCGCTCGCTCTTCAACGGCGAGACGCTGAACGGCTGGAAGCAGGCCGGACCGGGCTCGTTCGCGATCAAGGACGGAACGCTGAACTCGACCGGCGGCATGGGCCTGCTCTGGTACCAGGCCAAGGAGTTCCAGTCGTACTCCCTCAAGCTCGACTGGAAGATGGCCGGGGACGACAACTCCGGGATCTTCGTGGGCTTCCCGGCCTCCGACGACCCCTGGTCGGCCGTCAACAAGGGGTACGAGATCCAGATCGACGCGAGCGACGC
The DNA here is from genome assembly GCF_053763515.1 of Streptomyces mabaensis. Classification (NCBI taxonomy): domain Bacteria; kingdom Bacillati; phylum Actinomycetota; class Actinomycetes; order Kitasatosporales; family Streptomycetaceae; genus Streptomyces; species Streptomyces mabaensis. The sequence continues at coordinate 122,692 of NZ_JBSOPZ010000017.1, forward strand.
ACCGGAGAAGACCACCGGCTCGGTGTACGGCTTCAAGGCGGCCGACATCGCCGCGCGTGACGCCGCGCTCAACCCTCCGGGTGAGTGGAACACGTATGAGATCCGGGTCGAGGGAGAGCGCCTGCGCGTCTTCCTCAACGGGGTGAAGATCAACGACTTCACCAACACCGATCCCGTGCGCAGCCTGGCCCAGGGGCACTTCGGCATCCAGAACCACGGTGCCTCCGACCAGGTGGCCTTCCGCAACATCCAGGTCAAGGAGCTGCCGGCCAAGCAGTAGCCCACGATCGGCGGCGGGCGGGGCACGCCGGACCCCGCCCGCCGTCTCTTCCACCTCTTCCACCCACCCGGTACCCGCAGGGAGGCAGCCCGTGACCACCCCATCCGCTCCCACTCCGTGCGAGCCGTCCGAGCCACGCATGGGAAGGACAGGTGTCTGGTTCGTCGGAGCGCGCGGCTCGGTCGCGACCACGGCGGTCGCGGGCTGCGCCGCGGTGACCGCGGGACTCCACCCGGCGACGGGCATGGTCACGGAAACCCCGCCGTTCGCGGGCGCGGGCCTGCCGCCGCTGGAGTCCCTCGTCTTCGGCGGACACGACACGGCCGGCTGCCCGCTGCCGAAGCGGGCGGAGGCGCTGGAGGCCGGGGGAGTCCTGCCGCACGGTCTCGCCTCGGCGGTACGGAGTGAACTGGCCGCGGCCGACGCGGAGATACGCCCCGGCGGCCCGCTGCCGGGGGACACCCGCACGGACGAGGACCTCATCGCGGCGTTCGCGGCGGACCTGACGGCCTTCGCTCGTCATCACAGCCTGACCCGCACGGTGGTGGTCAACGTGGCCTCGACGGAACCGGCGCCCTCGCCGGACGACCCGCGCCTGCCGGCCAGCTCCCTGTACGCGGCGGCCGCGCTGCGGGCGGGCTGTCCGTACGTCAACTTCACCCCTTCGACCGGGCTGCACACCGCGGCCCTGCGCGACGCCGTCGCGGCCTGCGCGCTTCCGCACGCGGGGCGCGACGGCAAGACGGGCCAGACGCTGCTGCGCTCGGTGCTGGCCCCGATGTTCGTGCAACGCGCCCTGTCCGTGCGGGCCTGGTCGGGTACGAATCTGCTGGGCGGCGGGGACGGGGCGGCGCTGGCCGACCCGGCTGCCGCGGCAGCCAAGAACGCGGGCAAGAACCGCGTCCTGTCCGACACGCTCGCCTTCACCCCCGAGGGCGACGTCCACATCGACGACGTCCCCGCCCTCGGAGACTGGAAGACGGCCTGGGACCACATCGCCTTCGACGGCTTCCTCGGCTCCCGGATGGTTCTCCAGACGATCTGGCAGGGCTGCGACTCGGCCCTGGCGGCCCCGCTGGTCCTGGACCTGGCCCGGCTGCTGGCCCGCGCGCATGCAGCGGGCCTGCGGGGCCCGCGCCCGGAACTGGGCTTCTACTTCAAGGACCCGGACGGCGGCCCGTCGGCCCTGTCCGACCAGTACACGGCCCTGCTGTCCTTCGCGGACCGGCTGCGGGAGGCGAGGTGACGGGCCGCGGTCGTGGGGCCGGGGCCGGACGGGGGTTGGCCTGGGCGGAACTCCTTCGCGTATCCGCGCTCTTCACGGTCCCGGGCGACGCACTGGCGGGCGCGGCTGCCGTGGGCCTGCGCCCCAACCGCGGCACGGCGCTGGCCGTCGGCGCGTCGCTCTGCCTGTACATGTCCGGCATGGCGCTGAACGACTGGGCCGACCGGGAGGAGGACGCGCGCGACCGCCCGCACCGCCCGATCCCGTCCGGCCGCATCTCCCCGCCGGCGGCCCTGACGGCGGCGGCCGGCCTCACCCTGGCAGGCCTGACCCTGTCCGCCCACGCCGGCCGCCGTTCCCTGGCGGTGGCGACGGCCCTGGCGGCAACGGTCTGGTCGTACGACCTGCACCTGAAACACACCCCGGCAGGCCCGCTCGCCATGGCAACAGCCCGATCCCTGGACCTACTCCTGGGCGCAACAGCAACAGCAACAGCAACGGGCGCACAGGACGCCCCGGCCGCAGGCTCGGTGCGGGGCGCCGGGGCGCCGGTGGCCGGGCAGCGCACCGGGACGCTCCCGCGCCGACGAGTTGCGGCACGAGCCCGGCCGCGAAGCGGCCCGGCCCCCGCCGGAGGCCTGCTGCCCGCTGCCGCGCTCCGCGCCGCACCTGACCGGCCCCGCAGCGGCTCGGCTCCCGCTGACTTCGCGGCGCGAAGCAGCCGCGCCGGGGGCTCGGGGGTACTTCGTACCCCAGGGGTCATGGGCGGGTGGGTGGGGAAGCCCTGGCCCGCGGGGGCGGCGCTGCCGTGGGCCGGCGCCGGCGCGGTGCCGAGCGGCCGTCCTGGGGGGCCGGGGGTACGCAGTACCACCGGAACCCAGGGCGGGTGGGTGGGGATGAACCGTCCCACCGGCGGCCCGGTTTCCGCCGCCGGCGGGTCGGGGCTGGCCCCCGGGATGGGAGCCTCCGCGTGGGGCGCAGCCGCCCTTCTGGGGGCGCACACCCTCGCCGTCACCTCCGTCTCGCGCCACGAGGCGCACGGCGGCTCGACCGCCGTACCGCTCGGCGCGCTCGCCGCGACCCTCGCGCTCGGAGCGCTGACAAGCCGCGAGCGCGTGGCGCCCGGCCCGGGAACGGGCCCGGCACCCCGGCTCCTGGCCACCGGCCTCGCCGCCGTCTACGCCGCCACCGCCGGCAAGCCGCTGCTGCACGCCGCGCTCAACCCCTCCCCACCCCTCACCCAGCGCGCCGTCGGCGGCGGGATCCGCGCCATGATCCCGCTCCAGGCCGCCCTCGCGGCCCGCGCCGGTTCCCTCCGTACCGGCGCCGCACTCATCGCGCTCGCCCCCCTCGCCCGCAAGCTCGCACGGAAGGTGAGCCCCACATGAGCCCCCACCCGACTCTCCGCTTCGGATACGGCACCAACGGGCTCACCGATCTCCGGCTCGACGACGCCCTCGCCCTGCTCGCCGACCTCGGCTACGACGGCGTCGGGCTGACGCTCGACCACATGCACCTGGACCCCCTCGCCCCCGAACTCCCCGCCCGCACCCACCGCGTGGCCGGCCGGCTCCAGGAACTCGGGCTGAGCGTCACCGTCGAGACCGGCGCCCGGTACGTACTCGACCCCCGGCGCAAACACGGCCCGTCCCTGCTCGACCCGGATCCCGACGGCCGCGCCGCCCGCACCCGGCTCCTGACCACCGCCGTACGGATCGCCGCCGACCTCGGCGCCCACGCCGTGCACTGCTTCAGCGGCATCACCCCGCCCGGCACCGATCCCGACACCGCCTGGAAGCGGCTCCACGAGTCCCTCCAGCCCGTGCTCGACGCCGCCGCGGACCGCGCGATACCGCTCGCCATCGAGCCCGAGCCCGGCCATCTCCTCGCCACCCTTGCCGACTTCCACCACCTCCGCCGTCTCCTCGGCGACCCCGGACCCGACGGGCCCCTCGGGCTCACCCTCGACATCGGCCACTGCCAGTGCCTGGAGCCCGCCCCGCCCGCCGACTGCGTACGCGACGCGGCGCCCTGGCTGCGGCACGTCCAGATCGAGGACATGCGGCGTGGCGTGCACGAGCACCTCCCCTTCGGCGACGGGGAGATCGACTTCCCACCCGTACTGGACGCCCTGCGCGCCACCGGCTACCAGGGCCTGACCGTCGTCGAACTGCCCCGCCACTCGCACGCGGGCCCGGACCTGGCGGAGCGTTCCCTGCGGTTCCTGCGCGAGGCGGGAGGGTTCCCGTGCTGACCGACCTGCACTCCGCCCTTGACAAACGACTCGGCCAAGCGGCCCGCGCCTGGCTGGCCGGCGCCCTGGCCGAGGCCGACGCGGGGCTGCCCGGCTGGGAACTCCGCTTCGCCGAAGCCGGCCGGCAGTGCGGCGCCGACCACGCCGCCGCCGACGACGCCCGCGTCCTCCTGCTGCGCACCGCCGCGGCGGACGGCACCACCACTGCCCGCCTCTACCGGCACGGCACCGCGGCCGAGCGGCGCGCGGTGCTGCGAGCGCTCCCGTACCTGACGCGGCTCACGCCGGCCGACGGCGTGCCCCTGGTCGAGGACGCCCTGCGTACCAACGACACGCGGCTCGTCACCGCCGCCGTCGGCCCGTACGCCGCCGCCCACCTCGCCCCGCACGCCTGGCGGCACGCGATCCTCAAGTGCCTGTTCACCGGCGTGCCGCTGGACGCCGTCGCGGGCCTCGCCGCCCGTGCACGCGGCGACGCCGAGCTGGCCCGCATGCTCACCGACTACGCGAGCGAACGCACCGCCGCCGGCCGTGACGTCCCCGCCGACCTCCACCGCGCCCACGCCCTCGCCCTCGCCCGCACGCAGGAGTCCTGATGCGCATCTTCGACCCGCACATCCATATGACCTCCCGCACCACCGACGACTACGAGGCGATGTACGCCGCCGGAGTGAGGGCCCTCGTCGAGCCCGCCTTCTGGCTCGGCCAGCCCCGGACCTCGCCCGACAGCTTCTACGACTACTTCGACGCCCTCCTCGGCTGGGAACCCTTCCGCGCCGCCCAGTACGGCATAGCCCACCACTGCACCCTCGCGCTCAACCCCAAGGAGGCGAACGACCCCCGCTGCGCGCCCGTCCTGACCGAACTGCCCCCGTATCTCGTCAAGGACAACGTCGTCGCCGTCGGCGAGATCGGCTACGACTCGATGACCCCGGCGGAGGACGCCGCCCTCGCCACCCAGCTCCAGCTCGCCGCGTCCCACGGCCTGCCCGCACTCGTCCACACCCCGCACCGCGACAAACTCGCCGGGCTGCGCCGCACCATCGACGTCGTACGGGAGTCGGACCTGCCGCCGGACCGGGTCCTGCTCGACCACCTCAACGAGACGACGGTGAAGGAGGCCGCCGACAGCGGATCGTGGCTCGGCTTCTCCGTCTACCCGGACACCAAGATGGACGAGGACCGCATGGTGGCCGTCCTCAAGGACCACGGCACGCACCGGGTGCTGGTCAACTCGGCCGCGGACTGGGGCAAGAGCGACCCGCTGAAGACCCGCAAGGTCGGTGACGCGATGCTCGCGGCCGGCTTCTCGGACGACGACGTCGACCAGGTGCTGTGGCGCAATCCGGTCGCCTTCTACGGCCTCAGCGGGCGGCTCCGGCTCGACCTCGCGGACCGCCCGTCCGCCTCCACCTCCACCCACGAGGGCAACTCGATCCTCCGGGGCACCCCCGGGGAGGCGTGAGCCATGCGCTTCCGGCACCCCGACGGCTCCACGGTCCACCTCGCGTACTGCACCAACGTCCACCCCGCCGAAACCCTCGACGGCGTACTCGCGCAGCTGCGCGACCACTGCGAGCCGGTGCGCAAACGGCTCGGCCGCGACCGCCTCGGCATCGGGCTGTGGCTGGCGAAGGACGCCGCAGAGGCGCTGGACACCGATCCGGCGGCGCTGCGCGGCCTGCGCGCGGAGCTCGACCGGCGCGGTCTGGAGGTGGTCACCCTCAACGGCTTTCCGTACGACGGCTTCGGCGCGGAGGAGGTCAAGTACCGGGTCTACAAGCCGGACTGGACCGACCCGGAGCGCCTCGCCCACACCACGAGACTGGCCCGGCTGCTGGCCGGCCTGCTGCCCGACGACGTCACCGAGGGCACCATCTCCACCCTGCCGCTCGCCTGGCGCACGCCGTTCGACACGGCGGCGGCCCAGACCGCGCACCAGGCCCTGGCCACCCTCGCGGAACGGCTCGACGCCCTGGAGGAACTGACCGGCAAATCGGTCCGCATCGGCCTGGAACCGGAACCGGGCTGCACAATCGAAACAACAGCGGAAGCGATAACCCCCCTCACCCGCCTGGCGACCGAGACCGCACCGAGCGACACCGGCACGTCCGCCCGAACGGCGAGCCCCCACACCGCCGCCCGCGCGACGGACGACGGCATCGCCCACGACGGCTCGGACGGCGTCCGCGCGGCGGCTGACCGCCGCACGGGCGACGGCACGGCGGGCGTCGGCTCGCAGGGCGTCCGCACGGCGAGCGTCCGCGCCGCGGGCACCCGCACCGCCGGAGGCAACCGCATAGGTGTATGCCTCGACACCTGCCACCTCGCCACCTCCTTCGAGGACCCCGCCACCGCGCTCGACGGGCTCGCCGCCGCCCGCGTCACCGTCACCAAGGCCCAGCTGTCCGCCGCCCTGCACGCGGAACACCCCCACCTCCCCGAGGTACGCGACGCGCTCGCCGCCTTCGCTGAGCCCCGCTTCCTGCACCAGACCCGCACCCGCACCGCCGCCGGACTACGCGGCACCGACGACCTCCCCGAGGCCCTCGCCGGCGGCGCCCTGCCCGAGGGTGCCCCCTGGCGCTCGCACTTCCACGTCCCGCTGCACGCCCCGCCCGCCCCGCCGCTCACCTCCACCCTCCCCGTACTCCACGACGCCCTGGCCCGCCTCGTCGGTGGCCCGGCGCCCCTCACCCACCACCTCGAGGTCGAGACGTACACCTGGCAGGCGCTCCCGGCCGAGCTGCGCCCCCGTAACCGCTCCCAGCTCGCCGACGGCATCGCCGCCGAACTCACCCTCGTCCGCGACCTGCTGACCGACCTCGGCCTCAAGGAACTCCCATGACTCCCACGACTCCCACGAGAGACGTCCAAGGTCAGACACCCGCCACCCCGACCCCCACCCCCCTCCTCGTCCTGGACGTCGTCGGTCTCACCCCCCAGCTGCTCGACCACATGCCCCGCCTCACAGCCCTCGCCGCGCACGGCTCACAGGCCCCCCTCACCACCGTCCTGCCCGCCGTGACCTGCGCCGCGCAGTCCACCTTCCTCACCGGTACCACCCCCGCGGAGCACGGCATCGTCGGCAACGGCTGGTACTTCCGCGACCTCGGCGAAGTCCTGCTCTGGCGGCAGCACAACGGACTGGTCGAGGGCGACAAGATCTGGGACGCCGCCCGCCGCGCCCACCCCGGCTACACGGTCGCCAACATCTGCTGGTGGTACGCGATGGGCGCGGACACCGACATCACCGTCACCCCACGCCCCGTCTACTACGCCGACGGACGCAAGGAACCCGACTGCTACACCCGCCCGCCGGCACTCCACGACGAACTCACCGACAAGTTCGGCACGTTCCCGCTGTTCCACTTCTGGGGACCCGGCGCCGACCTCGTGTCGAGCCGCTGGATCGTGGACGCGACCCGCCACATCCTCGCCACCCGCCATCCCGACCTGACCCTCTGCTACCTCCCGCATCTCGACTACGACCTCCAGCGCTACGGCCCCGACGACCCCCGCTCCCACCGGGCGGCGGCCGACCTGGACGCCGTGATCGCTCCCCTCCTGGACGACGCGGAAGCCGAGGGCCGTACCGTCGTCGCCCTCTCCGAGTACGGCATCACCCGCGTCTCCCGCCCCGTCGACATCAACCGCGCACTGCGCCGGGCCGGACTCCTGGAGGTACACACCCAGGACGGCATGGAGTACCTCGATCCCATGGCCTCCCGGGCGTTCGCCGTCGCCGACCACCAGCTCGCGCACGTGTACGTACGCCGCCCCGAGGATCTCGACGCCACCCGCGACGCACTCCACGACCTCGCGGGCATCGAGAGCCTCCTCGACGACGAGGGCAAGAAGGAACACGGCCTCGACCACCCCCGCTCCGGAGAGCTGGTCGCCCTCGCCGAGCCGGACGCCTGGTTCACGTACTACTACTGGCTCGACGACGCCCGCGCCCCCGACTTCGCCCAGCTCGTCGAGATCCACCGCAAGCCCGGCTACGACCCCGTCGAGCTGTTCCTGGACCCCCTCGACCCGTACGTACGCGTCAAGGCGGCCACGGCGCTCGCCCGCAAGAAGCTCGGCATGCGCTACCGCATGGCCGTGGTGCCCCTGGATCCCTCACCTGTTCGCGGCAGCCACGGCCGCCTCCCCGAGCGTGACGAAGACGGTCCGCTCATCCTGTGCTCCACCCCCCACGCCCTAACCGGCCGCGTCGCGGCCACCGAGGTGAAATCCCTGCTGCTTCGTCTGGCCGGCCTTGGCTGAGGCAGCAGACCGCCCGCATCCGCGCACCCACCTGAAAAGAGATCATCGTGACCGCGTTCAACGACGAATCCGTCACCGACGAGAGCCTGCGCCGCACACTCGGCGTCAGCCGCCGCAGCTTTCTGAGCACCTGCACCGCCGCCGCGTCCGTGGCGATCGCCGCCCCGGTCCTCGGCGCCTCACCTGCCCTGGCCCAGGACGGCAGGGACGAGAGGGACGACAGGGACGACAGAGGCCGCGGCCCCGTCCTCGTTCCGTCGCGCAGGCGCGGGATCATCCTCTACACCGTCCGCGACGCGACGGGCCGCGACCCGCTCTCCACCACTCTGCCCTCCGGCTTCCGCGACGTCTTCAGGGAGCTCTCGCGCTACGGCTACCGGCAGGTGGAGTTCGCCGGATACCGCCAGCACGCCAACGCGCCCGGTGGCGCGAACCTGGAGAGCGTGGAGGGCGCCAAGCTCCTGCGCTCCTGGCTGGACGACTACGGGCTGCGGGCGCAGGGCAACCACGGCTTCATTCCGTCGTCCTGGCCACTGAGCACGCCCGACCTCGACACCTTCAAGCGCCACCTCGAGATCGCCAACATCCTCGGCATGGACCACATGGGCACCGGCGGCGACCCCACCGGCAGCTCCTACCGGTCCGACTGGGACGTGGCTGCCGACAAGTGGAACGCGCTCGGCGCGATCGCCCGCCGCGAGGGTGTCAAGCTGTACACCCACAACCACGACACGGCCTACGGCTTCCTGCTCGACGGGGGGCCGCTCGACGCTCAGGGCCGCCCGACCCGCAGCTCCGGCATCCGCAAGCTGGAGTACTTCCTCAAGAAGACCGACCCGCGGAGTGTCTGGCTGGAGATGGACATCTTCTGGGCACACGTGGCCCGGTACAAGTTCCACACGTACACCGCTCACGACGGCTCGCAGCGCGAGACGGTCTTCGACCCTGCCGGCCTCGTCGCCGGCCACAATTCCCGCTATCCGCTGTTCCACGCCAAGGACGGCAGGGTCAACACGCAGAGCGGCAACGGCTACGACATGGTGCCGTTCGGCACGGGCGACATCGACTACCGGACGTTCTTCTCGCGCGTGGGCGCCAAGAACTACCACAACCCGATGGTCGAGCAGGACAACGCGCCCAGCTCCACCGTCCCCGGCCAGTCTCTCGACTACGCCCGGACCGGCTACGACAACCTCGCCGCCCTGCGCGCCCGCCGCTGACCGGTGGGAATCCCTTAGATCAGCCGATGCCCTGATGGTCGGGGGACAGGGCGAACGCCCGGTCGGCCGCCTCCGGCACCGTACGCTCCACGGCCTGGACGAGGAGCGTACGGTGCCGGACCAGCGGCTCCCGCCTCTCCTCCGGTGCGAGCAGCAACAGGTCATCGATCCCGGCGAGCAGCCGCCGCGACACCTGCGGACTGCCAACCGCGAACTCCCGGATCTCGGCGAACCCGAGATCCACCAGATCGGCCCACCCGGAACCGCCCTGAACCAGCCGTACCTCACCCTCCCGGTCCCGGTGATGCACCTCCCCGAGCGGCTTGTCCGCCACCGCCGCCAGGAACTGCACGATCCGGTCCAGGCACTGCACGGCGGTCGTCGGGTCGTTGACGGCGGGCGACAGTGCCCGCAGCGCGATGTCGGACAACTGCCGCAGCCCGAAGCCGAGATCCTGGTGAAAGGTCCGCTCGACCCCGACCGAGACCGCGAACCTCAATCCGAACCGCGGCGCGGGCGCGTCCCCACCGTGCACAGCCAGCATGGGCATCCCGGGCACGACGAAGTCCCCGATCCGCGGAATCAGCCGCAGCACGACACCCCTGCGCCGCGCGCCCCGCACCAGCCGGGCGACATTCACGTCCCGCAGCACACCGGCCCGCCCCTGATATGCGATCCGCGAGGTCTCGGCCGGCAGCGGCGCCCGGTCCGGTACCCGGGCCGGCTGCCTGCCGAGCACCCGGAACGACTCCCGCGCGATCCGGTCGGCGACCGGCCCGATCTGCATCAGCCGCAGCGTCGACGACACGTACGCGATGAACAGCAGCAGGCTGAGTCCCACCAGCGCCAGGGTCAGCAGACTCTGCACCAGCGGCACCTCGGTCACCCGGCGCGGGTCGGTCTCACTCTGGAACGAGGTCAGCACCATCAGCGAGAACAGAAACGTGGCGAGAAAGACGGTCAGCGTCAGCTTGCTGATCCGGCTCCGTACGAAGATCCGCACCACCCGGGGCGTGAGATTCCCGCTCGCCATCTGCACGGCCACCAGCGAGATGCTGAAGACGACACCGATGAAGGTCATCATCGCCGAGCTGATCGTGGTCATGATCGTCTTGGCGTCCTCGGCGAAGGTGATCAGATCCGCCACCGTGTCGTAGGCCCGCTCGCCCTGCAGGTACGCGATCAGCTCGGTATCCACGACCGAAGCCGCCCACCACAGGACGAACACGCTCACGAGCCCGGCGGTCGGCGCGAACCAGAAGGTGTCCCGCAGATGCTCGCGCAGCGGCGAGAGCGGACGGGGCGGGCGGTGGCTGCGATCACTCACGACGCGAAGGTACGTCCTGCACGCGACGTAAGCGGTCACCAACAGAAGGTGAGCAGGCGCATCCCACACCCCGAGTCGAGCCCCGAACCCGCCCACCGCACCCCACTGACCACCGGATATGCAGGTGAGGGGCGCCGCGAACCCCTGGTATTGTTGTGCACGTCGCCACGGGAAACCGGGCGGCCACCTAGTCCGGGTGGCGGAATGGCAGACGCGCTAGCTTGAGGTGCTAGTGCCCTTTATCGGGCGTGGGGGTTCAAGTCCCCCCTCGGACACACAGAACGTTGAAGAGAAGCCCCCTTGTGGGGCTTTTTTCATGCCCGGCAGCCCCCCGGTAGCGTGCTGCTCGGTGATGACCGTGCGACAGGCAGGACCCGAGTGATGCGGTTGTATTTCGCGCCCGAGGAGACCGACGAGTTCGAGGCCACGTGCGGGCTCCTCATCCATCGGATGGGGCGGTGGGCGGACGAGCGCGGTGACCGCGTGGACGGCTTCGGCGTCGAGGCGGCGCTCGACTACCGGCAGCGCGGTACGCGCGACGGGCGGCTCGGGCTCTGGGAGCCCCGGCACGTCGAAGGTTTTCTGCTGGACTGGCTGCCGCGGACGGTCACCCTGCTGCCGGGGGACGAGCCCGGGGACATGCCCGGCACGCTCGCCCTCCTGCTGCGCTACCTCGACGCGATGGGGCTCGCCGACCCGCGTGGGGCCACGCTCGCGGAAAACCTCTCGGCGATCGAGGCCGTGACACCCCAGTACGGGCCCGCCATGGCCGACCGGACCCGCTGGGGCCCGTCGAAGTTCTGGGTGACCATGGCCGCCGAGCAGGGCACGGACGTGCACGACCCGGAGGCCTTGCAGGGCTTCATGGAGCGGGTCCGGAGCGGGGAGGTCGCGTACGACGAAGAGGTGCTGGACCAGGTGATGGCCGGCCACCTCGCGCACGGACCGGGAGCAAGGGAGCGCGCAGAGCCGCAGTTGCCGGTCGCCCTGCCCGCGGAGGGCGAGTTGCGCGTGCTCGCCGAGCAGTCGGCAGTGCTGGCGTGGCTGCGCGGGATCAGCGCGTGGGCGGGCAGCGAACGCAGGCCGGTCACCGCGACCGGCACGCTGCGGATCGCGGACGCGCGGGCGCTCGTGGCCGAGCTGGGCACCGGCGACCACGTGGAAGGAGTCCGCTCGTCGGCGCAACTGCCGCGGCTCGGGCTCGCGGTCGAGTGGGCGAAGAAGGCCCGGATCGTACGGATCGTCAAGGGACGGATGTACGCAGTCGCCAAGGCGCGGCCCCTCCTCGAAGACCCACTCGCACTCTGGCGGCGCGCCTTCGAGACCTTCACCGACCTCCGCGGTCCGCTGGTCGCCCCCCGCAGCGGATGGCACTTCCCCTCGATGGTCAGCGACACCTTCGAGCAGGTGGTGCCCGACATCCTCAACACCCTCTACAGCCTGCCGTACGCCATGCCCTGGCCGCGGCTGCGGGACTCGATCCATCTCGGATACGGCAACGGGTCAGGAATACTGCTCGAAGCCGCCGACCGGGATCTGCGCCTGGTGCTCGACGCCCTTGAGGACCTGGGGGCTATCGAGCGGTACGAGGGGATGGCCGACCCGGTGTTCGCCGAGGCACCGCTGAGCGTGGAGCCGGAGCTGCCGCCCGCCGCACTGCCACCCGAGCTCGCGGAGCTCTTCGGCACGGTCGCCGGACTGCGGGGCCCCGACGCCGAGTCCCGCGCCGGTACCCGTGCCCAGCAGACGGAACTCACCGATGGACCGGTGGAGTTGATCCGGCTCACCGCACTCGGTCACGACTCGGTACGGCGCCGGCTGCTCGCCGAGGGCCGCGACGCACCGCTCATCGGCGAACTCGTCCACGCCCCGGCCGCCGGACTCCTTGGCGTCCTCGCCGACCACTACGATCCGGACTCCGCCCGCACCGAACTCGCCGCCTGGATCACCGCTCGGCCGAGCCCGGCCGTGGCGCTGGAACGGCTGACCGACGCGATGCGTGCCTGCCCCTTCCGTACCCGTACCGAAGCAATGCTGACTGTGCTCGCCGAGGCGCACCCCGACGGCGATACCGTGACGCGGGGCCTGCGCGGCGACCCGCTGCTCGGGCCCACCGCGATCAGCGTCCTGGTCCGGCGCGAGATCCTCGACGCCGATGACCTCACCGAGCCGGAGAGCCGCCTCATGGTCGCGGAGAGCCTGCTCCAGCTCCTGGAAACGGCCGGACCGGACGGCGTCCTGGAGACGCTGAGCGGTCAACGCGTCCCCGCCCACGAGACCCTGGCCGCGGCCCTGGCCTCCGGCCACCCCGACCGGGTGGGGATGGGCGATCTGAAGGACGTGGCCGATCAGTTCGCCCGGCGGCCCGCCGCCCAGGTCGGTCGCATTCACCGGAGAGGTGGACGCAAGGGCGAGGGCAGGGGCGGCAAGCGGCGACGATGAGCGGCCCTCGAACGCCCTCGCCGTCGACCGGCAGGGTGGCGACGGAGGTGGCCTGTCGTAGGCGGGAGCCGCTGAGCGTTCAGGCCGTGGCGCCCGCCTCCATCAGGAACCGGCTCGGCTGCCCCGACCACGAGACGTACAGACTGTCCCGCGCCCGAGTGCAGGCGACGAAGAGCAGACAGCGTTCGGACATCAGGTCCGTCTCGTGCTGGAGCCGGTCCACGTCGACGGGGGTGACCGCGCGAGAGTACGGAAGCGCCCCGTCGTTGACGCCCACGACGGCGACGCACCGGAACTCCAGCCCCTTGAACGAGTGCATGGTCCCGACGCGCACGACCGTCGTCTGCTCCGAGGCGGCGTCCGCCCGGAGAGGCGCGGCCGGAATGCCCGCACCCTTCAGACGCTCAACGGCCCTGGCGCAGGTCTTGTTGAAGCGGGTGCTGACGCCGATCTCCCCAGGGGCGACGCCGCCGTCGATCCAGGCGCGCACCTGGGAGACCAGTGCGTCGGCCTCCGCCTCCTCCGAAGCCGCCGCGTGCACGGTCGGTCCGTTGCCGTGCAGGGCCGAGCGGTAGCCGAGCAGCGTCTCGTCGCGGCCGTCGTCCTCCAGCTGTGCGACGGGACGGCCGACGAGCAGGGCGGTGGACCAGCTGAGGATCTCGTGCGTGCTGCGATAGTTCTTCCGCATTTTCGTCGAGCGGCCCGCGACCTTGATGCCGAGTGCCTTCAGCGACACCTTCGAATCGTAGATCCGCTGGTGCGGGTCGCCGGCGATGAACAGGTCGTCCGGGCGCGCGGGGACCGCTGCCCGCAGGAGCCGCCACTGGGCGGGGTGCAGGTCCTGGGCCTCGTCGACGACGATGTGCCGGAACAGCGGCGCGTGCGCTTCGAGCAGGTCGGCGGCCTCCGCGCACGTTCCCAGGTATGTGCGCAGGCCGTCCGCGGCGACCCGGTCGGAGAACTCCTGGACCGTACGCCACACCAGAGGGCGTTCGGCAGCAGGCAGGCGGCTGCCTCGCCCACGCCGGTCGGCGGCCACGTACTCCTCCGGACTCCGCAGGTTCTGGGCGAGGATGACGTGCTTGTACTCCTGGGCAAGGAACTGCGCGGTGCCGGTGCAGCCGGTGGCCCGCGCGGCCTGCTCCCAGCGGGCCTCCTCCTCGCCGCCCCGCAGCGGACGGCGTGACGTGGGGACGACCCGGCTGGCCAGGGCGTCGACGGTGGTGATGTCCACGCGGTCGCGCAGCTCCTCGTCCTCGACGAGGGCGGCGAGCCCGCTGCGCAGCGCGGCGACGAGAGCGTTGGTGTACGTGGTCAGCAGGATGCGCTCGCCGTCGCGCAGGAACGTCAGCAGGTGCCGTACGCGGTGCAGGGCGACGACGGTCTTACCTGTGCCCGGTCCGCCGGTGACCTGTGCCGGTCCGGAGTAGCTGGCCCGGTAGGCCACCTTGTGCTGGGAGGGGTGCAGGAAGACCCGCCAGGCGGCGAACGGCTTGTCGAGGATCTCGCGCAGTTCGTCGGAGGCGGTGATGAGGGCGATACGGGTGCGGGTGTGCCCGATGGCGGTCGCGTAATCGCTCGTGTCCACCGGATCGGCCGAGGCGCTGGGGAGATTGACGGACACCAGGTCGCGCCAGACCTCCTCCACGCTGAAGCCCTCGGCGAGGTACTCCAGCACCTCACGCTGGTCCTGCGGGAAGTAGGGCGCGAAGACCTCCAGCTGTTCCTTGCTGGTGAGGGCGCGGACCTGGCGAAGCGTGGTCCCGTCGATGCCGAGGGCGGTCAGGTCGCCGTCGGAGATCTTGGAGAAGAGCCGCCGGTCGGGTGCGGCGGCGATCCGCTCGTAGGCGGGGGTGAGCTCGTCGAGCATCGCGATGTCGCGGATCTCGACGGCGCGGGTGACCGCGTTGATGCTGGCCTTCTGCTTGATCGCCCAGGCGATGGCCTTGTCGTGGGGCATCACCCGCAGCAGGACGAAGGTGTCACCACGGTCCGGGGCGAGGACGACGCCGCGGGTGCCCTGGGCGATGCGGATGGTGCGGATGTGCGGATCCTTGGCCTGCTTCAGCGACTCCAGCTTCAGACCCTGGTCCTTGAAGAGCTGGTCCAGGGTGAGGCGCTCGAACTTCTCCCAGGCGTCGAAGACCCCCTGCTTGACGGTGCCTTGGAGTTTGCCGAGCTGGGCGCAGAAGCCGATGTCGAAGGCGAGGTGCGGCATGGTGTTCCGTTCTGGGTACGTGCTGGGTACGTGTACGTGCTGCGTGCGTCCTGGGAGTTCAGGCTGTACGCGGTGTACGCGTCGCTCATCCGGCGTCGGGGTCGGCGCCGGTGCCGTCGCCGTCGAGGCCGAGGCGGATCACGGCGAGTGCCTCGGCGATCTCGACGCTCATCTCGTCCTCGGGGCCGATGAGCACGCACATGTCCTGGTGGAGTGGTTCGAGGACCTGCCGGGCTTCGGCGGCCCGCCCCTGGGCGAGCAGCAGCATCCCGATGTTGTGCCGCAGCTCGACGGCCTCCTCGCTGACGTCGCTGTCGAGGGTCCGTACGACGTTCAGTACGTCCTGGAGCGTGGCGAGCGCATCGGTGACCTGGCCCAGTTCGGCGCGGCAGCGGGCGGCCTGCGCGCGGCAGGCCCGGGCCTGCTCACCGGTGGGGCCGGTGATACGGGCGTACGCGTCGGCGAGGCTGTCGAACTCGGGCAGGGCGGCCCGGTAGTCGCCACCGAGGAGACGGATCGCGGCGCGCTGGCGGCGCAGTGCCAGAACCGGCTTGCTCTCGGAGCCGAGGGCGAGTGCGGCGGGTGCGATGACCTCGCTGAGCACCTCGGCGGCCTGCGCGAAGCGTTCCTCTTCCAGCAGGGCGCCGGAATGGTCGTACGCCTCCTTGATGTCCTGGCGCAGCTGGGCGGGGACAGGTACCGGCGGGGCCTGCGGGGCGGGGCCGGCGGGCGCCGGACTCCCCGCCGCCGGCGCCCGGGTGCGGGCGCGGGGTGCGTACGGGTGGCGGAACAGGCCCGTCGGGTCGGGTACGCCGGCCGGTCCGGCCTCAGCCGCGGTGGGCTCCTGGCCGGGTGGCGGCAGGAACGGCAGCAGCCGCTCGTACACCTCCTGCGTGTCGGCGGGCCGCTGCTCGGGGGCCTTGCGCAGCAGGTGCAGCACCAGCTCCTCCAGAGCCGCGGGGACGTCGGGCCGCAGCTGCCGCAGCGGGGTGGGGGCGGCGTTGACGTGCTGGAACATCAGCAGGTACTCGCTCTCCGCCGTGAACACGACTCGCCCGCTGAGAAGTTCGTGCAGCACGCAGCCCAGCGCGTACAGGTCGGTCTGCGGGGTGATGCGCCCGCCCCGGACCTGCTCGGGCGACATGTACTGGTACGTGCCGACGGGGCTTCCGGTCGCGGTCAGCTTGGTGACGTCGGTGCGCAGGATTGCCGCGATGCCGAAGTCGAGGACCTTCACCGTGCCGTCACGGGCCACCAGGATGTTCCCCGGCTTGAGGTCCCGGTGGATCACCGGCACTTCGTGCGCGTACGACAGCACGGTCGCGACCTGCGCGGCGACGGCGGCCGCCCAGCTGATGGGCAGGGGATGGCCGGGGTGGAGGTAGGCGGACAGCGACATACCGTCGACGAGCTCCATCACCAGGAACAGCCGCTCGTACGACTCGTCGAGGACCGCGTCGTACACCTGCGGCACGCCGGGGTGCTGGATGCGCGCGGTGATCCGGGCCTCGCGGCGGAACCGCTTGGCGAACTCCTCGGCCAGGTGCGGGGAGGTGATCGACGCCTGCCGGATGACCTTCACGGCGACGGGCCGGTCGAGGACGGCGTCGTAACCGCGCCATACGACGCCCATGCCGCCCTCGTTGAACTGCTCCAGGAGTTCGTAGCGGCCAGAGATCACCTGCTGCGGCACCTTGCCCCCGTTGTGCGTGATGAACAGTCACGGTACGGGGTCAAGTGTGGCCGCTGTGTTGATCGTCCGTCCAGCGGTCGGGCCTTCAGCCCTTCAGCCGCTCGTCGGCAGGACGTACTCCGCCCAGACCGTCTTGCCGGGGCCGTCCGTGCGCGGCTGCCAGTCCCAGCGAGTGGCCAGGCACTCCACCAGGAGCAGCCCGCGGCCGGTGTCGCGGTCGTCGGAGGGCGCGGCGAGGGCGGGGACGACGGGGACGCATTCGCTGCGGGTGTCGGTGACCTCAACGCGTACGGTCGTGGTGCCCGGGGTCGGGGGGAGGGTGAGTGCGAGCGCGAGGTGGAAGTCGCGGCCGGGGACCCGGCCGTGCTGGACGGCGTTGGCCGCGAGCTCGGCGACGATCAGCGTGAGGGCGTCGTGCGCGTCGCTGTCGTACGGGATGCCCCAGGCGTCGAGCCGCTGCCCGACGAGGCGTCGGGCGAGCCGGGCGCCGCGCGGGGTGGAGCTGAACCGCATGGCGAAGTGGTGCGTGGGGGCGATGTGTTGGCTGATGCGGGTGGGGGAGTCGGTCTCACTGGTCATGGCTCCAACGCTCCCGTTGGTGGCGTAGCGTGACCAGTGGTGACGCGCAGTCGGGTGCTGGTTGTACGCGACGGCGTGCGGTGTGTACGAGGCACGGGTCGGGAGGCGGGGCCGATGGACTCTTCGGAACCGATGGAGCAGGTTGAACAGGGCGAGTTGGGCGTACGCGATGACGGCGGGCCCCGGCCGGAGGACGAACCGGGATCGGGCGTGGTGACCGCGTTCGGGAGGCAGTTGAAGCTGCTGCGGGTCAGAGCGGGGCTGGAGCGGCCCGAGTTCGGCAAGCGCGTGGGCTACGCGGGGCAGTCGGTCGCGTCGTTCGAGCAGGGCCGGCGTATCCCGCCGCCGAGGTTCATCGACCGGGCTGACGAGGTGCTGGATGCGGGTGGTGTCCTCAAGGCGCTGAAGGAGGAAGTGGGGCGGGCGCAGTACCCGGCGTTCTTCCGGGATATGGCGCGGTTGGAGGCGGGAGCGGTAGCGCTGTGTGTGTACGCGGCACTTGCGGCGCCGGGGCTGTTGCAGACGGAGGAGTATGCGCGTGCCGTGTTCCGGATGCAGCGTCCACTGCTGGACGATGCGGTGATCGAGCAGCGACTGGAGGCGCGCCTCGCCCGTCAAGAGATCCTCACGCGACGGCCCGCGCCGCTGCTGAGCTTCATCATCGAGGAGGTAGTCCTTCGCAAGCCGATCGGCGGGAGTTCGGCTCTGCGTGGTCAGCTGGAGCAGTTTCTTCTCGTCGGACAGAACCGGAACATCGAGATCCAGGTGATGCCTACCGATCGGGAGGATCACGCGGGGCTCGGCGGGCCGTTCAATCTGATCGACACTGCTACGGGACAACGCATCGCGTACACCGAGGTTCAGGACGACAGTCGCCTTTACACAGCCCACCAGAAGGTTCGCGAACTTGAGTCGCGCTATAACATCCTGCGATCACAGGCGCTCACCCCAAGTGAGTCCCTGGCCTTCATTGAGAAACTGCTGGGAGAGAGATGACCGTTCAGCGCTTCGTACCCATGGTGCCGGAATCGGCATGGTTCAAGAGCAGCTACAGCAGTGGCGGGGGCGGTGAGTGCGTAGAGGTCGCCGAGGCTGAGGGAATCGTGTGTGTCCGGGACTCTAAGATCACCGCTGGACCGGTCCTGACCGTCACCCCCCACGCGTGGGCCGGGTTCGTGGGGCTGGCCGCCGGCCGTCCGGCCTGAGCCGTACGCGACCCCGTGGGGCCTGCCGCCTCCGCCGGCGGCAGGCCCCCACGCGTCCATACGGGCCGTCGGCCGTCACGCCGCGTCGTCCACGCCCTCTTCGCGGCGGATCATCCGCCACGCCGCGCGGCGTGCGCTGCGGTTGAGGGAGGACTGGAAGCCCTTGTCCGGAGCGAAGTAGCGCTTGCCGAGGTCGGTGATGAGGCCGACGTGTTCCTCCACCTTGTTGGCGAAGACCTCGTCGAAGACTTCGCCGAAGTTCGCCTCGTCGTTGATGCGTGCCACCTCGCGCACATCCCGGTCGGCGATGGCCGCATTGAAGGCAGGCAGCAGGTCTTGTTCGGTGAAGTCGGTGCCGAACTTGTTATTGAACTTGTCGATCAGCTCGGACAGCAGAGACTTCTCCGGCTCCTTTGCCCCGCCCGATCCGTCACCGAAGCCCGGCATCGTGGTCGGACCCTCGGGGGAAAGGCTGACGTCGTGCTCGCCGGTCTGCTCCACGCGGAGGTGGCTGAGGTCGACCTCGCCTATGTCGACGCCGCCGTCCGCGCTGCGAGGCAGCCGGTTGAGGAGGTGGCGGCCGTACAGGTGCAGCCGCTCAAGCTCGGCGTCCTGATAGGGGACGATCTGCGCGAGGAAGCCGTACTTGCGGACGTAGTCGTTGAGGTCGGCGCGGAAGTCCTCGGCGGTCTGCTGGTCGTCCTCGTCTTCGCTCTCCTGTAGGGCAGTGAAGCGGGCGACGGCGGGGGAGAGCAGTCGGTACAGGTCGGCGTGCAGCTTCTCCCATTTGGCCTGCGAGCCGGCCGCCTTCTCCTGCGCGCCGAAGTATGCCGTGGCGAACTCGTCCATGTCCTTGGCAGTAAGGATCGGCGCGGACATGACCCGGCTCTGCGCCTGGTAGAGGAGGTTTGGGTCGGAGGGGAGGGTCATCGCCTCCTCGAAGTACGGGCGGAAGGCGTCCTGGACGTCCTCCGCCTTGTTGACGAAGTCCAGCACCGCGAGGTCCGCCTGGGTCTTGCGTTCAGCGGTCCGGTTGAGTCGGGACAGGGTCTGCACGGCTGCGATACCGGTCAGAGTCTTGTTGACGTACATCGTCGTGAGGAGCGGCTGATCGAATCCGGTCTGGTACTTCTCCGCGACGACCAGGATCCGGTACTCCTGCTGGCCTTTCCCGCCAGAGCGGGTCGCCTTGTCGTCGGCGCGGGTGTAAGCGAACGCCTTCGGCAGCGCGCTCTCTGCGATCCCGCCGTTCTCCTTCGGCTCGGTGGTCTCCTCGCCGTCGATGGTGAGAGATCCAGAGAAGGCGACAAGGACGCCGAGGTCCGGGTACTTGGTGTGGTAATCGCGGTCCTCGATGTAGCTCTTGATCGCGCGGGCCATCTGCACTGCGGACTGCCGGGAGGCGGTCACCACCATCGACTTGGTCCGCCCGCCGAGCCGGCCGCGGGTGTGCGTGACGAAGTGCTCGACGATCACCTGCGCGTGCTGGGCGACGGTGTACTCGTGCATCAACGCGTACCGGGCGAGCAGGGGGTTCGCCTTGGTCGGGTCGACCTCCACCTCGTCGGGGTTCTTGTTGACGAGCTTCCAGTACGTCTCATACGTGACGTAGTTGCGCAGCGGGTCGAGGATGAAGCCCTCCTCGATGGCCTGCCGCATGGAGTAGGTGTGGAACGGCCGGTACTTCGCCTCGCCATCGACGTCCTGGAGCGTGCCGAAGAGCTGGAGGGTTTTGTCCTTGGGAGTGGCGGTGAACGCGAAGTATGAGAGGTTCGCGGCCATGGAGCGGTTCTTGGCCTCGCGCTCCAACTGCTCTTCGAGGCTGAGCTTCGGCTCCTCGGCCTGCGTTTCCGTGGCGCCGGCGTCGTTGGAGTCGGAGTCCAGACCGAGGTCGCGGAGGGCGGCCCGTACGGCGGTGGCGGCGCCGCCGGACTGTGAGGAGTGCGCCTCGTCCACGATGATCGCGAAGTTGGAGCCCTGGATCTCGGTTGGACTGCGCTTGAGGTAATCAAGCAGCGCCGGGAAGGAGTGCAGCGTTACCGTGACGATCTTGCCCGTGTCGCGCGACAGCGCCTTCGCCAGCTGGGCACCCTTCGCTCCGTACTGCTCGTCGATCTTCACGACGAGGCCCTCGGTCTGCGAGAAGCCGCCGATCGTCTCGCGGAGCTGGGAGTCGAGGTTACGGCGGTCGGTGATGACGATGACCTTGTCGAAGACCGGCACCCCCGGCCGTACGCCGGCCGTGAGTGCCTCAGTGGCCAGCTCGCGCGGATCGGTGGGCGTGTGCAGATCGCTGAGACGGTGGGCGAGCCAGCCGATGGTGTTCGACTTGCCCGAGCCGGCCGAGGCCATGACCAGGTAGTTGTGCCCGGCGCCGTACGCGGCGGCATGAGCGGTGAGCTTCTTGACGGCGTCCCACTGCTGGTAGCGGGGGAAGATCGTCTTCTTGGTGCTGCCGCCGCCCGGAGTCTTCTCCTTGTGGATGTGCACGAACCGGTGCAGCAGGTCGAGCCAGTTGTCCCGCTGCCATACCTGCTCCCACAGGTACGAGGTGGAGTACGCGCCCGGCGCGCTCGGCGGCGGATTTCCCGCACCGCCCGCCTGGCCGGGGCCTTCGGAGCCGGTGTTGAAGGGGAGGAAGTGGGTCTTGTCGCCGCGCAGCCGCGTGGTGACGAAGACCAGGTCCGGGTCGACCGCGAAGTTCGCGACCACACGGTGCTGGAAGATCAGCTCGGTGGGTTCGCGGTCCGTGCGGTACTGCGCCTTGGCCTCTTCCACGCCCTGCCGGGTCAGCGGGTTCTTCAACTCAGCAGTGGCGAGCGGGATTCCGTTCAGGAACAGTGTGAGGTCGAGCCGGTTGTCGCGGCCGGCCTGCTTGGTCGCGTACTTCAGCTCTCGTACGACGGTGAGCCGGTTGGCCCGGTAGCCGTGGAGCACGGAGTCGTCCGCGACGAGGTTCGGCTTGAAGTACGCGACGCGGATCAGGACGCCTTGGTCTTTGACCCCGTTGCGCAGCACGTCGATGACGCCGCGCTTGGGATCAGCGAGCGCCTGGCCGAGCCGCTTGGCGAAACCGCGCTGGGCGTCGTTCGGGTCACGGTGGTAGTAGGTGTCGACGAGGTCGTTCCACTCGTCGATCTGGGTCTCGTCGATGAAGGTGAACAACTCGTTCGTGTCCAGGCCGAGTTCAGCCTGATAGTCCTGAGGCTTCGCCTCGCGCCAGCCGCGCTCGCTCATCGCGGCGACTATGGCGTCACCGAAGGCGGACTCGTGGTGAACGGCCATGACTATGCTCTCCGTTTCCCGGTCAGAAGTTAGGCGACGTCTCGGCAGAACTTGTCGACGGAGGGTGAGTTGGTGTAAGCCATGGCGCCACGGCATCGCGCGGACCGCTGTCGACCGCGTCGCGCACGAAGCGAAGGGCATCGAGGAAGTTGGACTTCCCGGCCGCGTTGTACCCGGCGAGGCCGGTGAGCAGGCCGAGGGGCACGTCGCAGTGGGCGATGAACTTGTCGTTCTCGACGCGGACGCGGGTGACGAAGGGGGTGGTGTGGGAGCGAAGCGTGGGGCCTGTGGTCATGGCGAGACAACTCCTTGCCCACTGGCGGAGGATACGTCGAACTGGCCGGTTACGGCGGCGATGATGACCGCCCGGCGGCGCTCGGTGAGCAGCTCTACCTGGCGTTGTGAACCATTCCGAATCCGAGCATGCGTAGTCGCATAGGAATCGAACCTGGAGATCGTTGATGCCTGCATCTCAGGGGGTACTGAGTTGATGTTGATACGCCGAAGGTCCCAGATGTTGAGTGTGCGAAATGTAGAACCGACTGCACGCAAGGCGCACTGCTCTCGGACCTGCCGAGTCTGGAGAGCCTGAAGCAGCCATCGCCCATCAACACCTTGTGCAGGTGCAATCCTTGCAGTGCCTTGGGTGAGGTTTGCTTCGGGCAACTCTGGGGGCACGGCAGCAACAGCGCCGATAGACGCCCTCATGGCCATCACGATGTCGCCGGGATGGACAGCAGCCCGCTGGAATTGGGCGTGGATCTGAGGACTCGTCCGACTGAGCAACTCGGGTCGCAGGTTACCTAGATCCCCGGTCTTGATGTATGGAACGCCGCCGGACACCTCAGGTCCCGCCTGCACGATGCCGTAGACGATGGGCCGGTACGGGTTGGTGAGATGCATGAGCGGTCTAGACACCGCAGGCGCCGCAGAACTGCCGAAAAACTGGTCACGGATGGAGTCCAAGCGTTCATCGAACAAGGCCATCTGTGAGCGTCTCGCACTCACCAGCCTGTCGATGCGGGTGGTCTCGGTGTCGAGAAAGTCGGCGATGCGGCGCTGCTCCTCCAGGCTCGGGTATGCCCAATTCGAGGAGAGAAGTGCCGCAGCGTCAAGGTTCTGGATACCAGTGGTCTGCTTGATGGCACTCTGTGTTAGCCCTTGCCCGTAGGCGGCAGAGAACACGTACGTGAGGAAGCGCGAGTCGACTCCTGGAGCCGGAGTGACGCGTGCACAGAAGTTGGAGCACACTGCCGCCTCATGGCCTTCGAATAGGACGGCCATGCCAACAGGTTGCTTTTCGCCTCCTCCTGACTTCTCTAGAATCAGGTCCCCGGGCTGCAGTCGATGCTGTCGTAGCGACGATGCATCGATGTTCCGCAAGGGTGCACTATCAACCTTTGCTCGCCGTCCAACACGTTCGAAGTCCGCAGCGCGGATGCACCGGACGTCGTTCTTGTCTCCGGCAGGTTCATTACCCCAAGTGCCGTTTGCTGCCGAAGAAATGAGGTTCTTGATGCGTCCGCGCGTCCAATGAGGTGGCGCGCTGGGGATCCAACGGTCAGCAGTGAACGTCATTCCGTCACCTCGCCCAGCAGCGCCTGGATCTCCGCTTCAAGCGACTTCAACTCCGCGTCGATCTCCGCCAGTGGCCTCGGCGGCTCGTACACGTAGAAGTGGCGGGTGAACGGGATCTCGTAGCCGACCTTCGTCTTCGTGTGGTCGATCCACGCGTCGGGGACGTGCGGCAGTACCTCGCGCTTGAGGTAGTCCTCCACGTCCTCGTCCAGCGGGACGTTCTCGTAGTCGCGCAGTTCCGTGTCCGGTTCCGGGGCGCCGCCCTTGAGCCTCTGGATCTCGCCCTCGGGGTCGCGGACCCCGACCGTGTCCCTGACCGCCTTCGCGAACGGCGCGCTCGTCGGCCACAGCAGGCCGGCGTCCACCACCGCACCCTTGAGTGCGACCGTCGCCTCCGATTTCGTCGGCCACGTCGAACCGAACAGCCGGCGCAACGCGTCCGCGAAGAGCGCCGCCTCAGCGTCCACCAGTTCCTGGACCTGCGCCGCCTCCTCGTCCGTCAGCTTGCGGCGGGCCTTGACCACCGCGGCCAGCTCCGGGTGGAGCGGAAGCGCCCGCTCCTCCGCCCACTTCTGGACCGGCTTGGACGCAATCAGCGCCGCCAGGGTCTCGTCCGTCAGCTCGAACCGCAGCTTCAGCGGGCGTTCCACCGTGATGCGGTGGTAGCCGAAGTCCTCGTTCTTGAAGACCTTCACCTTGCCGTGCTCCGCATGCTCCGGGTCAGCGGCTACGTGCAGCGCCTCCCCGTACAGCTTCGTGATCTCGCCGATGTGGTTCGGGCGGTTGCCGCTTCCGTCGCCCAGCTCCTTGCGCTTGTCACCCAGCGACTTCCGCATCTTCAACCAATAATCACGCGCATCCAGCAGGACGACCTTGCCCTTGTGGTCGGTCGACTTCCTGTTCGTCAGGATCCAGAAGTAAGTCGAGATGCCGGTGTTGTAGAAGAGCTGGTCCGGGAGGGCGACGATCGCCTCCAGCCAGTCGTTCTCCAGGATCCACCGGCGGATGTTGGACTCGCCGGACTCAGCAGCACCCGTAAACAAGGGCGAGCCGTTGAAGACGATGGCGACGCGCGAGCCGCCCCCACCGTTCACATCCACCGGCTTCATCTTCGCGAGCATGTGCTGGAGGAAGAGGAGCGAGCCGTCGTTGATGCGCGGCAGGCCCGCACCGAAGCGGCCGGAGTCACCCAGCGTCGCGTACTCCGCCTCGACGTCGTCCTTGACCTTCTTCCAGTCCACGCCGAACGGCGGGTTGGCGAGAAGATAGTCGAACTTCTCCCGCGCGTGGCCGTCGTCGGAGAAGGAGTTGCCGAAGGCGATGTTCTCCGGGTCCTGGCCCTTGATCATGAGGTCGGAACGGCAGATGGCCCACGACTCGGGGTTGAGCTCCTGCCCGTACACCTTCACCCGGGCCTTCGGGTTCAGCGACTTGATGTGGTCGTCGGCCGCACTGAGCATGCCGCCCGTGCCGCAGGCCGGGTCCATCACCGTGCGTACCGAGCCGGGCAGGGTCAGCGCGTCCGCATCCGGCGCGACGAGGAGGTTGACCATCAGCTTGATGACCTCGCGCGGGGTGAAGTGTTCACCCGCGGTCTCGTTCGACTGCTCGGCGAACCGGCGGATCAACTCCTCGAAGATATAACCCATGTTGTGGTTGGGCACGATCTCGGGGCGCAGGTCCAGGTCGGTGAACCGGCCGATGACGTCGTACAGCAGCTTCGCCGAGTCCAGCTTCTTGATCTGCTGGTTGAACTCGTACTTCTCCAGGACCTCGCGGGCGTTGTCGGAGAAGCCCGCGACGTAGATCTGGAGGTTCTTCGCCGCGTTCTGCGGGTCGTGGGCGATCTTCTTCAACGTGAGGGACGTCGTGTTGTAGAAGGTGTGGCCCGATGCCCGGCGCAGGAAGCGTCCCTTGTCGATGTCCTGGCCTTCGAGCTCGGCGACGACATCGACGACCTTCTCGCGCGTCGGCTCCAGAACGCACTCCAGGCGGCGCAGCACGGTGAACGGCAGGATGACCTTTCCGTAGTCGGACTGTTTGTAGTCCCCGCGCAGGAGGTCGGCGACGGTCCAGGCGTGGTTCGCCAGCTCCGTGTGCTTACTGCTGTTCAACGCGTTCCCTTCGATGGACCCGCCCGGCTGATGGCGGCTGGGATCCAGTGTGGTGGATGTGTGAAGGCGGTGGTTGCCGTTCAGGCCGACGGGCCCTCGGACGGAGGGAGTAGCGCGCCGGCGGTCAGGCCGGTGAGCAACGCCTGCGCTGTCTCCTCGGCCAGCTCGGCCGTCCGGCGGGCGGCGGTACGCAGTTCGTACGCGCGGCGGAACGCTGCCCCGTACCGACGCTGCTCCTCCAGCGGCAGGAGCGGTACCCGCAGCCTGCCCGGCGAGACATTCACGATGGTGCTGCCCGTGGACGCTCCGGCGATGTTGTCCTCGGCACCGAGGAAGCCAGCCAGGAACCACGGGTCGAGCCGTGCCGGGTCCGGCCGCAGCAGGTGAACGTGGTGGCCCAGCAGGGCTTCGGCATCCGCCTCGTCCGCGACGCGGGCCATGACGCCGCTGCCGCCGGCGATGCCCCGTACGAGAACATCGCCTGCGCGGACGGTGTTCGCCGCATCGGTACGCAGGTCCTCCGCCGTGCCCGATGGCTGTGCGCCGCTGCCGATGTCGGACGCGGTGAGGACCGGGCGTTCCGTGCCGCCGCCCCGCTCCGGGCCACCGCTTCGCGAGTCGCCCCGGCCGACAGGGACCGCCGCCCGCAGCAAGGAGAGCGCGCCGCCTCGGGCAAGGTCGGAGACGGTGGCAGTGCGCCACACCTGCGAGGACTCCGTGGCCGCCGTCCACGGTCCGTAACCCGCCGCGCTCTCAAGGGCGTTGAGGGACTCGGCAAGGAGTTCGCGCCGTTCTGCCGCGTGCTGTGCCACCTCCGCCGGATCGATGTTGGCCGACGCGGCACGCACCCGTCGGGCGGGCGTCAGGTCGACGTGTTCGTCGACCAGGTCAATGGTTTGTACGGCACGCGCCACACCGGGTACGTCGGTGAAGGATCCCGGGTCGTCCGTGTACGCGGTCCAGTGGCTGAGGATCTCGTCGGCCAGCGTGCTCCAGTCCACGCCCGTGCGGCGGTTCCGCAGCCGGGAGTTCGTGTCGCGCGGTGAGTTCGGCGGGCCTTCGCGCTGGTCTCCGCTCGCGTCCACGAACAGTACGGACTTGCTGTCGGTTTCCCCCGGCTCGGGGCGCTGGAGGACCCACAGGTGCAGGCCGATGTGCAGGGGCGCGGAGGCGCCGACGGGAAGGCCGACGACGGCGCGCAGCGCACCGCTGCGTACGAGTTCGGCGCGGATACGGCGGCCCGAGGCACGGGCGGCGGTGGCCGGCGGAAGCACCATCACCGCGTATCCGCCGGGCTCCAGATGCGCCAGCGCGTGCTGCGTCCAGGCCAGCTCCGATTCGATCCGCGGCGGCACACCGTAGGCCCACCGCTGGTCGTACGCGAGCTCCTCGTGCCCCCAGTCGCGGTCGCCGTACGGCGGATTGCAGAGCAGGCCGCCGATCCTCAACTCCGAGAAGGCGTCGGCGCGCAGGGTGTCTCCCGTGCGTACGGTGACCTGCGCATCCGGCGCCGACAGCTGTAGGCGTACGGCGCTGCGCTGGGCCTGTACAGGCAGCGAGTCCTGGCCGTACAGCTCGGTCGCGCCCCGTCGGGCCGCTGCCGCGAGGAGACTGCCGCTGCCGCACGCCGGATCGAGGACTCGTACCGTGCGGGCCGGCAGAAGGTGTGCCATGAGGTCCGCGAGCCCCACAGGTGTCTGGTACGTACCGCTGGAGGCGGTGTCGTCCAGTTCGCGTTCGGCGAGGACGTCGAGAGTGGTCTGGGCGCCGTCGTCACGTACGCAGCGGAACAAGGCGCGGAGAGCGCTGACGTCGTCAGCGCGGAATTGAACGGCGTCCGCCTCGGGAACCGAGCCGGCCAGCTCCGCCGCGGCGCTGTCGGCCTGGGCGAGGACGTCGGAGTCCGGCAGCGCGTCAAGAGCGGTGAGCTCGTCCGCGCTGCGCCGTGAAGCCGCGAGTACGAGCGGAAACAGGCGTGCCGCGACCCCGGTTCCCGGCCCGTGGAGCCGCAGCACCGTACGCAGCTCCTCGGACGGTGTGGCGGCGGACGACTGCCCGCGCGTCTCCAGCCATCCCCGCACCGCCTCCAGGTCGTAGAGCGGACTGGTTTCAGTACCCCCGGACGGGGCCGGGAAGTCTTCGTGCCGACGGCGCCAGTTGCTGACGGTGGCACGCGTGACACCCGCGATGCGGGAGATCTCGGCAGCGGTCACCTGGGCTGATGGCTGGGGCATGGGGTTCCTGGACCTCTCCGGAGTGGACAGTAAACACCCTACAGCGGCCGTCAAATCCGTCAAGACGTTTGACAGTGCTTTCATGATGATGCTTATCTGGTTGAGCTTCCGGGTGGCAGCACTCGCCAAGGCGTGAGCCTGTGGGGTCCTTGCTGCCACCATCCAGGGGCGCGGCGCCGAGGCATGCGCCGCTCATCCGATCCCGAGGGGGGACCCACCATGCGCATCACTCTGCCGACCACGGTGGTGGAAGGAATCCAGCTCACCGTCATGCCGTTCCGTGCGGACGCCGTGATCGGGACCATGTCCGTGCCGACGCTCGTCCAGCTCGTGCCCTCGCCCCGCCGTGAGGAGGACGCCAAGACGCTCAAGGCCGCGTCCGGCGCCGTCCGGCGGCATGCCGAGCTGCGGGGACTCGTGCAGCGGGCCCTGAAGTCGACGCAGAAGGGGAAGAACGTCGGCTCGTACGCCGAGTACATCGCCGACGGTGTGAACGGAGAGCTGGGCGCCGGCTGGTCCACGCCGCCGATCACCTTCTGGCACGCCGGACCGCTCGCCGCCCTCAGCGACGAGCTGCTGCCGGGCACCGGACTGCGAACCCTGACCATCACGCCCGGCACCTGCGTCGTCGCCATCGACGGCGAGACGCAGACGACGGCCTGGCACGAGCTCTCCGACGACCCGGAGCGCTACGGGCTCACGTACGCCGAACTCGCCCAGGTGCGCATCCCCTTCGAGCTGTACGTGGACCTGTCCGTCGCCGACGCGCGGCAGATCTTCTACGACCGCAATGTGCAGGGCGTCGTCGTCGCCAAGAACCTGGCCATGTCGATGGACCAGCGGGACTTCGCGACCCGGCTGGCGCACCGTGTCGCCGATGCCGTGAAGGTCGACGTGGACGGCAGGCTCGTACCGTTCACCAAGCTCGTCAACGTCAGCAAGCGGCAGGTCGGCAAGACCGACTCGGAGGTCATCACCCTCTCCGCGCTGCGCGCCCTCGTCATCACCGCGATCTACGGGCGCGCCGGGTTGTCCCGCTCGGCGGAGACCGTCCACGAGGACGAGCTCCCCGCCGGGACGAACGCCGGGCAGGTGGAGGGCAGCGTCGTCCCGACGCTGGCCCGGCTGATCTCCGACCACTTCCCGCACTTCGCCTCGCGCAGTGCCCTCACCGCACCGGCCGTGCTCGCGGGCCTCGGCATCGCCGTGCATCAGACCACCCCGTGGGCCGACCCGATGAACGCACTCGGCGCCGACGACCTGCACCGGCTCCTCGCCGGCATCCAGTGGGACCGAGAGGCTTGCTACTGGGACGGCGTGGCCGCCAAGGCCGGTGCCACCGGGCGCCTCAACTTCAGCGGCGGCGTCAAGGACTCGGGCGGCCGGGTCGCCGACGCGATCCTCTACCCCGCCACCGAGGCGGGCCGCAGGATCCGCGGCCAGTAGCCGGGAGGCTCCCGCCCCGCCCCTCGCGCCGCTGTACCCGTCGGCCCGGCTGCCTCACCTCACTTCCTGCCTCACCTCACACCCGTTCAACTCCCGCGAGATCCCGCAGCAGCAGAACTGGAGCACGACCATGACCACTCCGAACCCCCAGTACCCCGGACAGCCCGCCCCGCACTTCGGCGCCCCGGGCGGCTGGGGATCCGTACCGCCCCCTCCCGCCAAGTCGCCCCTGCGGCGGAAGGCCTGGCTCACCCATGGCGCGGTCGGCCTCGTGGCCCTCGTCATCGGCGCCGCGTCGGCCGGCGGCGGGGGAGGCGCTGACGACTCGGCCGGCGCCGGCGTGAAGCCGGGACCCACGGTCACGGTCACCGCGAAGGCGGGGGCAGCCCCCGCGCCGACCGTGACCAAAACCGTGACCAGGACGGAAGCCGCCAAGCCGGCGAAGACCGAGGAAGCCGGCCCTGCGGCGAGCTTCGCGGGAGACGGCCAGTACCTGGTCGGCGAGGACATCAAGCCCGGCACCTACAAGACCGCCGGCGCAGACGGCTCCTTCGGCTGCTACTGGGCCCGGCTGAAGGACGCCAGCGGGGAGTTCGACGCGATCATCGCCAATAACAACCTGAAGGGTCCGGGCCGCGTGACGCTGCGGAAGGGCGAGTACTTCGAGACCAATCGCTGTCAGGAGTGGAAGAAGGTCGGCTGAGCCACGAAGAGGCCCAGAGCGCGCCAAACCTCAACAGATCCCGGATCAGCCCCCCAGAACCCCAGCAGGAGCACGTTGTGAAGCTGCCCGAACTCACCCCCGAGATGGAGAACCAGGTCATCGGGATGATGATCCGGGAACGGGGCGCAGCCGACCCGACCAGCCTTTCCGATGTGACGACGCTCGTCGCGCTCGGCCTCGCCAACTCCGCGTGGCGCAACACGCGTGTCGAGAACTGGCACGCCGGCGACGGCCCGCTGTCCGACGGCGACATGATGCGCATCAACTCGGCTACTACGCATGGCATTCGCCAGCGGTTGACGGGCTGGCTGCGAGAGCGTGATCTTCAGAAGGACGCAGGGACGGCGGCGCTCGACACGCTCGACGCCGACGACCTGGAGTTGCTCGCTGCCCGGCTCTTCCAGTGGCTCACCCGGCCTTCCCGGATGCTCCCCAACGGCATGACGTTGACGGAGCTGGCCTGCGCCGCGGATGACACGGTCGAGGCGTATGCCGACGATGCGGAACAGCAGCTCCTGAGCTTCCTCGCCGGAGGCGAGCAACGTGGCGTGCGGTACGCGTTCATGTGCGGGGCCGCGCACGGAGCGGGCGCGTGCACGCACTGGTGGGGGCATCCGCGATGGCCGCAGCTTGTCGACACGTTCCTCACGGCTGTGGGCGACCCCGAGCATGAGCACTGGGGTGGGGACGGAGGCCGGCTGAAGCGCCTGTCGCCGTTGCCCGCGGAACTGAGCGACGTCGACACCGTGCGCCGCACGCTCCTGCAGCATCCCTGGAAGCTTGGTGCCGACAGCGCCCGATGGATCACTTCGGCAGGCATCGGTTACTTGCGCTGACGTGTACCAGCTGCAGCCCATCGCCTCTCGCAGAGAGCACACAGCTCGATGCCGGCCGACCGCCGCCCGGTTGGCCTTCGTCGCGTACGCCGTACTGCATTGAGTCGGTGGGCACTATGTTCAGGTTGACCTGAACGATTTCTCGATAGGTCAACCTGAACGAAAATGGGTCGGGGCGTCGCCGCAACGGCAAGTCGTTCCTGCTGGAGGCGCTCACCGAGGCGGTGGGGGGCCTGTACGTGGCGGCGGTGCAGGAGGAGGGGCGGGTCCTCGCGCTGCAGCGGTTCAGTGAGGCGGTCGCCGACCATGCCGGGGTGCCCGCAGGGGCGCTGCGGCTCGGCGGTTGGGAGGAGCTGCTGTCCACCGCGCTGGACGTGGTCAACCGTGCGCCCGGCGCCCCGCTGCTGGTGATCGACGAACTCCCCTACCTGCTGCAGCACTCCCCGGAGATCCCGGGTCTTCTGCAACTCCTCTACGACCGCTCGCAGTCCCGAAAGGCGCCGGGCGGGCGGATCGTCCTGTGCGGATCGGCGATGAGTGTGATGAGCGAGCTGCTGTCGGGGACCAAGCCGCTGCGTGGCCGGGCCGTGCTGGACCTGCGCCTGCCGGCGTTCGACTACCGCACAGCCCGCACCCACTGGCAGGTCGCCGACCCCGGGACGGCGCTACTGGTCGACGCCTGTCTGGGCGGCGCCCCCGGGTACCGGCCGCTCGCGCCAGGCAGCAGCCCGCAGAGTGCGGCGGAGTTCGACGGCTGGGTCCAGCGCACGCTTCTTGATCCCGGCCGTGCGCTGTACTCACGGGTCGAGGCGGAGTTCCTGCTGCGCGAGGATCCGCGGATTACCCATCGCACGCTCTACTACGACCTGTTGTCCGTGGTGGCCCAAGGCGCATCCACCCCCGCCCGGATCGGAAGCCTGCTGGAGCGCCAGCGCTCGGCGGTGGTCGCTCCGCTCGAGGTCCTGGAGTCCACCGGCTACCTGCGTAAGGAGCAGGACCTGCTCAAGGCCCGCAACCCGGTGATCACCGTCGCCGACCCAGTGATCCGCTTCAACCAGCTGATCACCCTGCCCCTGGTGGACATGGTCGAGCACGGCCGTGCCCAGCAGGCGTGGCAGGAGTCCCGTCCCACCTTCCACTCCAAGATCCTCGGCCCCCACTTCGAGGAGCTGGCCCGTCGCTGGACACGGGCCTTCGCGCCTGACGAAACCACGCTGCGGGTCGGCGCTGTGGGCTCCGCGGACGTGCCCGACCCCTCGGCGAAGACCAAGCACGAGGTGGACGTACTCGCGCTCGCGCCGGGCGAGCGCCCTCAGTCGGCCCACGCCCGGATCGCCCTCATCGGCGAGGCCAAGGCCACCATTCAGCCGCGAGGCCTGCAGGATGTCGAACGCCTGGAACGCATCCGGGACCTGCTGACGGGCCTGGGTCACAACACCGAAGACGCCGCGCTGGCCCTGTACTCCCTGCATGGCTTCCACCCCGACGTACAGCATGCCGCAGCCCAACGCCGCGACCTGCTGCTGGTCGACCTCGCGGCACTGTACGGGGACGGCCCGGTACTCGGCGGCCAGTGACAGCGGCCCCGAGGATCTCGGAGCCCGACCGGCGTTCGACGCCCCATGGACTTTCGGCCAGGGCTCCGACATTCTGTGCGCACCTTGATCGCGGTTCGTTCCGTCGATCCGCGCGTCCGTCCTCGTGCACAGGGGGAACTTCATGAGCCCGTCCCGCCTGCCCTCCCGTCGGATCGCCTTGCTGTGCACAGCCGTTGGGCTGGTGTTTTCGGTCAGTGCCTGCAGTAGCAGCGGCGAAGGGGCGACCGTCAAGGGTGCCAAGCTGGTCAAGGCCGGGCAGATCACCACCTGTACGCACCTGCCTTACGCGCCCTTCCAGTCCGAGAAGGATGGGAAGGTCGTTGGCTTTGATGTGTCGATGATTGATCTGGTTGCGAAGGACCTCGGTGTCGAGCAGGTCATCGTGGACAAGTCGTTCGAGACGATCAAGACCGGTGCCGACCTGAACGCCAGTGTCTGCGATGTCGCCGCGGCTGGGATGACGATCACCGACGAGCGCAAGAAGAACCTGGACTTCTCCGCTCCCTACTTCGACGCCACGCAGGCGCTGCTGGCGCGCAAGGGGGTCAAGGCGGCGACCATCGAGGACGTCACCAAGCAGAAGCTCAAGCTCGGTTCGCAGTCGTCCACCACCGGCGAGGACTTCGCGCGCAAGCACGGCGCCGACCCGCAGTCCTTCGAGAGTTCCGACGCCGAGCTCAACGGGCTGCGCACCGGGCAGGTCGATGTCATCGTGCAGGACTATCCGGTGGTACAGAACTGGCTCAAGGACCCGGCCAACGCCGCCAAGTTCGAAGTCGTCGGCAACCTCGACACCGGCGAGCAGTACGGCTTCGCCGTCCGCAAGGGTGGCAATCCCAAGCTGCTGGAGATGATCGACCAGGCCATCAAGGACGCGAAGGCCGACGGGACCTACAAGAAGCTGTATGAGCAGTGGATCGGGCCGATGCCGCAGGGTGCTGACGCCCAGTGACGAGCGTCATCAGCGAAAAGGAGGCCCGCGCGCCGTCGCGGATGTCGCCGCGCCGGCGGCGGCGGGTCTCCCGCGGGGTGCAGTACGCCGTCTTTGTCGTCGCCGTGGTGGCCGTGGGGGCGCTGGCCGACTGGAAGCGGCTTCAGGAGCAGTTTCTACAGCCGGCCGTTGCCCAGCAGTTGTTCCCCGATCTCATCACCGTGGCGCTGCTGAACACCATGGTCTATACGCTGACCGGCTTCGGCGTCGGTCTCGTGCTGGGGCTGCTCGTGGCGCTGATGCGGCTGTCGTCCGTGGCGCCGTACCGCTGGCTGGCCATGGCGTACATCGAGTTCTTCCGCGGACTGCCCGCCCTGCTGATCTTCATCTTCGTCGGTGTGGGCGTTCCGCTCGCCTTCCCGGGTGTGGTCTTCCCCGGAGGTACGTACGGACAGGTCGCCTGCAACCTCGGCCTGGTCTCCGCCGCGTACATGGCCGAGACCATCCGGGCCGGCATCCAGGCCGTGCCGCGCGGTCAGCTGGAGGCGGCCCGCACGCTGGGGATGTCGCACGCCACAGCCATGCGGTCGATCGTGATCCCGCAGGCCTTCCGGATCATCGTGCCGCCGCTCACCAACGAACTGGTCCTGCTCTTCAAGGACTCCTCACTGGTGCTGTTTCTGGGCGTCACGCTGCAGCAGCGCGAACTCACCAAGTTCGGGCGTGACCTGGCCAGTACGACGGCCAACACCACCCCCATCTTCGTCGCGGGCCTGTGCTACCTCCTGGTCACCATCCCGCTCGGCTATCTCGTACGGCGCCTCGAGGCCCGTCATGCGAAGGCTAGGTGACAGTCCGATGAGTGCATCCGCCGCGGCGATCGAGATTCATGGGCTGCACAAGTCGTTCGGCGACGTCGAGGTGCTGCGCGGCATCGACTTCACCGTTGCCCCCGGCGAGGTCGTGTGCGTCATCGGCCCCTCCGGGTCGGGGAAGTCGACCCTCCTGCGCTGCGTGAACCTGCTGGAGGAGCCGACCAGGGGCACCGTGACCGTCGGCGGCATCGACATGACCGATCCGGACATCGACCTGGACGCGGTACGGCGCCGGATCGGCATGGTCTTCCAGCAGTTCAACCTCTTCCCGCATCTGAGTGTCCTGGAGAATCTCACGATCGCGCAGCGTAGGGTCCTCGGACGCGGCAAGGACGAGGCCGGCCGGATCGCGCGGGAGAACCTCGTCAAGGTCGGTCTGGCCGACCGCGAAGCCGCCTTCCCCGCCCAGCTCTCCGGCGGCCAGCAGCAGCGGGTCGCGATCGCGCGGGCGCTGTCGATGGCGCCCGAGCTGATGCTCTTCGACGAGCCGACCAGCGCGCTGGACCCCGAACTGGTGGGCGACGTACTGGCCGTCATGCGCACGCTGGCCGACGAGGGCATGACGATGATGGTCGTCACCCACGAGATGGGCTTCGCCCGCGACGTCGCCGACCGCGTGGTCTTCATGGACGACGGGCAAGTGGTGGAGGAGGGGAGCCCGGAAGACGTGTTGGCCCGACCGCAGCACGCCCGCACCCAGGCATTTCTCTCCCGTGTGCTCCACCCAGGGGTTGGGTAGTCCCGGTGCCGAGTAGACCCTGTGCCGACTGGTTGGGGCCTGTCCGGCGAATCGTGTGACTGGTGCCGGGGAGAGACACACGGCCCGACAGCACCGCCCCGACGAGGGACTCGGACGCTCCCGGGGCGGACTGACCTGCAAGATCCATCTGGCCGGTGAGGTGAGCGCCGCCCGCTGTCATTCGTGATCACACCAGGGCAGTGGGGCGACGCACCGCAGTTTATTCCAGTCATGGAAGGCATCCGCGTCGCCCGCCTGGGCCGGCCTTGGGGACTGGTGGGCTCGCATGTTGAGGTGTCGCGTATTCGCGAGCCGCTCGACGCGCTTGGCACGGTGAGTGATCGCTTGGGGATCGTGGCGGCCGCGGGTAACTACCAGAGCCAGCGGTCGAGGAACTCGGCCCAGATGAAACCGCGGTAGCCATCGAAGGCAGGCGGATCGATCTGCTTGAGTTCGTCAGCGAGCATGCTGAGCTCGGCCAGGGCTTCGTCCTCGCGGTCATCCGGATCGCTCAGGATCTCGGACTCGCTGACGTGCAGGCCGTAGTGGTGCAGGGTCCGCAGCCACAGGTCGATGGAGGAGTTGGCGAACCATGCCTCGCCTTGAGGAAGGACGTAGTAGACCGTCCCTGTACCGGGTTCGACGCCGAACGACCATTGCAGTCCCGGTACGAGGTCGCCATGGTGATTCTGGGTGAGGAGGTAGAGCGACCTACCAGCTGACGTCTGGAGTGCGGGAGCCACCTCCACCTGGAATGATACGTACTCGATCAACTGATCAACGATAGGAATCCCGACATCAACAAGTAGTGCCTTCTGTTCCTCAGGGATCTGCCAGCCCGACACGACTGCCGAGTCTGCCCTTGTAACGTTCCCGGCGCCGGCCCAGGCAGTGAGCTCGTCAAACGTTGTCATGTGAGAGTCCTTCCGCGGCTGGCTGCGATGCGGACCCTATCGAGCAGGGCTGACAGACACGTGGCCCCATCGGAGACGACACACTCCTCAGTGGACGCCGGGGGCGTATCGGCTCCAGGTTCCACCGGCCTCGGTGACCAGGCGGGTGGTGGTCTTGTCGTGATAGCCAAGTGCCTTCGCGATGACGGGGGCCGGGGCCTGGAGGACGAGCTGGCGGATTGCGGAGGTCCTGCCGCGCTGCGGCGGGACGCCGATCTCACGCAGATGGCCTTGAAGGCTGACCGGTTCATCGGCTGTCCGGGCTGGCGCCCGGGGAAGAGCCACTGTGAACTCCTGCTGCTGGCATAAGGCAGGTGTTGGCGGGATTGAATGTAGGCCCGCATCAGGTCGGCAACGGGCTCCGGCAGCGGGGACGGCGGGTCTCCCAACTGGACGGTGACGTTGGTCTCGTCGTCGGTGATGTCGTCGATGGTGAGGCGAACGATGCGGCTGACGGGTTGCGCATAGAGGAGAACGAGCGCGGCGGCGACCCAGGCTCGCAGGGGCAGGGAGTCGTCGTTGAGGACACGGCGGAGCATCGCGAGCCGGCGGTGCTGATGCAGCGGTTCCGGGTCCTGGGTGATAACGGCGGGCGGCAGCGTAAGGCGGGGCATCCGGCCGGTCTTCATGCACCACCGCAGGAATGACTGGGACGGACGGCGGGTGGCCAGGCTCTCGGTGTGCCAGGCGTCGATGTCGGCCTGCTGGCACTGCCCGATGGCGCGGCCTTGGCTGGCGAGCCATGCGAGGAAGGCACCGGCCTGGGTGACTTCCTGCTTGGTGTGGTTGGTCTGGGAGCGTCCCAGCGGTGCCTTCTCTGCCGTTGCCCTCAGGCGCGGCATCTGGTGCCAGGCGGCGAAGTGCCGGAGAAGCTGACGGTGTTCTGGTTCCTCGATGGTGGCGAGCCGTTCGGTCAGCCACCGCTGGTAGAGCAGGAGCTGCCGGTCGACTCGCGGGAGGACGCCGCTGTCCATCAGCAGGTCGCGCAGGTGAGTAACGGTTCGCCAGGGGGTTTCCTGGTGCAGCCCGTCGTGAGTGAGCGGGATGCTGCCGGTGGCCAGGCCCTGGAGAAGACGAACGACGTTGGGGTTGCGCAACCAGATCAGTCGGCTCTTGGGCCGGTCCATCTCCAGCAGGACCTTGACCAGCGGCAGAAACTCTGGGGCGACACGGCCGGTGCCGTCGTCGAGGAGGCGGGTGAGCGTGTCGGCGAGGGTGCAGTGTTCGCAGAGACGTCCGCCAAGCAGTAGCTCCTCGAAACCACAGCGATCGCAGAAGAAGTCGCGGACGATGCCCGCGCAGTCCCGGCAGATCGGTGTGCCACCGGTGTCTCGCCCCGGCAGTAGCCGATCGGTGTCGCAACAGGGGCAGCGGCCACGGACTCGCATCGCCTGTTCGTAGCAGGTCCGGCAGATCGGGCCGTCCGACCACTCTGCGGACTTCGAGGCTCGACGGCCGCACCGTGCGCAGTCGCGGATCATCCACCGCTCGTACTCCTCTGGCGTCACCGCTCACCCTCAGGCGTCAGTCGGACCCGTGTGGGTCGCCGGGCGGCCAGGTTGATCGGAGCTTCCTCGCCGGCGGCTCGGCGGGCCGGGAGGTTCTGGGCCGAGGTGGTGATCAGGTCGGTGGGCGTGCAGTCGAGGATGTCGCAGAGGGTGGCAAGTACCGGGAGGGAGAGCCGTTCCGGGGTTCCGGAGACCAGGCGGTGGACCTGGGAGGAGGACAGCGTGATGCCGCGTTCGGTCAGGTGTGGCATGAGCTCGGCAACGGCGAACGTGCCACGAGCGGCCATCAGCTCGCGCAGGCGCCACCGGTAGCTGATCTGGCGTGACATCACGAGGTCCTTCCCGGCCGCAGAGCGGCCTCGATGGTGGCGTCCAGGACGCGACGCAGAGAACGGGTGCGGAAGTCGGAGGAGACGCAGGTGTAGATCGCGGTGGTGGAGGCGTGGTCGTGGCCGACCTGCTGTTGGACGAACAGCGGGTCGTGGCCGTCCTCAATCAGATGGGTGATGTAGGACCTGCGTAGCGAGTGGAACTCCAGCGCGGGGTCCAGGCCGGCGGCGTCACGGTAGGCGGCGAAGCGGGAGTCCAGTCGCTGGACCCCGATTCGCGGGCCCGATGACCTCGGCGCCGTTCTCCTCCTGCTGCTGTTCGGCGGCTTCGGCCAGCGCTCGGTAGAGCGAGGCGACCGAGGGCGGTCTCCCTGCGTTCTTGCCGGTCTTGATGATCAGCTTCTTCGCGATCTCGGGGACGGGGGCGCCCTTGGCCTGGAGGGCGAGTGCGAAGGTGAGCATGTCGTCGTCGATGACTCTCGGGCGTCCGCCGTGGCTGCCCTTGGACGCGGCGATGACCTGTCCTTCGGGGTCTTCTCCCGGATGTAGTTGCGGTCGAACCGGGCGGCGACGGCCAGGACGGCGAAGAGCATGGCGCCCATGCCGGACGGGTCGTAGATGCCGGTGAGCGGGCCGGTCGGGCGCGGCCTCCTTGAACTGGTGGGCGAGCGCGAGCGCCTTGTCCAGCTCGGGCCGGATCTTGACGCGGGTGCTGATCTGCTCCTTGAAGACCTGGTGGCACTGGGCCGGACTCCCATGTCCGAGGTGGAGTGTCGGCGTACGGCCTTAGCTCCCCAGTTGTGTACAGACGAACGTCCCCAGACGTCAGGCCACTTCGGTCTCTCG
>NZ_JBSOPZ010000018.1:0-160173 GCF_053763515.1 Streptomyces mabaensis
CTTTCAGCGCCGATGGTACTGCAGGGGGGACCCTGTGGGAGAGTAGGACGCCGCCGAACAATCATTGTGGGAAAGCCTCGCACCGTCATGGTGCGGGGCTTTTCTCCGTTCCGGAGCGGTTGAAAAGAGAAGGGGGGCAGTTGCCGTGCGGCACTGCCTCCCTTCTCTTTTCAGAGGCGGCCGGCCGCCTTCAGGGCCAGATACGCGTCCGCCAGCGCCGGCGCGATGTCGTCCGGGGTGGCGTCCACGACCGTGACGCCGTGGCGGATGAGTTGCTGGGCCGTGCGGCCGCGCTGTTCCTGCGTTCGGGCGCCGGCTGCTGCTTCGTACACCGCGTCCACCGTTCCCCGCGCCTTGGTCATCTCCTCGATGTGCGGGTCACCCACCGAGGCCAGCAGCAGCGAATGCCGCTGCGACAGCTGAGGCAGGAGCGGCAGCAGGCCCTCCTCGATCGGCGCGGCGTCGAGGCTGGTCAGCAAGACCACCAGCGATCGGCGTGGGGCGCTGGTCAGGATTGTGGAGACCAGGCCGCGGGCGTCCGTTTCGACGAGTTCCGGTTCCAGCGGGGCCATGGCGTTGACCAGGGCCGGCAGGACGTCGCCGGCCGAGCGGCCCTGGACCAGGGCGCGGGTGCGGCGGTCGTACGCGAGGAGGTCGACGCGGTCTCCCGCGCGGGAGGCGAGGGCCGCCAGGAGGAGCGCCGCATCCATGGCCGCGTCCAGGCGCGGCGCGTCACCCACCCGTCCGGCCGAGGTCCGGCCGGTGTCGAGGCAGATGAGGATGTGGCGGTCGCGTTCCGGGCGCCAGGTGCGGACCGCGACCGTCGTCTGCCGGGCGGTCGCGCGCCAGTCGATGGAGCGGGTGTCGTCCCCGGGGACGTAGTCGCGCAGGCTGTCGAACTCAGTGCCCTCGCCGCGGGTGAGCACGCTCGTACGCCCGTCGAGCTCCCGCAGCCGGGCGAGCTTCGAGGGCAGGTGCTTGCGGCTGGTGAAGGGCGGCAGGACGCGGACCGCCCAGGGGACCTGGTGGCTGCCCTGGCGGGCCAGCAGGCCGAGGGGGCCGTACGAGCGGACGGTGACGCGCTCGGCCCGCCGGTCGCCGCGCCGGGTGGGCCGGAGCCGGGTGGTCAGGCGGCGGCGTTCGCCGGGCGGGACCGTCAGCCGGTGCCGCGACGCCTCGGTCTCGGTGCCGGGTGTCCAGCTGCTCGGCGGCCAGGCGTCGCGGAGCTGGGCGCGCAGCGTGCGGCGCGAGGTGTTGGTGACGGTGAGGTGGACGTCCGCGGGCTCGCCCAGGCGGACCGAGGTGTCCCCGGAGCGCGCCAGCTTCAGGCCGCGTACCGGCGCCGCGAGCGCGAAGTCGCAGGCGCAGGCGAGGGCCAGTGGGGCGTTGACCGCGAGGATGCCCGTCCAGCTCGGTTCGAGGAAGCCGACCGGGAGTGTGCCGAGGGCCGCCAGCAGTGCGGCGCGTCCGGTGAGGGCCATCAGCGCGGTACGGGGACGTGGGCGAGGATCGCGGTGATGACGGAGTCCGCGGTGACGCCCTCCATCTCGGCCTCGGGGCGGAGCTGGATGCGGTGGCGGAGCGTGGGCAGGGCGAGTGCCTTGACGTCGTCGGGGGTGACGTAGTCGCGGCCGGTCAGCCAGGCCCAGGCGCGGGCGGTGGAGAGCAGGGCGGTCGCACCGCGCGGGGAGACGCCCAGGGTGAGCGAGGGGGACTCGCGGGTGGCGCGGCAGATGTCGACGAGGTAACCGGTGATCTCGGGAGACACGGCGGTCTTGGCCACCGCGGCACGGGCGGCTTCGAGGTCGGCGGGGCCGGCGACCGGGCGTACTCCCGCCGCCTGGAGGTCGCGGGGGTTGAAGCCCTCGGCGTGCCGGTTCAGGACGTTGATCTCGTCCTCGCGGGAGGGGAGGGGGACCGTCAGTTTGAGGAGGAAGCGGTCGAGCTGGGCTTCGGGGAGCGGGTACGTGCCCTCGTACTCGACGGGGTTCTGGGTGGCCGCGACCAGGAAGGGGTCGGGGAGCAGGCGGGGTGTGCCGTCCACGGTGACCTGGCGCTCCTCCATCGCTTCGAGGAGGGAGGACTGCGTCTTCGGCGGCGTCCGGTTGATCTCGTCCGCGAGGAGGAGGTTGGTGAACACCGGGCCGGGCTGGAAGGAGAACTCCGCGCTGCGGGCGTCGTAGACGAGGGAGCCGGTGACGTCGCTCGGCATGAGGTCGGGGGTGAACTGCACGCGCTTGGTGTCGAGTTCCAGCGAGGCGGCGAGGGCTCGTACGAGCAGGGTCTTCGCCACACCGGGGACGCCTTCCAGGAGGACGTGTCCGCGACACAGGAGCGCGACGACGAGACCGGTGACGGCGGGGTCCTGGCCGACCACGGCCTTCCCGATCTCGGTGCGCAGAGCCTCCAGGGAGGAGCGGGCACTGCCCGCGTTGTCCGCAAGGTCACTGGTCGGGGCGCTCATGAAGTGCGTACCTCTCTTTCGAGGGCGTCGAGTTGGTCGGCGAGGGCGATGAGTGCGGTGTCGTCGGCGGGCGTGGGGCCGAACAGAAGGCCGTGGATGTCCCGGGTGCCGTCGGCGAGCTGCGCGGAGACGGCGGGGAGGAGTGTTTCGGGGGCGTGGGCCCGGGTGG
The DNA here is from genome assembly GCF_053763515.1 of Streptomyces mabaensis. Lineage (NCBI taxonomy): Bacteria > Bacillati > Actinomycetota > Actinomycetes > Kitasatosporales > Streptomycetaceae > Streptomyces > Streptomyces mabaensis. Next base: position 2,634 of record NZ_JBSOPZ010000018.1, read on the forward strand.
GCGGTACGCCGAGGAGGAGTGCGAGGCGGTTGCGTGTGGCCGAGCGCAGGGCGTCTGCGGCGCGGTCGCGGGCGTTGGCCTTGCGGTAGAGCCGGGCGCGGCCTTCGGCGGACTCGGAGGCGCGGATGGCGACGGGGAGCCGCTCGGTGACCAGGGGGCCGAGCCGGCGGGCGCGCCACAGCGCGGCGAGGAGGGCGGCGAAGGTGAGCTGGAGCAGGCCCCAGAGCCAGCCGGAGGGGATCAGGTCGGTGAAGCCGCGGTCGCCGGCCCCGTCCTCGCCGCCGGGTTCGGTGGCCGAGGGGTCGGCGAGCGAGGGGATGTACCAGACGAGTTCGGCGCGGGATCCGAGGAGTTGGAGGGCGAGTGAGGCGTTGCCCTCGTCGTCGAGCCGGTCGTTGAGGAGGATGTCCAGCGAGCCGAGGACGACGGTGTCGCCGCCGTTCGCGGCCGGGAGCCGGAGCAGGGTGGGGCGGCCGTCGCTGGGGTAGCAGGTGTCCGCGGCGGGGTTGTCGGCCGCGTAGCGCAGGCCACCGGTTTCGGCCTTGCCGGCGCGGGTGGCGGCGGGCAGGTCGCAGGCGGGTGCGAGCACGGACTTGGTGGCGGGGGCGTCCTCGGCTCGTACGCCGGGTGCGAGGGCGCCGAGCGAGGGCTCGCCGGGTTCGACCAGGACGGTGCGGCCGCCGGAGGTTTCGGTGGCGCTGCGCAGCGCCTCCTGCTGGGGCGGGGTGAGCAGGTCGGGGACGGCCACGAGGAGTGTCGTGCCGGGGCCGGCTGCGGCGGCGGCCTCGTCGGTGGTGGTGACGACGCGGGTGGAGACGCCCCGGTCGGCGAGGAGTTCGGCGACGGCGCGGCTGCCGTAGCGGTCGGCGGACCGGGGGTCGAGGGCGCCGTGCTTGTTCCCGGAGACCAGGGCGGCGAGGACGATTCCGGCGAGGATCAGGACGGCCAGCCCGATGAGCAGGCCGCGGGAGCGGGTCCACACCTGGCGGGGGGTGCGGGACACCGACGTGGAGGTCGTTTTCGGGGCGGTGCCCGTCGTGGGGGCGGTGCCCGGGCTGGATGGTGCCTGGGTCATGCGACGGCTCCCCGGTCCGCTCCACTGAGTACGGGCTTGGTTCGCTCCAGGGCGAGGTCGAGGTCGCGCAGGCGGATGTACGCCCCCTCGTCCGCGGTCCGGCCGCCGTAGGTGACGTCGTCGAAGGCCCGGGCGGCGGCACGCAGACCGTCGGCGTGGCCGGGCAGCGGGCCAGCCGCTTCGGCGGCCGCCTCGTCGGCGGTGCGTCCGGGGCGGGGTTCGAGCAGGGTGCGTTCTTCCAGGGAACGGACGACGGCGCGCATGCGTTCCTGGACGGCCTCGGTCCACCGGTGGGCGGCGGCGTGCGCTTCGGCCGCCGTACGGTGCTCCGCCGCGCTGCGCGGCCGGTCGTCGAACAGCCCGCTGCCCGTGGCGGCCGTGCGCTGCGGGGTGCCCAGCCGCCACCACAGGGCGGTGACGAGGAGGACGGCGACCAGCACGATCACGACCAGGCCGAGCGTGCCGCCGGGGGTCGCCCCGGAGGCGGCGCTGAACAGCTCGTCGACCCACTCCAGGAAACGGGTGAGGGCGCGCTGGAAGAGCCCCGGATCGTTCTCGTGGTACATCGGCTTGGACAGTTCCCGCTCAGCCGCCTCGCGGGCGGGGATGCGCGGAATCGTCACCGGCGGTTCCTCTTCGCCGGGCAACAGTGCGGCCATGGCCCTCGTGACGCCCCCCGTCGCGCTCACCCCCGCATCAGCTCCCCGTGGGCGTGCTGGGCGGGGAAGCGGTGCCGTATCCGGGGAGGCCCGCGGCGCGGGCGAGTTCGATGTCGAGGGCCTCGCGGCGGATGCGCTGGTCCATGTAGAGCAGGGCGGTGACGCCGGCGCTGATCGGGAACGTGATGGTGAGGCCGACCACCGAGCCGATGCCGCTGATGATCAGGAACGTCCAGGTGAGCGTGCCGGTGCCGTCGGCGAAGGACTCCATTCCGCCGCCGCCGAAGACGAGTCCGAGGATGAAGAACGGGACCATGACGATCGCGGCCACGATGCCGGTCAGGATGCCGGCGAGCAGCCAGATGCCGAAGGTGCGCCACCAGGATCCGCGGACGAGCTTCGCGGAGCGCCTCAGGGAGGCGAACACGCCCTGCTTCTCCAGCATCAGCGCGGGGGAGGCGAGGAGGTAGCGGACCCACAGCCACACAGCGACCGGGACCGCGACAAGCAGGCCCAGCACGCCCAGCTCCCAGGAGCCGGCGAGGACGCCGGGCAGCACGCCGACGGCGAAGACGGCCAGGATCATCAGCACAAGCAGTACGGTCAGGCCGGCCAGACGCAGCAGCCGGGGCCGGGCCTCGCGCCAGGCCTCGCCGATGGTGGAGGTCCTGCCGAGCACGGCGCGGCTGATGACCATGGTGAGCATCGCGGTGGCGATCACCGTCCCGACCAGGGCGATCAGCTGGGCGATGACGTCACTGGCCGCGCTGTTGCCAAGGTCGTTGATCATTTGCTCGGCGTCGGACGAGCTGCCGGTGCCGGCGGCGTTCAGCTCCTCCAGTGCGAAGCCCTGGACGAGGACGACCGCGAGCTGGGTGATCAGCGCGACACCGAGGGAGATGCCGAGCACGGTGCGCCAGTGGGCGCGCATCAGGGAGACGGCTCCGTCGAGGATCTCGCCGACGCCGAGCGGGCGCAGGGGGATGATGCCCGGCTTGGCCGCGGGTGGCGGGCCGCCCCAGCCACCGCCCGGGTACTGGCTGCCCCAGCCGCTGTGGCCGGCCGGGTAGGGGCCGCCCTGGCCTGGGGCCGGCTGCTGCGGCGCGGGGCTCGTGCCGGGGGTACCGGGCGCGGACCACTGCCCGGCGGGGGGCTGCTGCTTCGACCACTTCGAGGGCGGGCCGGTCTGGTCGGCGGGCTCGCCCGGTCCGTGCGCGCCGGGCTCCTGGCCGTCCGAGGGGGCGGATCCGGGCGAGGCCCAGCCCGGAGAGTCATTCATCGTCGCTCCTTCACGGTGCCCGTCCGCGAGTGCGGCGGCAGTGGCAGCCATCGTGCCATGTGGCGCCCCGGCGTGGACCGGCCCCTGTATCTCCATCTCCTTGGCACCTTCAATTGTCGGTGCTTCTGCGTGCAGACTGGGCGAATGGCTGATCAGTACGCGCAATCCCCGGTGGGTGAAGCACCGTCCGCGCTTCCGGTACTGCGTTGGGAGGAGCCGCCGGAGGGACCGGTGCTGGTGCTCCTCGACCAGACGCGGCTGCCGGCCGAGGAAGTGGAGCTGGTGTGTACGGATGTGCCGGCGCTGGTCCAGGCGATCCGGTCGCTTGCCGTGCGCGGGGCGCCCCTGCTGGGGGTCGCCGGGGCGTACGGGGTGGCGCTCGCCGCGGCGCGCGGTTACGACGTGGAGGAGGCGGCCGGACTGCTGGCGCAGGCGTGCGGCACCGCGGCGAACCTCGCGAGCGGGGTGACGCGGGCGGCGGACGCGTACCGGTCGGCGGTCAAGGGCGGGGCGGGGCCGGAGCAGGCGGCGGGCAGCGCGCTCGCGGCGGCCCGGTCGCTGCACCGGGAGGACGCCGAGGACAGTGCGCGGATGGCCGGGCACGGGCTGGCGCTGCTGGACGAGCTGCTGCCGGGCGGCGGGCACCGGATACTGACGCACAGCAACACCGGGGCGCTGGTGTCGGGCGGTGAGGGCACGGCGTTCGCGGTGGCGCTCGCGGCGCACCGGGGCGGCCGGCTGCGGCGGCTGTGGGTGGACGAGACCCGCCCGACGCTGCAGGGGGCGCGCCTGACGGCGTACGAGGCGGCGCGGCACGAGATGGCGTACACCTTGCTCACCGACAGTGCGGCGGGCTCCCTGTTCGCCGCGGGGGAGGTGGACGCGGTACTGATAGGGGCGGACCGGATCGCGGCGGACGGTTCGGTCGCGAACGACGTCGGCAGCTATCCGCTCGCTGTGCTGGCGGGCTATCACCATGTGCCGTTCATCGTCGTGGCTCCCACCACGACGGTGGACCTGGACACCGGGGACGGGTCGTCCATCGAGGTCGAGCAGCGGCCGGGGCACGAAGTGACGGAGTTCACCGCTCCGCATGTGCCGGCGGCTGGGACGGAGGCAGGAAGCGGGGTGCCGGTGGCACCCCTGGGAACGCAGGTGTACAACCCTGCCTTTGATGTGACGCCTCCGGAACTGGTGACGGCGATCGTCACCGAGGAGGGTGTGCTTTCTCCTGTGACGGGTGCGGGGCTCGCCGAGCTGTGTGCCAGGTCACGTCAGGTAACGATTAGATAATGGGATGATGTCGAATATGAAGGGACGTGTCCTTGTCGTCGACGACGACACCGCGCTGGCCGAGATGCTCGGCATTGTGCTGCGGGGAGAAGGTTTCGAGCCGTCGTTCGTAGCGGATGGCGACAAGGCCCTGGCCGCATTCCGGGAGGCGAAACCCGACCTGGTGCTGCTGGATCTGATGCTGCCCGGACGGGACGGCATCGAGGTCTGCCGGCTGATCCGGGCGGAGTCCGGTGTGCCGATCGTGATGCTCACGGCCAAGAGCGACACCGTCGATGTGGTGGTCGGGCTGGAGTCCGGTGCCGACGACTACATCGTCAAGCCGTTCAAGCCGAAGGAGCTGGTCGCCCGTATCCGGGCGAGGCTGAGGAGGTCGGAGGAGCCGGCGCCCGAGCAGCTGGCGATCGGGGATCTGGTCATCGACGTGGCCGGTCACTCGGTGAAGCGGGACGGGCAGTCGATCGCGCTGACCCCCCTGGAGTTCGATCTGCTGGTCGCGCTCGCCCGTAAGCCGTGGCAGGTCTTCACCCGTGAGGTGCTGCTCGAACAGGTGTGGGGGTACCGGCACGCCGCGGACACGCGGCTGGTCAATGTGCACGTCCAGAGGCTGCGCTCGAAGGTCGAGAAGGATCCGGAGCGGCCCGAGATCGTGGTGACGGTGCGTGGTGTGGGTTACAAGGCAGGGCCGAGCTGATATGCCCTCCGGCAGTGCTGCTCCGATGCCCGGGGAGCCGGGAGTGAACGGGGGGCGGCCTGTCGGCCGGGCGGGCACCAGTGTGTGGTACCGGCGGGTGCTGCGGGGACGCCGGCTGCTTCGTGACAGCGCGACCGGCGGCCCTGTGCTGCGCCTTTTCGCGCGCTGGGTGCGCCGGCCGCTGCTGCCGGCCGCACGGCTGTGGCGGCGGAACATCCAGCTCCGGGTGGTCGCGGGCACGCTGCTGATGTCGCTCGGGGTGGTGCTGCTACTCGGGTTCGTCGTGATCGGGCAGGTCAGCAACGGCCTGCTGGACGCGAAGGAGGAGGCGGCGCAGAGCCAGGCCGCCGGCGGCTTCGCGGCCGCCCAGGAGAAGGCGAACACGCCGGGGCCCGGTGACGACCAGGAGGGCGGCGCCGGGGACGCCAAGGCGGCCCGCAGCGCCACCTGGATGTCCAACCTGGTGGTCGAGCTCGCCAGTGGTGGCCAGACCGCCTTCAGCGTCGTGGCCCTCGGCTCGGAGTCGGAGGACAGGACCTCGGGCGTCCAGGGCCTGCGTGCCTCCGGCAATGTGGACCCGGTCGCCAGCGTGCCCGAGGAGCTGCGGAGTGCCGTCGACCGCGGAACGGGCCCGTACCAGACCTTCACGAAGATCCAGTACGTCGTGCCGTCCGAGCCGGAGCCGGCGCTGATCGTCGGCAAGCGGCTCAGCGACAGCAACGGGCAGTCGTACCAGCTGTACTACCTCTTCCCGCTGACGCAGGAGGAGGAGTCGCTCACCCTGGTCAAGGGCACCCTCGCCACCGCGGGCCTCTTCGTCGTCGTGCTGCTCGGAGCCATCGCGTGGCTCGTGGTGCGGCAGGTCGTCACGCCCGTACGGATGGCCGCGGGGATCGCCGAGCGGCTGTCCGCCGGCCGCCTCCAGGAGCGGATGAAGGTCACCGGCGAGGACGACATCGCCCGGCTCGGCGAGGCCTTCAACAAGATGGCGCAGAACCTCCAGCACAAGATCCAGCAGCTGGAGGACCTGTCCCGGATGCAGCGCCGCTTCGTCTCGGACGTCTCGCACGAGCTGCGCACCCCGCTGACGACCGTACGGATGGCCGCCGACGTCATCCATGACGCCCGCGAGGACTTCGACCCCGTCACCGCGCGCTCGGCCGAGCTGCTGGGCGGCCAGCTGGACCGGTTCGAGTCGCTGCTGTCCGACCTGCTGGAGATCAGCCGGTTCGACGCGGGCGCCGCGGCCCTGGAGGCCGAACCGATCGACCTGCGCGAAGTCGTACGCCGCGTGATCGACGGCGCCGAGCCGCTCGCCGAGCACAAGGGCAGCCGGATCCGGGTGACCGGGGACAGGCAGCCGGTGATAGCCGAGGCCGACGCCCGGCGCGTGGAGCGGGTCCTGCGCAACCTGGTCGTCAACGCAGTGGAGCACGGCGAGGGCCGGGACGTGGTGGTGCGGCTGGCCGCGGCCGGCGGCGCCGTCGCGGTCGCGGTGCGCGACTACGGCGTGGGACTCAAGCCCGGCGAGGCGACCCGGGTGTTCAACCGCTTCTGGCGGGCCGATCCGGCGCGCGCCCGTACCACCGGTGGTACCGGCCTGGGCCTGTCGATCGCCGTCGAGGACGCGCGGCTGCACGGCGGCTGGCTCCAGGCCTGGGGCGAGCCGGGCGGCGGCTCGCAGTTCCGGCTGACCCTGCCGCGTACGGCGGACGAGCCGCTGCGGGGCTCACCCATCCCCCTGGAGCCCGAGGACTCGCGGCGCGGACGCGAGCGGGCCGAGGCCGAGGCGGCGGCTGCGGCGGCCCGCGCCGCCGGGCAGGCCGCCGGGGTGGCCGGGACGCGGCCGGGGCACGGCAGGCTCGGCACCGTACCGGTGCAGCCAGCCGGTGAGCGGCCGGCCGCACCGGTACGGGTGCCCATTCCGCCGCGTACCACGACACCCTCCGCGGACCCGACGGCCCTGCCGGGCAGCGGTGCCCGGGTGGTGGCCCGGGCCCCGGGCGAGCGGCGGGACGCCGATGCGGCCCCGGGCGCTCAGACGCACGTACCCGACGGGGAGGACATCGCTCGTGGACGCTGACCGGAGCCGGCTCTTCCGGAGGCGACCCTGGTGGACGCCCGCCCTGCTCGGCTGTGCCGGCCTGCTGCTGGCCGGCTGCGCCTCCATGCCGGACAGCGGGGAGGTGCGGCCCGTACAGGCCTCCCAAGGGGCCGATTCGCAGGTGCGGGTCTTCGGGGTGCCGCCCCGGGACGGCGCGCAGCCGGCGCAGATCGTCGACGGCTTCATGGAGGCCATGGCCAGTGACGACCCGCAGCTCGCCACCGCGCGCAAGTACCTGACGAAGCGGGCGTCGAGCGCGTGGAAGCCGGGCTCCGGCGTCACCGTGCTCGCCACCGCACCGGGCAGGCAGCCCGAGCGCAGCGTCGACAAGGAGGCCGTCGGGGCCCGCTTCAAGCTGACCGGCCGGAAGGTCGCCGGGGTGGACGAGCGGCGCGCGTACCAGCCACAGGCGCGGGAGAGCGTCTACGAGGAGCACCTGCAGCTCGTGAAGGACGGCAAGGAGTGGCGGATCGACGCGCTGCCCGACGGCCTGGTCCTGGCCGAGTCCGACTTCCAGCGCATCTTCCAGCCCGTCAACAAGTACTACTTCGCCGCCGGCCGACTCGTCGCCGATCCCGTGTATGTGCGTCAGCGTCAGGACCCCGAGTCGCGTATGGACCCGATGACGCAGACGGTCAAGGCGCTCCTCGACGGACCGACCAAGTGGCTGGCCCCGGTGGTCAGTTCCAGCTTCCCGACGGGCGCGGGACTGAAGGAGGACACGACGACCCTGACGTACGACGGTCAGAACGTGCTGCGGGTGCCGCTGAACGACAAGGCCTCGAACGTCGCCCAGACCCAGTGCACGAGGATGGGGACGCAACTGCTGTTCACGGTGGCTGATCTGACGTCCTCGCGGGTGAATCAGGTGGAGCTGCTGCGCTCCGACGGTTCGCCGATGTGCGACGTCAACAAGGCGCTCGCGGAGGTGACGGCACATCAGGGCTCGCGGCGCGCCGATCACCAGTACTTCGTCGACAGCCGGCACCGGCTGGTGCGGACGCAGGTGAGCCGCGACACCGAGGGGAAGCCCGATCCCGCCGAGCCGGTGGCGGGCCCGCTGACAAGCGCGGGACTTGAGGTGAGCACGGTCGCCGTGGCCCACGACGAGAAGCGTGCGGCGGCGGTCTCGATGGACCGGCGCTCGCTGTACGTCGCCTCGCTCACCACCGACGGGCCGCTGGGCAAGCCGGTGCTGGCCGGCGCCGCCAAGCAGCTGTCCGCGCCGAGCTGGGACGGGCGCGGCGATCTGTGGGTGGCGGACCTGGACCCGGCGAGGCCGACGCTGTGGCGGCTGCCGGGCGGGACGGGCAAGCCGCAGGCGGTCGACGTGGCCGGGCTCGCGGGCGGCCGGGTCGAGGCGGTCCGGGTGTCGGCGGACGGGGTGCGGATCGCGCTCCTGGTGTCGTCGAAGGACGGTCGCAGGACGCTGCAGACCGGCCGGATCGAGCGGCCGCCCGGCCAGGAGGCGGCGGCCGGGGCGGTGGCGGCGGCCGAGGCGGTGGCGGTGCGTGAGCTGCGGCCGGCGGCTCCCCGGATGGCCGAGGTGACCGCCATGTCCTGGGCGAGCCGGGGCCGGCTGCTGGTGGTCGGCCGCGAGTCCGGCGGACTGCTCCAGGTGCGTTACCTGTACGCCGACGGCTCGGCCACGCCTGCCGGGAACCTGCCCGGTGCCACGGGGGTGACGGCGATCGCCGCCTCGGAGGACGAGCAGCTGCCGGTCGTGGCGCACTCCCAGGAGGACGGAATCGTCTGGCTGCCGCCGGGGGCTCAGTGGAAGACCGTGGTGGAGGACGGGTCGGCGCCGGTCTATCCGGGGTAGCCGCGTGCAGTTGTCCACAGGGGTGGCTGGGCGGACCGCCCCGCGGCAGAGTGGATGCCATGCGGGGGTGGTGGCGCGAGATCGCGGGCCTGCTGCTGCCGGCCGACTGCGGCGGCTGCGGCCTGCCTCGTACGGTGCTGTGCGAGGACTGCCGGGGCGCGCTGTGCGACACACCGCCGCGACGGGTACGGCCGGTCCCCGAGCCGGTCGGCCTGCCCGCGGTGCACGCGGCGGCGCCGTACGAGGACGCGGTGCGGGCCGTGCTGCTCGCGCACAAGGAGCGCGGCGCCCTCGGGCTCGCCGGGGCCCTGGGAAAGGCCCTGGCCGGGGCGGTGCGGGCCGGGCTGCCGCCGTCAGGGGCCGGCGCGCTGGTCCTCGTACCGGTGCCGTCCTCGCGCAGGGCGCTCCGGGCGCGCGGGCATGATCCGGCCCGCCGGATCGCTCTCGCCGCCTCGGCCGAACTGCGGCGGACCGGAACCTCGGCGCGGGTGGCCGCGGTGCTGCGGCAGCGCCGGGCGGTGGCCGACCAGGCGGGGCTGAGCGCCCGGCAGCGGCTGGCGAATCTCGCCGGGGCCCTGGATATGCCGGAAGGGGCCGGGAGGCTGCTGGAGGGCGGCCGGGTGGTGCTGGTGGACGATCTGATGACGACGGGTGCCTCGCTGGCCGAGGCCGCACGGGTGATCGGGGCGAGGGGGGAGACGGGGGAGACCGGGGCGATCGGTACGGGATCTCCGCGGTTCGCACAGATGAGCGCGGCCGTGGTCGCGGCCCCTTCGCTCTCTTTCGGAATGAGCGTGGAAACTGACGGGAACCGACAAGGATCTTGAATCGTTCCCCGAGGTGAGAGGGAAAATTCGCCTGAATGGACGTACGGCCCGGTAGCGGGTGCCGACAGGCGTCCGAGCGAGCTATGTTCGGTTGTGAGGAATGGCGAACCCGAAGAACCGATGATCGGATCGCAGTGCTCCGGGTTTTTCGGGAACTCTGAAATCGGTGGGGGTGGAAGTGCTGCCGACGGGGGAGGAGGAGGTGAAAGTCGCCAAGTCCGAGACTCCGGTGAGCACCGGAGTCTGGTGCAAGTGGGAGACGCTCCGCGCTCTGGCGGAGCTATCCGGGAACGGAGTTCTGCGTGGACATCGTCGTCAAGGGCCGCAAGACCGAGGTGCCCGAGCGGTTCCGCAAGCACGTGGCCGAGAAGCTGAAGCTGGACAAGATCCAGAAGCTCGACGGCAAGGTGATCAGCCTCGACGTCGAGGTGTCCAAGGAGCACAACCCGCGGCAGGCAGACCGTTCCGACCGCGTGGAGATCACCCTCCACTCCCGAGGGCCGGTCATCCGGGCCGAGGCGTCGGCAGGCGATGCGTACGCGGCGCTGGACCTGGCCACCGGCAAGCTCGAGGCGCGGCTCCGCAAGCAGCACGACAAGCGCCACACCCGTCGTGGCAACGGCCGGATCTCCGCGGCTGAGGTCGCCGACCACGTGCCGAACGCGGCACACCTCAACGGAAGCGGCGCACTCGCCCCCGAAGAGGAGCAGGCGGGCATCCCCACGACGAGGATCGGCTCGCTGGAGGTTCAGGGCGAAGGCCCCCTGGTGGTCCGGGAGAAGACCCATGTGGCCGCCCCGATGTCGCTGGACCAGGCTCTCTACGAGATGGAGCTGGTCGGACACGACTTCTATCTTTTCGTCGACTCCGAGACCAAGGAACCGAGTGTCGTCTACCGGCGGCACGCATACGACTACGGCGTCATCCACCTGACGACCGACCCGCTCGCCGCGGAAGCACCCGGCGGCGCGGGTGGTGCGCTCGGCGGCTGACCGGCGGCTGACCGGCGATTGAACGGTCGCGGCAACCGCGACGTACAGCATGGTGGTGGTGCCCCTGGAGCGCCTGTGCGCCCCCAGGGGCACCACCATGCGACCACTGGAGCACCGCGGAGACGGCCCGGCATGGAATCATGACCTGGCAAGCCAACCGGCGCGCTGTTTCCTTCGGTTGGCGGAGCACAAAGAACCAGGGCCATGGCCTTCAGGGGGAGGAACGATGGCGGACGGCTTCGGGCCGGTGCAGGACCAGGGCGATGCGGTCGGTGCCGGCATCGGACCAGGCGGCGGCCTGAGCGGCGGCCCGGCGGCCGGGCCGGCCGGCGGTGACGCCCGCGACGAGCCGATCCGGGTCCTCGTCGTGGACGACCACGCCCTCTTCCGCCGCGGACTGGAGATCGTCCTCGCGCAGGAGGAGGACATCCAGGTCGTCGGTGAGGCCGGGGACGGCGCGGAGGCCGTGGACAAGGCGGCGGACCTGCTGCCCGACATCGTGCTGATGGATGTACGGATGCCCAAGCGCGGCGGCATCGAGGCCTGCACCTCCATCAAGGAGGTGGCCCCCAGCGCGAAGATCATCATGCTGACGATCAGCGACGAGGAGGCCGACCTCTACGACGCGATCAAGGCGGGTGCCACGGGCTATCTGCTGAAGGAGATCTCCACCGACGAGGTGTCCACCGCGATCCGGGCCGTCGCCGACGGGCAGTCGCAGATCAGCCCTTCGATGGCCTCCAAGCTGCTCACCGAGTTCAAGTCGATGATCCAGCGCACCGACGAGCGCCGGCTCCTGCCCGCTCCCCGGCTGACCGAGCGGGAACTCGAAGTGCTCAAACTCGTCGCGACCGGAATGAACAACCGGGACATCGCCAAGGAGTTGTTCATCTCCGAGAACACCGTCAAGAACCATGTGCGCAACATCCTGGAGAAGCTCCAGCTGCATTCCAGGATGGAAGCCGTGGTCTACGCGATGCGGGAGAAGATCCTCGAGATCAGGTGACGGCCTCGGCGAGCGCCTCCATGAGCGGTTCGCGCAGGCCGGCCGCCTCCACCCGCTCCAGACGGACGTCGGTGCAGCCAACCCAACCCGCCGCCTCGGCCAGGGCTTCGGCCATCGGCCGAACGGCCTTGCTGCTCGCCAGTGAGACCTGCCGAGCCACCAGTGTTGTCCCCTCACGCCCCGGGTCCACCCGCCCCAGCAGCTGCCCGCCCGCGAGCAGCGGCATCGCGAAGTAGCCGTGGACCCGCTTGGGCTTGGGCACGTACGCCTCCAGCCGGTGGGTGAAGCCGAAGATCCGCTCCGTGCGGGCGCGGTCCCAGATGAGTGAGTCGAACGGCGACAGCAGCGTCGTACGGTGCCGGCCGCGCGGCGCGGACGCGAGGGCCTCCGGGGCGGCCCAGGCCGGTTTGCCCCAGCCCTCGACCTCCACCGGCACCAGACCCGAGTCCGCGACCACCGCGTCCACCTGCTCGCCCTTCAGGCGGTGGTAGTCCGCGAGATCCGCGCGGGTACCGACGCCCAGCGACTGCCCGGCCAGCCGGACCAGGCGGCGCAGGCATTCCGTGTCGTCCAGGTCGTCGTGCAGCAGGGCGTCCGGGACGGCGCGCTCGGCCAGGTCGTACACCCGCTTCCAGCCGCGCCGCTCGGTGCAGACCACGTCGCCGGTGTCGAGGAGCCACTCCACCGCGATCTTCGTATCGGACCAGTCCCACCAGGGGCCGCCGTTCTTCGCGCCGCCCAACTCCGTGGAGGTGAGCGGGCCGTCGGCCTTCAGCCGGTCGAGCACCGCCGCGCAGGAGCGGTCGGCATCCGCCATCACGTGCCAGCGATGGCCGCGGGCCCGGCGGGCCCGCCGGCGGAAGGCGAAGTGCGGCCATTCCTCGACGGGGAGGATGCAGGCCGCGTGCGACCAGTACTCGAAAGCATGGTTGTCCGTCCAGTAGGCGGACTCGACCGCGGAGCGGCCCACCGCGCCCAGCCGCGCGTACGGAACGAGCTCGTGCGAGCGCGCCAGCACCGAGATCGTGTCCAGCTGCACGGCGCCGAGGTGGCGGAGTATGCCGCGCACCCCGGCCCGCCGGTCCGGTGCGCCGAGGAACCCCTGCGCGCGCAGCGCGATCCGGCGGGCGTCGGCGGCGGACAGGACAAGGGCGGGCGCAGGCAGACTCGTCATGGGCCGAACCCTAGAGCCCGCCACTGACAACGCCCCCTGAAGTGCGGGGATTCAGCCGCCGGTCCGGGCGGCGGGCAGGTACGGATGCTGCGTCGGCAGCCCGAGGTCGGACGGGAGCAGGGCTCCCACCCAGCTGTCACGCCGGACGCCGTCGCTGAGCATTCCGGAGCGCTGCACGCCCTCGATGAGGTAGCCGGCCTTCTCCGCGACGGCGCGCGAGGAGGCGTTGCCGACCTCGGCCCGCCACTCCAGCCGCTCCGCCCCCAGGTCGGTGAAGGCCCAGCGGGCGACCTCCCGGGCGGCCTCCGTCATATAGCCCCGGCCCCGGTACTCCTTCGCCGTCCAGTAGCCGATCTCCCACGTGCCGGGGGTCGGCTGCAGCGTCACCGAGACGGACGCGGCGAGCTCGCCCGAGTCCCGGACCAGTACCGCCCACGTACAGGCGGATCCGTCCCGCCAGCCGTCCGGGACCAGCTGCCCGGTGAAGCCCTCGGCGTGTTCCCGCGCGTACGGGGAGGGAACCAGTGTCCAGCGCTGGATGTCGGGATCCTGACACGCCAGGAAGACGGCCTCGGTGTCGGCGGGCTCGAACGGGCGCAGCAGCAGGCGCTCCGTGGTAAGGGTCACGGTCTCCATCACCTGATTCTGGGCGGCTGAGGGGGAGCGGCGCCACGAAGTTTCGGGTGCGTCCCGGGCACCTCCCGCGGCGCATCGTCGTTCTCATAGTGCGGACCTCCCGGCCCGGGCGGGTCCTCGCTTACGATGGCCGTTGCGGTGGGGCCTACCTGCCGTGCCCGCACCGTGTTGAACAAAACTCGACCGTGCCAGGCCCGACCGGCAAGGAGACCAGCCTCAGTGTCCGTCTTCAACAAGCTCATGCGTGCAGGCGAAGGCAAGATCCTGCGCAAACTGCACCGCATCGCGGACCAGGTCAACTCCATCGAAGAGGACTTCGTCAACCTCTCCGACGCCGAGTTGCGGGCCCTCACCGCGGAGTACAAGGAGCGGTACGCCGACGGTGAGAGCCTGGACGACCTGCTTCCCGAGGCGTTCGCGACCGTCCGAGAGGCCGCCAAGCGCGTCCTCGGACAGCGCCACTACGACGTACAGATGATGGGCGGCGCGGCGCTGCACCTCGGCTATGTCGCCGAGATGAAGACCGGCGAGGGCAAGACCCTGGTCGGTACGCTGCCCGCCTACCTCAACGCGCTGTCCGGCAAGGGCGTGCACCTGATCACGGTGAACGACTACCTGGCCGAGCGCGACTCCGAGATGATGGGCCGGGTGCACAAGTTCCTCGGTCTCGAGGTCGGCTGCATCCTCGCCAACATGACGCCCGCGCAGCGCCGCGAGCAGTACGCCTGTGACATCACGTACGGCACGAACAACGAGTTCGGCTTCGACTACCTGCGCGACAACATGGCGTGGTCGAAGGACGAGCTGGTCCAGCGCGGCCACAACTTCGCGATCGTCGACGAGGTCGACTCGATCCTGGTCGACGAGGCCCGCACCCCGCTGATCATCTCCGGCCCGGCCGACCAGGCCACGAAGTGGTACGGCGACTTCGCCAAGCTCGTCACCCGCCTGAAGAAGGGCGAGGCGGGCAACCAGCTCAAGGGCATCGAGGAGACCGGCGACTACGAGGTCGACGAGAAGAAGCGCACCGTCGCCATCCACGAGGCCGGTGTCGCCAAGGTCGAGGACTGGCTGGGCATCGACAACCTCTACGAGTCGGTGAACACCCCGCTCGTCGGTTACCTGAACAACGCCATCAAGGCCAAGGAACTGTTCAAGAACGACAAGGACTACGTCGTCATCGACGGCGAGGTCATGATCGTCGACGAGCACACCGGCCGTATCCTCGCCGGCCGCCGCTACAACGAGGGCATGCACCAGGCGATCGAGGCGAAGGAAGGGGTGGACATCAAGGACGAGAACCAGACGCTCGCCACGATCACCCTGCAGAACTTCTTCCGCCTCTACGGCAAGCTGTCGGGCATGACCGGTACGGCCATGACCGAGGCCGCCGAGTTCCACCAGATCTACAAGCTGGGCGTCGTGCCGATCCCGACGAACCGGCCGATGGTCCGGATGGACCAGGGCGACCTGATCTACCGCACCGAGGTCGCGAAGTTCGCCGCGGTCGTCGAGGACATCGCCGAGAAGCACGAGAAGGGCCAGCCGATCCTGGTTGGCACCACCTCGGTCGAGAAGTCCGAGTACCTCTCGCAGCAGCTTGCCAAGCGCGGTATCCCGCACGAGGTCCTCAACGCCAAGCAGCACGACCGGGAGGCGACGATCGTCGCCCAGGCGGGCCGCCGCGGCGCGGTCACGGTCGCCACGAACATGGCCGGCCGTGGTACGGACATCAAG
Organism: Streptomyces mabaensis; assembly: GCF_053763515.1. Classification (NCBI taxonomy): domain Bacteria; kingdom Bacillati; phylum Actinomycetota; class Actinomycetes; order Kitasatosporales; family Streptomycetaceae; genus Streptomyces; species Streptomyces mabaensis. The sequence goes on from NZ_JBSOPZ010000018.1 coordinate 17,932, forward strand.
CTGGGCGGCAACCCGGACGACCTCGCCGAGGCGGAGCTGCGCCAGCGCGGGATCGACCCGGAGGAGCACATCGAGGAGTGGGCGCACGCGCTGCCCTCGGCGCTGGCGAAGGCCGAGGAGGCCGTGAAGGCCGAGTTCGAGGAGGTCAAGGAACTCGGCGGGCTGTACGTGCTGGGCACGGAGCGGCACGAGTCGCGCCGTATCGACAACCAGCTGCGTGGCCGTTCCGGCCGTCAGGGCGACCCGGGCGAGTCCCGCTTCTACCTGTCGCTCGGCGACGACCTGATGCGTCTGTTCAAGGCCCAGATGGTCGAGCGTGTGATGTCGATGGCGAACGTGCCCGACGACGTGCCGATCGAGAACAAGATGGTGACCCGGGCGATCGCGTCCGCGCAGTCGCAGGTCGAGCAGCAGAACTTCGAGACGCGCAAGAACGTCCTGAAGTACGACGAGGTGCTCAACCGGCAGCGTGAGGTCATCTACGGCGAGCGCCGGCGCGTCCTGGAGGGTGAGGACCTGCAGGAGCAGGTGCGGCACTTCATGGACGACACCATCGACGCGTACATCCAGGCGGAGACCGTCGAGGGCTTCGCGGAGGAGTGGGACCTCGACCGGCTGTGGGGCGCGTTCAAGCAGCTCTACCCGGTGAAGGTGACCGTCGAGGAGCTCGAGGACGCGGCGGGCGACCGGGCCGGTATCACGGCCGAGTTCATCGCGGAGTCCGTCAAGGACGACATCACCGAGCAGTACGACGCGCGGGAGAAGCAGCTCGGCTCCGAGATCATGCGTGAGCTGGAGCGGCGCGTGGTGCTGTCGGTCCTGGACCGCAAGTGGCGCGAGCACCTGTACGAGATGGACTACCTCCAGGAGGGCATCGGCCTGCGGGCGATGGCCCAGAAGGACCCGCTGGTCGAGTACCAGCGGGAGGGCTTCGACATGTTCAACGCCATGATGGAGGGCATCAAGGAGGAGTCCGTCGGCTACCTGTTCAACCTGGAGGTCCAGGTCGAGCAGCAGGTCGAGGAGGTGCCGGTGCAGGACGCGGCGGTCCCCTCCCCGTCGCTGGCCAAGCAGGACGCGGTGCCGGCGGGCGCGTCGCGCCCGGAGATCCGGGCCAAGGGCCTGGACGCCCCGCAGCGGCCGGACCGGCTGCACTTCTCCGCGCCGAAGGTGGACGGTGACGGCGGGATCGTCGAGGGCGAGTTCGAGAACGGCGGCCCGGCCCGCTCGGAGACGGACGGCATGACGCGGGCGGAGCGCCGCAAGGCGCAGAAGGGCGGCGGCCGCCGCCGCAAGAAGTAGCCCGCACAACCCGACGGCCGGGGCCGGACACCACCTGGTGTCCGGCCCCGGCCGTCGGCTGTGCGGCGGCGCGGGGTTGCTGGGCCGTGTGGCCCAGAGCGGCTGGGCGTCGCGTTGCCTCGCCCAGCCGGAGCCGTGCCCATCCCGGGCCGGTTGCGCGCCACCCACCGGCCTGCGGCCGCTGCGCCGGGGCCGGGCTCCCGAGAGTCGATGGCGTGCCACCCACCAGCCGGTGGCCGCTGGGCCGGGGCCGTGCCCATCCCGGGTCGATTGCGCGCCACCCACCGGCCTGCGGCCGCTGAGCCGGGGCCGGGCTCATCCCGGAGTGACCGCGTCCCGTAACCGCCCACCGGCCTGCGGCCGGCAGCGGCCGGGGCCAACCGATCAGCAGTCCCGGGGCCCCGCTCCGGGGGCCGCCCCCTCAACAAGCAGGAGCGGTGGAGGGGCGGGGGTCAGGGGTGGCCGTAGGTCATCGCGCAGCGACGCGACCGCAGGGAGCGCCCTTGACGCTCGGCCCGGAGCCGCCATCATCACCGGCCGGGCGGCCCCCACCCGAACAGCTTGCTCCTGGGCCAGGATGCCCCTGGCCGCTTCGCCCGGCCGTGTCGGCCGTGTCACTGCGGCTGGCAGCAGAGACGACCCCGTGGGGCGTGGCGTGGGCCCGCCCGGCCGCCCGGCCGCCGGCTCCGGCCGGGCGCCGGGTCATGTGGGGACGCGTTCGCCGCCCAGTTCTACCGCCGCGCAGCGCCAGCGGTGGTCTGCGCCCTGTTCCAGGCGGAAGGCCATCGCCGTGACCCGTTCGCCCGCGCCGATCCGCGCGAACGCCTCGATCACGCCCGGCCCCGGGTGGAACTCCCCGCAGTGCCGTACCACCGGCATCACCCGCTCCGTGGGGCGCAAGGGCGCGCCCGGGGCGAGCTGGACCAGCTGTTCGTACGCCTCGCCGATGGTGTGCCCCAGCATCCAGTGCACCGGACGCTGCCCGCTGAGTACCGCGAGCAGGCGGTCCGCGAACCAGTAGTGCGGTTTCTGCTGCCGGCGTGCGCGGGCCATCGCCGCTGCGGTGCCGGGACGGCGCTGGTCGTGCCGTCCGGCGGGCCGGGTCCTGTCCATACCGATCGCCCCCGAGGTGCCGGGCCCGGTCGAGTACCGGGCGGTAACTTCGTTGGTGATCTTCTACGGGTCGGGGGGACCGGCTGCAACGCGCGTCCGCCGCCGCGAGCAAGGGCGGCCAACATCACCTATCAGGGTGATGAGCGCCCGTCCGGCGGCCGGTGACCACGGTTCCCGTGACGCCCGGGTGGACGCCCGGTGCGTACCGGACCAGCACCCCGAAGGGGGACCGCCGCACGTATCCTGAGTCCGTCTCCCGACTACGGAAAGCGGCCGTCATGCGCGTGTACGTCCCCCTGACCCTCCCCGGTCTCGCAGAGGCGCACAAGGCCGGCGAGCTCGGGCCAGGCCCGCTGACCGCCTATGCGGTGACGCCCGCGCTGCGCGAGTGGTACGTCTCCGACGACATCGAGGAGCTCGAGTACGCGGCGCTGAGCCGGGCCGCCGCCGCCTCGCTCCGGCTGCTGGCCGGCGACCGGTCGGCCGCGCGCCGCCGGGTCGTCGTCGCCGTCGACGTCCCGGACCAGCAGGCCGTACCCGACCCGGACCGGGGTCTGGACGCCTCCGCGCTGGGGGAGGTGCGGATCGCGTCGGCCGTACCGCTGGCGAAGGCCGCGGCCGTACACGTGGACGCGGACGACGCCGAGGCCGATGTGTCCGCCGCGGCGGAGGCGCTGGGCGCGGCGGACATGGGCGACGACGACGCGCAGTTCACGGTGGACGGCGCGGAGGACCACGAGCTGCTCTGGTACGGCGTGCAGGAGATCCCGAACCTCATCGACTGAGCGGCGAGCGGCGGAGCGGCTGCGCGGCTGAGAGGTTGAGCGGTCTCGCTGTCAGTGCTGCCGGGTACCGTCTTCGCATGGGGATGCACGGCAAGAACGGGACGCACATCGTCTGGGACTGGAACGGCACGCTCTTCCACGACACGGACGCGGTCATCGACGCGACGAACGCCTCGTTCGCGGAGATAGGCCTTCCCCCGATCACGCTCGAGCGCTACCGCGAGCTGTACTGCGTACCGGTTCCGCGCTTCTACGAGCGGCTGATGGGCCGGCTCCCCACCGATGCCGAGTGGCTGGTCATGGACGAGGCCTTCCACCGGCACTACTGGGCCTTCGCGCAGACGTCCGGGCTGGCTCAGGGGGCCAAGGAGCTGCTCGCGCAGTGGCAGTCGGCGGGGCTCACGCAGTCCCTGTGCTCGCTCGCCCCGCACGAGAACCTGATACCGATCGTGCGCACCCACGGCATCGAGGAGCGCTTCATCCGCGTGGACGGCCGGATCGGCCCCTCGCACACCGGCAAGGCCGAGCACATGGTCCGCCACCTCGCCGCGCTGGAGGGCGTGGCTCCGCACCGGATGGTCGTGATCGGCGACGCCGTGGACGACGCGGTGGCCGCGGCGCATGTGGGCGCGGGCGCGGTCCTGTACACCGGCGGCTCGCACAGCCGGATAAGCCTGGCGGCGGCCGGCGTACCGGTGGTGGACACCCTGGCCGAGGCGGTGGAGGCAGCGGCAGAACTGGGCGGCCAGTAGGCCGCGGCCGGCCCGTCGCGGTCGCCGGACGCCGGGCCGGGTGAGGCGCGCTCCCGGCCGGCCGGGGTCGCGGAGGGCAGGTCGGCCCAGGCGGTGGCGGCGGCGCAGTACCGTGCGCAACAGGCGGTCGCGGCGGCGCAGGACCGCGCGCCCCGGCCGACCGGGCCCGAAGGCCCGCGCGGTCGGGGGCCCGAAGGGCAGCGTGGCCGGGCCCCCGAGGGCAGGCAGGCCCGCCGGGCCACCCCAGGGGGCGGGTGGGGCGGCCCGGCGTTCCCCCTGGCGGGCCGCCCCCGCGCCCGGAACGGGCGCACGGTGCGTCAGGTCAGCGGTGCCTTGCTGCGCAGTACTGTCAGGAACTCCCGCATCCAGGCCGAGTGGTCCGGCCACGCGCGGGACGACACGAGCGTGCCGTCGACGACCGCCTCGGCGTCCTGGAAGGTGGCGCCGGCCGTCTGCATGTCCAGCTCCAGCGCCGGATAGGCCGTCACCCGGCGGCCGCTCAGGCCGCCAATGGCCGCCGTCAGCAGCGGGCCGTGGCAGATCTGCGCGATCGGTTTGTCGGCATCGAAGAAGGACTTGAGGATCTTGCGCAGCTCCGGGTCGTTGCGCAGGTACTCGGGGGCCCGGCCGCCGGGGATCACCAGCGCCGCGTAGTCTCCGGCGTCGACCTCCGAGAAGGCCAGGTCGGCGGGCCAGGTGTAGCCCGGCTTCTCGGTGTACGTGTCGAAGCCCGGCTCGAAGTCGTGCACCACGAACCGGAGCTTCTTGCGCGCGGGCGCCGCGATGTGCACCTCGTACCCCTCCTCGCGCAGCCGCTGGTACGGGTAGAGGACTTCCAGTGACTCCGCCGCGTCACCGGTCACGATGAGGATCTTCGTTGGCATGACTGTGCTCCTCGTCAGTGGACTGCCGCCAACGTGCCGTGGCGGCACGAGTTTGCCAAGAGGGCATGCGTCGCTGTCCAGAACGTCAAACTTCACCCCCTTCTTTTGTACACATACGGCTCATGACGGGCCCGGGGGGCGGGGCGATAGCCTGGACCCGTGATCAGCGCGATACGCCTCGGGGGCAGTGAAGCCCCCTGGGGGAACCTCCCAGCGGTAGCTGGGGGACTGCGCCCGGCGCACCACCGTGCCCGGGCCTTCGCTGATCCCTGTTACCGGGGCCGGTCGGCAGCGACATTGGCCGATTCCGCCCCGGTCATCTCTCATCGCGACATAGCGTCGACTCCGACCGGACACCCCGCGTCGCGGCGGTACGTCATTTTTTCCTTCACCTACGTCACGCAACGGCGCGCGACAGGAGCCAGAGGACATGCAGACCAAGCTGGACGAAGCCAAGGCCGAGCTGCTCGCCCGGGCGGCCCGGGTAGCTGAGCACAGCGGGGAGGGCCCCGACCAGGATGCTCTCCTCGCCTACCTCCAGCGCTACTACCTGCACACCGCCCCCGAGGACCTTTCCGACCGCGACCCGGTCGACGTGTTCGGCGCGGCGCTCTCGCACTACCGACTGGCCGAGAACCGTCCACAGGGAACCGCCAACGTCCGGGTGCACACCCCGACCGTCGAGGAGAACGGCTGGACCTGCAGCCACTCCGTCGTCGAGGTCGTCACCGACGACATGCCCTTCCTGGTCGACTCCGTCACCAATGAGCTCTCCCGCCAGGGCCGCGGCATCCATGTCGTGATCCACCCGCAGGTCGTCGTCCGCCGCGACCTCACCGGCAAGCTCATCGAGGTCCTCGGCTCCGACTGTGACGCGCACGGCACGGACAGCGCCCGTCCGCACGACGCCCTCGTCGAGTCCTGGATCCATGTCGAGATCGACCGCGAGACCGACCGCGCCGACCTCAAGCAGATCACCTCCGACCTGCTGCGCGTCCTGTCCGACGTGCGCGAGGCCGTCGAGGACTGGGAGAAGATGCGCGACGCCGCGGTGCGTATCTCCGACGAGCTGCCCGCCGAGCCGACCGCCGGCGATCTGCGCGACCAGGAGGTCGACGAGGCGCGCGAGCTGCTGCGCTGGCTCGCCGACGACCACTTCACCTTCCTCGGCTACCGCGAGTACGAGCTCACCACCGACGACTCGCTCGCCGCCGTCCCCGGCACCGGCCTCGGCATCCTGCGCTCCGACCCGCACCACAGCTCCGACGACGGCCACCCCGTCTCGCCGTCGTTCAACCGGCTGCCCGCCGACGCCCGCGCCAAGGCCCGCGAGCACAAGCTCCTCATCCTCACCAAGGCGAACAGCCGCTCCACGGTGCACCGCCCCAGCTACCTCGACTACGTGGGCGTGAAGAAGTTCGACGACCAGGGCAACGTCGTCGGCGAGCGGCGCTTCCTCGGCCTGTTCTCCTCCGCCGCGTACACCGAGTCCGTCCGCCGCGTGCCCGTCATCCGCCGCAAGGTCGCCGAGGTGCTGGACGGCGCCGGCTTCTCGCCGCACAGCCACGACGGCCGCGACCTGCTGCAGATCCTTGAGACGTACCCGCGCGACGAGCTCTTCCAGACGCCGGTCGACCAGCTCCGCTCGATCGTCACCAGCGTGCTCTACCTCCAGGAACGCCGCCGGCTGCGGCTGTACCTGCGCCAGGACGAGTACCGCCGCTACTACTCGGCTCTCGTCTACCTGCCGCGCGACCGCTTCACCACCGGTGTCCGGCTGCGCCTGATCGACATCCTCAAGGAGGAGCTCGGCGGCACCAGCGTCGACTTCACCGCCTGGAACACCGAGTCGATCCTCTCCCGGCTCCACTTCGTCGTCCGCGTCCCGCCGGGCACCGAACTGGCCGGACTCACCGACGCCGATGCCGAGCGCATCGAGGCCCGGCTCGTCGAGGCCGCCCGCTCCTGGGCCGACGGCTTCGCCGAGGCGCTCAACGCCGAAACCGGCGAGGAGCGCGCCGCCGAGCTGCTGCGGAAGTACGGATCCGCCTTCGCCGAGGGCTACAAGGCCGACCACTCGCCGCGCGCCGCCGTCGCCGACCTCCTGCAGCTGGAGAAGCTGTCGACGAGCGGGAAGGACTTCGCGCTCTCCCTGTACGAGCCGGTGGGCGCGGCCCCCGGTGAGCGCCGCTTCAAGATCTACCGCGCGGGCGACCTGGTCTCCCTCTCCGCGGTCCTGCCGGTCCTCAACCGGCTCGGTGTCGAGGTCGTCGACGAGCGGCCGTACGAGGTGCGCTGCGCGGACCGTACGCACGCCTGGATCTACGACTTCGGTCTGAGGATGCCCATCCCCGCGGCCAACGGCGACTACCTCGCCGACGACGCGCGCGAGCGGTTCCAGGAGGCCTTCGCCGCCGTCTGGACCGGCGCGGCCGAGAACGACAACTTCAACAGCCTGGTGCTGCGGGCCGGTCTCAACTGGCGGCAGGCCGTGGTGCTGCGCGCCTACGCCAAGTACCTGCGGCAGGCCGGTTCGACCTTCAGCCAGGACTACATGGAGGACACCCTCCGCAACAACGTCCACACCACCCGGCTGCTGGTCTCCCTCTTCGAGGCCCGGATGTCGCCGGACCGGCAGCGGGCGGGCACCGAGCTGACCGACGCGCTGCTGGAGGAGATGGACCTGGCGCTTGACCAGGTCGCCTCGCTCGACGAGGACCGCATCCTGCGCGCCTTCCTCACCCTCATCAAGGCCACCCTGCGCACGAACTTCTTCCAGGAGGCGGCGGGCGGCAAGCAGCACGAGTACGTCTCGATGAAGTTCGACCCGCAGGCCATCCCTGACCTGCCGGCACCCCGGCCGGCGTTCGAGATCTGGGTGTACTCGCCGCGCGTCGAGGGCGTCCACCTGCGCTTCGGCAAGGTCGCCCGCGGCGGTCTGCGCTGGTCCGACCGCCGGGAGGACTTCCGTACCGAGGTCCTCGGCCTGGTCAAGGCGCAGATGGTGAAGAACACCGTCATCGTGCCGGTCGGTGCCAAGGGCGGCTTCGTCGCCAAGAACCTGCCGGACCCGGCCGTGGACCGCGACGCCTGGCTGGCCGAGGGCATCGCCGCGTACCGCACCTTCATCTCCGCGCTGCTCGACATCACCGACAACCTGGTGGCCGGCGAGGTCGTGCCGCCCGCGGACGTCGTCCGGCACGACGAGGACGACACCTACCTCGTCGTCGCCGCGGACAAGGGCACCGCGACGTTCTCCGACATCGCCAACGAGGTCGCGCAGTCCTACAACTTCTGGCTCGGTGATGCCTTCGCGTCCGGCGGCTCGGCCGGATACGACCACAAGGGCATGGGTATCACCGCCCGCGGTGCCTGGGAGTCCGTCAAGCGGCACTTCCGCGAGCTCGGGCACGACACCCAGACCCAGGACTTCACGGCGGTCGGCGTCGGTGACATGTCCGGCGACGTCTTCGGCAACGGCATGCTGCTCAGCGAGCACATCCGCCTCGTCGCGGCCTTCGACCACCGGCACATCTTCATCGATCCGACCCCCGACTCGGCGGTCTCCTACGCCGAGCGCCGCCGGCTGTTCGAGCTGCCGCGCTCGTCCTGGGCCGACTACGACAAGGACCTGCTCTCCGCGGGCGGTGGCATCCACCCGCGTACGGCCAAGTCCATCCCGGTCAACTCGCACATGCGCGAGGCCCTCGGCATCGAGGACGGCGTCACCAAGCTGACCCCCGCCGAACTGATGAAGGCGATCCTCAAGTCGCCGGTGGACCTGCTGTGGAACGGCGGCATCGGTACGTACGTCAAGTCCGCCGCCGAATCGCAGGCCGACGTCGGCGACAAGGCCAACGACGCGATCCGCGTCAACGGCGAGGACGTACGGGCCAAGGTCGTCGGCGAGGGCGGCAACCTGGGTCTGACCCAGCTCGGCCGGATCGAGTTCGCCACCAAGGGCGGCCCCGACGGCACGGGCGGCAAGGTCAACACCGACGCCATCGACAACAGCGCGGGCGTGGACACCTCCGACCACGAGGTGAACATCAAGATCCTGCTCAACGCGGTCGTCGCGGACGGCGACATGACCGTCAAGCAGCGCAACAGGCTGCTCGCCGAGATGACCGACGAGGTCGGACAGCTGGTGCTGCGCAACAACTACGCGCAGAACACCGCGCTGGCCAACGCCGTCGCCCAGTCGCCCAGCCTGCTCCACGCCCACCAGCGCTTCATGCGCAGGCTGGGCCGCGACGGGCACCTCGACCGGGCGCTGGAGTTCCTGCCGAGCGACCGGCAGATCCGCGAACTGCTGAACAACAACCGCGGAATGAGCGAGCCCGAGCTGGCTGTCCTCCTCGCGTACACGAAGATCACGACCGCCGACGCGCTCATCGCCACCGAGCTGCCCGACGACCCGTACCTGCGCCGGCTGCTGCACGCGTACTTCCCGCAGGCGCTGCGCGAGAGGTTCCCCGAGCAGGTCGAGTCGCACGCCCTGCGCCGCGAGATCATCACCACGGTGCTGGTCAACGACACGGTGAACACGGGTGGTTCGACGTTCCTGCACCGGCTCCGTGAGGAGACCGGGGCCTCGCTCGAGGAGATCGTGCGGGCGCAGCTCGCGGCGCGCGAGATCTTCGACCTGGCCAAGATCTGGGACGAGGTCGAGGCGCTGGACAACAAGGTCGCCGCCCGTATCCAGACCCGGATCCGGCTGCACTCGCGGCGCCTGGTCGAGCGTGGCACCCGCTGGCTGCTCAACAACCGTCCGCAGCCGCTGGAGGTCGCCGAGACCATCGGCTTCTTCAGCGAGGGGGTGGCGCAGGTCTGGTCCGAGCTGCCCAAGCTGCTGCGGGGCCCGGACCTGGAGTGGTACCAGCGGATCCTGGACGAGTTGACCGATGCGGGCGTCCCCGGTGAACTGGCCGGACGGGTGGCCGGATTCTCCTCCGCCTTCCCGGCGCTGGACATCGTCGCGATCGCGGACCGCACCGGCAAGGACCCGATGGATGTCGCCGAGGTGTACTACGACCTCGCCGACCGGCTGCACATCACCAAGCTGATGGACCGGATCATCGAGCTGCCGCGGGCCGACCGCTGGCAGTCCATGGCCCGCGCCTCCATCCGCGAGGACCTGTTCGCGGCGCACGCCGGACTGACGGCCGAGGTGCTGTCGGTGGGCAACGGGAGCTCCACCCCCGAGCAGCGCTTCACGGCCTGGGAGGCGAAGAACGCGGCGATCCTCGGCCGGGCCCGCACGACGCTGGAGGAGATCCAGGGGTCGGACTTCTTCGACCTGGCGAACCTGTCGGTGGCGATGCGGACGATGCGGACGCTGCTGCGTACGCACAGCTGACGCACGGCTGCACAGCTGACGCGTAACGGCTGAAAGGGGCGCCCCGGACCTGGTCCGGGGCGCCCCTTCCTCCTCCGCGTCACTTCTGGCTGGTGAACTTCTCGTACGCGTCGCAGACGTCCTTGACCGGTCCGTCCATCCTCAGCGTGCCGGCCTCCAGCCAGATCGCCCGGTCGCACGTCTCCCGGATCGTTCCGAGGCTGTGGCTGACCAGGAAGACCGTGCCGGCCTCCCGGCGGAGTTCGGCGATGCGCTGCTGGCTGCGCCGGCGGAACTTGGCGTCGCCGGTCGCCAGCGCCTCGTCGATCATCAGGACGTCGTGGCTCTTGGCGGCGGCGATGGAGAAGCGCAGCCGGGCCCCCATGCCGGAGGAGTACGTACGCATGGGGAGCGAGATGAAGTCGCCCTTCTCGTTGATCCCGGAGAAGTCCACGATGTCCGCGTAGCGCTCCCGGATCTCCTGGCGCGTCATGCCCATGGCCAGGCCGCCGAGCATCACATTGCGCTCGCCGGTCAGGTCGCTCATCAGGGCGGCGTTCACGCCGAGCAGCGACGGCTGGCCCTGCGTGTAGACCTTGCCGCTCGCGGCGGGCAGCAGTCCGGCGATGGCCTTGAGCAGCGTCGACTTGCCCGATCCGTTGGAGCCGATCAGGCCGATGGCCTCGCCCTTGTAGGCGGTGAAGGTCACGCCCTTGACGGCGTGCACCTCCCGTGTTCCGGGAGCCTCCTTGCGGGAGAGGATCCTGCGCAGGGCTGCGACGGCACTGCCCTTGCCCGAGCCACCGCTGTTGACCTTGTAGACGACGTGGACGTCGTCGGCGATCACGGTCGGAACTCTGGTGTCACTGTCAGCTGTGTCAGCCACGGCCGTATTCCTCCTCTGCCTTCCAGAAGTAGATGAAGCCGCCGGATCCCGCAAGGACGGCCCAGCCGATAGCGAGCAACCACACATGGGGCGGCAGCTGGGAGGCGGTGAAGCTGTCGATGAGCGCGAAGCGCATCAGGTCGATGTAGACGGCGGCCGGATTGCACTCGAGCGCCAGCACCGCGAAGTCGGGCAGGTCGGCGCGGCCGCGTACGTGGTCGAGGCTCCACATCACACCGGACGCGTACATCCAGGTGCGCAGGAAGAACGGCGTGAGCTGGCTGATGTCCGGCATCCGGTGGGCCAGCCGGGCCACGATCAGTGCGCACCCGGTGTTGAAGGCCGCCTGGAGGAGCAGGGCGGGCACGGCCAGCAGCCAGGCCGGGCGCGGGTACTGCCCGAAGCAGACCAGCAGCACGGCGAGCGCGGCCAGGGAGAACAGCAGCTGCTGGAGCTGCTGGAGGGCGGCGGCGATCGGCAAGGAGGCGCGCGGGAAGTGCAGGGCGCGTACGAGGCCGATGCTGCCGGTGATCGCGCGGGTCCCGGCGGTGATCGTGGTGCTGGTGAAGTTCCAGATGAAGACGCCGGTGATCAGGAACGGCACGAAGTCGGGGACGCGGCGGCCGGTGCCGAGCAGGACGCCGAAGATGAAGTAGTAGACCGCCGCGTTCAGCAGCGGAGTCATGACCTGCCAGACCTGGCCGAGCTTCGCGGTGCTGTACTGCGCGGTCAGCCGGGCGGTGGCGAGCGTGCCGATGAAGTGGCGGCGCGCCCACAGCCGGCGGCTGTACTCCGCCACCGACGGGCGCTCGCCGCACACCGACAGGCCGTGCGCGGCGGCCAGCTCGGCGGGACTCGGCCCGGCGGGGCTCGGCCGCGGGGCGGGCATCCGCGCCGGGGCCGGGGCCGGGAGCTCGGTCGTCCGACTCACGCGCGCTCGCTTTCGCCAGAGGGGCATTCGCCAGTGGGGCATTCGCCAGAGGGACAAGGGGGGCCGCGAGCGAGGGGACGGACCCGTATCGTCGCTACGAGGGAGCGTAAGCCGCAGTACGTCGGGACGCAACCGTCTCGTCCTGTCGCTATGCTGGGTGCATGACCGACCCGGGAACCCCACGCCGCGCCCCCGCCGGAGCCGCAGTGCTCCGGGAGGACGTGACCGAAGCGATCCGAGCCGCCGTCTTCGAGGAGCTCGCCGCCGTCGGCTTCGCCCGTATGTCGATCGAGGGCATCGCCCGCCGCGCCGGCGTCGGCAAGACCGCCGTCTACCGCCGCTGGCGCTCCAAGCTGCACCTCGTCCTCGACCTGGTCTCCGCCTTCGCCGCGCAGGGCCTCCCGGTACCCGCCACCGGTTCGCTGTACGGCGACGTCCGGGCGCTGCTCGAAGTGATGTCCCATGTGCTGCGGCATCCCGTGGCCTCGCAGGTCATCCCCGATCTGCTGGTGGAATCGGTGCGCAATCCCGAGCTCGCCGACGCGATCCGCAGCGCGCTGGTGGACGGCCAGCAGGGCATCGCCGGCCAGATCGTGCGCGATGCCGTCGCCCGGGGCGAGCTGCCCGCGGGTACCGACCCGGAACGGGCGCTCGACCTCGTCATCGGGCCGCTGTACTGGCGGCTGGTCGTGGTCCGCAGTGAGCTGCCGCCGGGCTACCTGGACGAGCTGGCGGCGGCGGTCGTCGCGGGGCTGACCCCGTCGGGGCCGGGGGCCGCGTAGCGCCGGCCGTGAACCCGCCGGGCCGCCCCGGCGACCCGGCGGGTTCACGGCCGGTTGGCCCTGGATACGCGGAGGGTACGCGGAAACGCCGCCCGGGCCGTCGATGATCGGGCCATGCGGTCCACTCGTACTGCTGTACTGGTCCCGTTCGTGGTGATGCTCGCCCTCGGCCTGTGGGGTCTGGACCGCGGCACCATGTGGCGCGACGAGAGCGCCACCTTCCAGGTGGCCCGGCGCTCGCTCCCCGAGATCGCCGACCTCGTCACCTCGGTGGACGCCGTGCACGGCCTCTACTACGCACTGATGCACCTCGTCCTCGCCCCTTTCCCGGGCCTCGGCGAGGTCGCCCTCCGGCTGCCGTCCGTGCTGGGCGCCGCCAGTACCGCCGCGCTCGTCGCTGCCACCGGCGCCCGGCTCGCGCGGCCGCGGGTGGGGCTGTGGGCCGGGCTGGCGTACGCGGGCACGCCGTTCGCCGGCCAGTACGCCCAGGAGGGGCGCTCGTACGCGCTGGTCGCCTGCGCGGCGGCGCTCGCCACCCTGCTCCTGTCGTACGCCGCCGAGCGGGGCGGCGGCCGGCTGTGGTCCTGGTACGCGGCGGTCGCCGCCTGCGCAGCGCTGCTGCACATGTTCGCGCTGCTGCTGCTGGCGGCCCATGCGGCGACCCTGCTGCTGGCGCGGGTGGAGCGGCGGGTATGGCGGGGGTGGGTGGCGGCCGCGGGAGCGGTGTGCGTGGTGCTGCTGCCGCTGGTGGTGGTCTCGCGCGGTCAGAGCGGTCAGGTCGGCTGGCTGGGCAGGCCGGACGCGGTGGCGGCCGGGCGGCTCGTCGTCGCCTTCACCGGACCCCGGAGCGTGGTGGTCGCCGCCACCCTGGGCTTGATCGCCGTGGCCGTGCTGCGGCCCCTGCCCCGGAAGGCGCCCGGGCGGCTGCCGCTGACGGCGGTCGCGCTGCCGCTGCTCCTGCTCCCGCCGGCGCTGCTGCTGGCCGTGTCCCAGTGGGAGCCGCTCTACTTCGACCGCTACGTGCTGTTCTCCCTGGCCGGGGCCCCGCTCCTGGCGGCGGCAGGCGCGGAACGCCTGGCCGGCGCCGTCCCGGCGGGTGCCGGCGCGCTGGGGCGGGGCGGGGCGGCGCTGGCCGGGGTGGCCGTCGTCGCCGGGGCGTTCTGGTGGCAGCTGCCGGATCATCAGCGGATGCGTCTTCCGGTGTCCCGTGCGGACGACTTCGCCGCCGTCGCACGGACCGCCGACCGGGCGATGGACCCCGGCGACGCGGTTCTCTACCTGCCCGGCTTCAGCCGCCGGGTGGCGCTGGGCTATCCCGGCCGGTTCGAGGACGTGCGGGACGTGGCGCTGCGGGAGCCCGCCGCGCCCTCCGGCACGCTCTACGGCACCGAGGTCGGCGGCGCCGAACTGCGCCGGCGGCTCGCCGGCCTGGACCGCGTCTGGGTGCTGACGGCATCCCCGGCCACGCGCCACGACTGGCAGCCGGAGGACCCCGCCGACCGCGCGAAGCTGGCCGTGTTACGCGAGGAGTTCACCCGCCGTGACACCCACCGCTCGGGCAAGGCGCTGCTGGTCCTCTATGTACGCGACGACGTACGTGACGGCAGCGACCAGCCGGCCCGCTAGCGCTCAGCGCCGCTCGCCCGTGTCGCGCGCCGCGCCGAGCCCGGGGTTCTCCTGCCGTACGCAACCGATCCGCGGGTCCCGCTCGGCGAACTCCCGCGCGATGCACGGGCAGTTCTCCACCGCGACGCCCGTCCGCCCGGCGAACCGGGGTCGCCGACGCTGGGCCGAACGGGTGATCCGCCGTTTTCGCTCCCTGTGCCCGGGTGGCTACTGTCGGTCTCCGTGCCCCGTTTCAGTGTCGCCCTGCCCGTGTGCCGCATCCAGGAACTCGCCCAGTCCTGCGGTGACTTCGAGCTCATCGTGGTGGACGACCACGCGCGCGACGCCCGCGTACGGCCGTTGAGCACGCCCGCCCACTCCCTGGACGGCGACGACCTCCTGCTGTCGGGCAACGGCCGCCTCGCGCAGGGGCGTTCGGCGCTGGGTAAGCCCCCCACGGAAGGACCTTCATGCACAAGTCCGCTCACGACCAGATGGCGCTCTGCGTCCGGGAGTACCTGCCGGCCGGCCGGCGCCAGCGGGTGGTCGACCTCGGCTCCCGGATCTCCGACGGGCAGAGCCGCACCCACCGGGAGCTGCTGGCCGGCCACGACATCGAGTACGTCGGCGTCGACGTGCTCGACGGCCCCAACGTGGACGCGGTGATGACCCGGCCGTACCGCATCCCGGTGAAGACCCGCAGCGCCGACTGCGTGATCTCGGGCCAGGCCTTCGAACACATCCCGTTCTTCTGGGCGTCGATGCTGGAGATCGCCCGCATCCTCCGGCCCGGCGGCCTGGCCTTCATCACCGCCCCCTCCCGCGGCCATGTGCACGACGCACAGGACTGCTGGCGCTACTACCCCGACGGCTTCCGGGCGATGGCCGCGTACTCGGGACTGCGGCTGCGCGAGGCGTACACCGACTTCCCGCCGATGAAGGGCATCCGGCACGACTACGCGTCCATCGACGCCAAGAACGCGTACTGGGGCGACAGCGTCGGCGTCTTCCAGAAGCCCGCCCGGACCAGGGCCCGTTCGGCCGCCGCGGCCTTCGCGGTGCGCGAGCTGAACGTCTGGTGGGCCAACCGGGTCGGCGGGGTCGACCGGGTCCCGTTGCCCCGACCGTTGGAAGGCCGGGTACGGCAGGTTGACGAAAAGTGACATACCGAACAACCCGCGCGTACATTCCGTCGGCATGGCATGGCGAAACGCAGTGAACGGCGTACTCCAGCAACTGACCGGACATCAGCTCACGCGCGTCCCGGTGGTCCCCGTCCCCAGGCCGGTGGTGACGCCCCCGCCGGCGGCCCCCAAGCCCCGGCCCAAGAAGGAACTCACCTTCCCCAAGGACTACGACAGCGAGGCCCAGGACATCATCCGGGCCGTCAAGCCGCGGACGATGACCTCGCCCGAGAAGCTCAACGCCCTGATCTACGCGGTGCGTCACATCGTCCGGCACCAGATCCCCGGCGACATCGTGGAGTGCGGGGTCTGGCGCGGCGGCAGCATGCAGGCAGTCGCCAAGACGCTGCTTTCCCTCGGCGAGACCGAGCGGGACCTCCATCTCTTCGACACGTACGAGGGAATGACCCCGCCCACCGAGGAGGACATGCGGCGCGACGGCAAGTCCGCCGCGGAACTGCTCGCCGTCCAGGGCAAGGACCGGCCCATCTGGGCGGTGGCCACGCTGGACGACGTGCGGGAGGGGTTCGCGGACGTCCCGTACCCGGCGGACCGGATCCACTACGTGCGGGGCAAGGTCGAGGACACCGTCCCCGCGCAGGCGCCCGAGCGGATCTCGATCCTGCGCCTGGACACCGACTGGTACGCCTCCACCCGCCACGAGCTCGAACACCTCTACCCGCGCCTGGTCAGCGGCGGTGTGCTGCTCATCGACGACTACGGGTACTGGCAGGGGTCGCGGCAGGCCACCGACGAGTTCCTGGAGAAGACCGGCGAACGGCTGCTGCTCCTGCGCATGGACGAGGGCCGCATCGCCGTGAAGCCCTGACATCCCACGACACCCATCAACCCGGAAGGACTGTGCGCCGCGCATGACGCCCCGCCTCACCGTCGTCGTCCCCATCCACAACGTCGAGGACTACCTCGGCGACTGCCTGCGCTCGCTGGCCGACCAGACCATGCCGGACTTCGAGGTCGTCATGGTCGATGACGGCTCGACGGACGGCAGTGCGCGGATCGCCGCCCGGTTCGCGGCCGAGGACGAGCGGTTCAGGCTGGTCGGGCAGGCCAACGCCGGACTGGGCGCGGCACGCAACACCGGCGTCGGCCACGGCCGGGGCGACTTCCTGGCCTTCGTCGACAGTGACGACGTCGTACCGCCCGACGCGTACGCGCGCATGCTGGCCGCGCTCGACGCGTCGGGCTCCGACTTCGCCACCGGGAACGTCCTCAGGCTGCGCGCGGGCGGGGCACTGGAACAGTCACCGATGTTCCGCAAGGCCATGGCGAAGTCCCGGTCCGGTACCGCGGTGACGCGCGACTGGATCCTGCTCGGCGACCGGATCGCCTGCAACAAGGTGTTCCGCAAGTCGTTCTGGGACGCGCACGGCTTCGCCTTCCCCTCCGGCGTGCTCTACGAGGACATCGCGGTGGTCCTGCCCGCCTACTTCCTGGCCGGCGGCGTCGACGTCCTGGCGGAACCGGTCTACCACTGGCGGGACCGGGACGGCTCGATCACCACCCGGCGCTGCGTCCCCCGCGGAATCCGCGACCGGGTCACCGCGGTCTCCACGGTGAGCCGGTTCCTCGCCGAGCGGGCCGAACTCGGCGCCCCCGTATGGGCCGAGGCCAAGCGGCGTTACGACGCGCACGTACTCTCCGGCGACCTGTGGCTGTTCATCGAGGCCCTGCCCGACGGCGACACCGCCTACCACGACGCCTTCCTCCAGCACGCCAACTCCTTCGCCGGCACGGTGGATCCGCGCGTCTTCGACGGCCTTCCGCTGCACCTGCGGGTGAAATGGCACCTCATCCGGGAGCGCCGCATGCCGGACCTGCTCGCCCTGCTGGCCTTCGAGAAGGAGGACCCGGGGGCGTTCCGGGTGCGCTCGGGGACCCTGGGCGGACGCCTCGCCGAGTACCCGGTGATCGGCGGCCGGCTGCCCCGGGCCGTCGCCGCCCTGAGGCCCGCCGAGCTGCCGGTGGTCTCCCATCTGACCGAGGCCGTCTGGCGGGGCGGGAAGCTCCACCTCAAGGGCTACGCGTACGTACGCAACGTGCCGGCCGGCACCCGCCGCGGACCGGTCCGGCTGGCCTGGCTGCGCGCCGGGCGGCGGCATGTCGTCCCACTGCGGCTGCGCGGCGTCCGGACGCCCGCCGCGACGTACGAGTCCCGGCAGCGGCTGCACGACTACGACTGGGCCGGGTTCGAGACGGTCGTCGACCCGCGCCGGCTCGGCCGCCGGACACCACGCACCACCTGGAAGCTGGAGGTGGCGGTCGCCGGCGCCGGGCGGCTGCGGCGCGGCCCGATGCGGATGCCGGGATCACCGGCCGTGCCTGCGGTGCACTACCTGGACGACAGCACCCGCGTGGTGCCCGTGCTGTCGGGCAACAAGCTGCAGCTCCGGGTCGAACGGGTACGCGCCCTGCTCGCCGGCCACGCCGCGGCGGACGGCGACGGGCCCGGCGCCGTCCGCGTCGAGGGAACCCTGCTCGCCGGTTCCGGCGGTGCTCCCACCGCCCTGCGGATCGAGAACTGGTACACCAAGGCCGCCCACGAGTTCCCGGTCGAGCTGTCCGGGTCCGCCTTCACCGCCGAGGTACCGCTCGACGTGTTCCGGGCCGGCGCGCCAGACCGGCAGGCGTCCGTGCCCTGGGGCGTCCAGCTCGTCCGGGCCGACGGCGGCAGCCTGATGGTCGCGGCCCGCGACACCTGCCGTCCCGGCCGCTACGGCCTCGGCGACGGCCGGGAGCTGTGCGTCACGGCCAACGCCGCCGGCAACCTGGTGCTGTGCGACCAGACGGTGCAGCCGATCGCCGACTCCCTCACCTGGCTGCAGGACGGCCTGCTGGTGCTGGAAGGCTGCTTCCCCGGCGACGGGGCCGTGGAGCTGGTGCTGCGGCACAGCGCCCACCAGGAGGAGACGGCCTTCCCGGTCGCCCACACGGACGGCCGTTTCCGCACCGCCTTCCCGCCCGCCGCCGTCCCGACGACCGCCGCCGCGACAACCGGCGGGACGTCGCCGCTGGCCGAGGGGCGCTGGTATCCGTACTTCCGGACACCGGGGGAGTGCGACCCCGAGCAGTACGTCCCCATCCGGCTGCGCCCGGACCAGCTCCCCGCGCTGCCGCTCGTACGGAGCCTGAACGGGCGGGACTTCACCCTCACCCGGCGCTCCCACGACCGGCTGCTGCTGGAGTCCGGCTCCGCCCTCCCGGCCGACGCCCGCGGCGCCCACCGCCAGCAGCGCCTGCGCGAGCGGTACGCCGGGCTGCGCGCCGGTGGTGCGCCGCTCCGGGACACCGTCCTGTACTGCAGCTTCGACGGCAGGCAGTACTCGGACTCGCCCCGCGCGGTGCACGAGGAACTCGCCGGGCGGGGGCTGCCGCTGGAGCACCTGTGGACCGTACGTGACCAGCAGGTCGGCGTGCCGCCCAGCGCCCGGTCCGTCGCCCTGCACAGCGCGGAGTGGTACGAGGCGCTGGCCCGCTCGCGGTGGATCGTCACCAACACCCAGCTGCCGGAGTGGTTCGAGCGGGCGGCCGGCCAGTTCGTCGTACAGACCTGGCACGGCACCCCGCTCAAGCGCATCGGCCGGGACCTGGCCGGCAGCGCCTGCGCCGACGCCGAGTACATCGCCACGCTGGAGCGGCGGGCCGCCCAGTGGAGCGTCCTCGTCTCCCCGAACCGGTTCTCCACCCCGGTGCTGCGCCGCGCGTTCGGTTACACCGGTGACGTCCTGGAGTGCGGCTATCCCCGCAACGACCTGCTGCACGCCGCCGACCGGGACAAGGTCGCCGCGGCCGTACGGGAGCGCCTGGCGATCCCCGACGGCAAACGGATCGTGCTGTACGCGCCGACCTGGCGGGAGGACCGGCCCCGGCAGGCCGGCCGCTACCGGCCCGACCCCCGGCTGGACTTCCAGCTCGACCTCGCCGCCGTCGAGCGGGCCCTCGGCGACGACCATGTGCTGCTGGTCCGCCGGCACTACCTGGTCGGCGGGTCCGTACCCGGCAGCGGCCGGGGCTTCGTCCGGGACGTGTCCCGCTACCCCGACGCCGCGGACCTCCTGCTGATCAGCGACGTGCTGGTCACCGACTACTCCTCGCTGATGTTCGACTTCGCGCACACCGGCCGCCCGATGCTCTTCCACACGTACGACCTGGCGCACTACCGCGACACCCTGCGCGGCTTCTGCTTCGACTTCGAGGCGCAGGCGCCCGGCCCGCTCCTTGCCGACGCCGCCGCGCTGACCGAGGCGCTGCGCTCACCCGCCGCCGCGACCGCGGAGCACGGCGACGCCTACGCCCGCTTCCGGGAGACGTTCTGCGACTTCGACGCCGGGGACGCGTCCGCCCGGGTGGCCGATCTGATGCTCGGGGGAGGCCGGTCATGACCGACATCGAGATGAGCTGCCTGATCACCGGCGGCCCCGGCGGCCCGGCCGCCCTGCGGGCGTCCGTCGAGTCCGTCCTCGCCCAGACGCTGCGCGCCACCGAGGCGGTCGTCGCCGTCGACGCCACGGACGAGGCGGTACGGATCGAGGCCGCGGCCCTCGCCGCACGCGCCCCCGAACGGGTGCGCACGGTGATCGACGGGCCCCACGCCGGCGGTACCGGCACGGCCGCGCTGCGCAACCTCGCGCTCGACGCGGCGCGCGGCCGGTACGTCCTGGTCCTCGGCGACGGCGAGCGGCTGGAGGAAAACGCCTGCCGCAACCTGTGGGAAGCGGCGCACCGCACCGGGGCCGACCTCGTCGCCGGCCGCTGGTCGCAGCTCCAGTCCGGCTCGGGGAACTCTGGGAACTCTGGGAACTCGGGGAAGGAGAAGGTGCCCGGCCCGCTCGCGGAGCTGTACGCCCGCTCCCGGACGGTGCAGGACATCGTCGACGCCCCCGGACTCGTCGTCAGGGACGCCCTGGTGGCCGGCTTCTGCCTGAGCCGGGAGACCGTGGAGCGGCACGGACTGCGGTACGCCGAGGACCTCGGGTACAGCGAGATCCTCTTCGGCGCCAGAGCCGCCACCACCGCCCGCACCCTCACCCTGGTCCGCAACCTGATCACCCGGGGCCGCACGGCCCCCGGCCCCGGCCACGACCTCGCGGGCCTGGTCGAGGCGCACGGCCGGGTCGGCCAGCTGCTGGACCGGCAGGGACTGACCGCGCTGCGCGACGAGCGCGACCGGGCGTTCGTCACTGACCGCCTGCTGCCCCTCGCGATGACGTTCCCGGGGCTCGCCCGGGACGAGCGCGCCCGGGTCGCCGCCGAAGCCGCCGCGCGCCTCGCCGGCCGGCTCGACCCCTGGAGCTGGTCGGCGCTGCCGGCGTCCGAGCGGGTCTGCGTACAGCTGCTGGTGGCGGGCGACCCGGAGGGCGTACGGGACGCCGCGTACGGCCTCCTCCGGCCCGGGACGGTCGTCTCGCCGCTCACCGCGTCGGCGGCCGGGCAGGTGTTCTGGCGTCCCGGACCCGCCGGCGATCCCGCGTGGCGGGCCGCGTTCGACGTCACCGAACTCGGCTTCCAGCACCTGCCGCTGGCCCGGCTGCGGCTGATGAACCGGCTCATCCGCTGCCGCGCCGAGCGCGGCCGGCTGGTCCTGGAAGGAAGCCTGGTGGCGCCGCTGGGCGCGCTGCCCGCCCTGTCGCCGCTCGCCCTCCGGCTGGACTTCCGGGTGCGCGACGGAAGCGCCCGCAGCTTCCGAGCCCCGGTCGACGAGGTGCGCCACGAGGGCACGGCGCTCTGGTGGCGGGCCACCGTCGATCTCACCCGGGTGCTGCGGGCGCGCGGCTCGGACGATCTCGTGTGGGACACCCGGCTGACGCTCGAGGCCGAGGGCGCGCAGCTCGTCACGGATCTCTTCGCCGAGCCCGAAGTCGTCGACGCGGCCGGGACGTTCCCCGCCCGCCCCCGGCTCGGCAGGCTGTTGGGGGACACCTGGCAGCCGTACGTCACGGCGAAGCACCATCTGGCGCTGCGGCTCCTGGCGAGCGGACGGCCCGCCCGCGCCACACGTGCCCTGCTGCACTACGCGACCCACTTCCGGCCCGCCCGCACGCTCAGGCGCCTGCTGAGGACGGCCCGCGGGAAGTACGAACGCCTGGGCTCCCGGGCCGTCAAGGCCCGCGTCTACCGCGGCCTGTTCTGCCGGCTGCCGGTACGCCGCGGGACCGTCGTCTTCGAGAGCCACATGGGCGGCTGCTACGGCGACAGCCCGCGCGCGATCCACGAGGAGGTCCGCCGCCGCGGGCTGCGCCTGCGCTGCTACTGGTCGTACGCCGGCTCGCGCGCCGGTTTCCCCACCGACGCGCGCCTGGTCCGCCGCTGGTCGTGGCGGTATCTGTGGGCGCTGGCCCGCGCCGAGTTCTGGATCGACAACCAGGGCTTCCCGCCCGCCCTCGGCAAGCGGCCCGGCACGACGTACATCCAGACCTGGCACGGCACGGCGTACAAGCGGATGGGTTTCGACGAGCTGCGCGTACGGACGCAGAACGCCCCGCAGCGCCGCAGGCTGGCGGAGGCCGTCGGCCGCTTCGACCACTTCCTGGTGCGCTCCGAGCACGACGAGCGCACGCTCGTCCCCGGCTTCCGTATCCCCGCGGAGGCGGTGCTGCGCACCGGCTATCCGCGCAATGACGTGCTGCTCGCCGCCAGGGCCCGGGACGAGGTGACGGGCCGCTTCCCGCGGCCGCCGCTGGCCGCCGAACTCGGCATCGAGGACCACCGCAAGGTGGTGCTGTACGCGCCGACCTTCCGCGGCACGCCGGGGCGCGGCAGGCGCCGCGCCCGCCCGCTGCCGCTCGACGTCCGGCGGTTCGCGGAGCGCTTCGGCGACACGCACGTCCTGCTGGTGCGGGCGCACTACCTGGACGCCGCCGAGCTGCCGCCCTGCCCGCCGGGCTCGGTGGTGGACGTCTCGGCGCACCACGACGTGAGCGAACTGCTGTGCCTGGCCGATGTGCTGATCACCGACTATTCCTCGGTGATGTTCGACTACGCGCTGCTCGACCGGCCGATCGTGCTGTTCGCGCCGGACCTCGACGCGTACACGGCGGACCGCGGCGCCTACTTCGACCTGCGGGCCGGAGCCCCCGGCCCGGTCACCGAGACCGAGGACGAACTGCTGAAGGCGGTGGCCGAGCTGAAGAAGACCGACCTCGCCCACCAGGAGGCGCGGCGCCGCTTCGCGGAGCGGTACGGCGACTACGACCGGGGTGACGCCGCACGTACCGTCACGGACCTGCTCGTGACGAGGAGGAAGACCAAGTGACCGCGGAACGCGATGTGTTCATCCTCTCGAACACCACCGACGAACTGGGCGGCGTCACGGTCTGGACGCGCCAGATGGCACGGCTGTTCCAGAGCAACGGCCACCGGGTACACCTCATCGGCATCCACGAGGCCGACCCGCAGCGGGCGCTGCCCGAGGCCCCGGACTGCCCGGTGACCGCCCTCTACCCGGCCCATCCGCCCACCCCGTGGCGCCCCGGCGCCCTGCGCGGGCGCCTCGACCTCACCGCCCGGCGGCGCGAGGCGGCCCGGGTCGCGGCCAAGCGGCAGACGGTGGCCCGGCTGACCGAGCTCTTCCGCACGGCCCGGCCCGGTGCCGTGCTGATCGTCACCCAGGTGTGGGCGATGGAGTGGGTGCGGGAGGCGGACACCCGCGGGATGCCGGTCGTCGGGATGAGCCACGAGTCGTACGCCTACTCGCGCGCCTGCCACCGCTACCGCTGGATCCGGAACAACTACGCGTCGGTGGACCGCTGGCTGGTGCTGACCGAGGAGGACGCCGACACCTGGATCGGCGACGGCATGAACAACGTCGGCGTCATGCCCAACGCCCTGCCCCGGCTGCCCGAGGTGCCCTCCCCACGCGCCGAGAAGGTGGTCGCGAGCATCGGCCGGTTCGCCGACCAGAAGGGCATCGACCTCCTGCTGGACACCTGGGCGCTGGTGGCGCCGCAGCGGCCCGAGTGGCTGCTGCGGCTGTACGGCGCGGGCGAGGACGAGGCCGAGCTGCGTGCGCAGTGCACCCGGCTCGGACTGGACGCCTCGGTGGAGTGGATGGGCCGGACCGACGACGTGCCGGGGGCACTGGCCGGCAGCTCGGTGTTCGTCCAGTCCTCACGCGGCGAGGGGTTCCCGCTGGCGCTGATGGAGGCGATGGCGAGCGGGGTGCCGTGCGCGGCCTTCGACTGCGCGCCCGGCGTACGGGAGATCGTGCGGGACGGCGAGGACGGGCTGCTGGCCCCGGCGGGCGACACCGATGCCCTGGCCGACCGCCTGCTGCGGCTCACCGGAAACCCACGGCTGCGGGACGGCATGGGCGCGCGGGCACGGGTGAACGTCCAGCGCTTCGCCGAGCCGGAGGTACTCGGCCGCTGGGAGGAGCTGTTCGCACTGCTGGAGCGGTGAGACGCGTCGCGCCGGCGCTCGGTGGCAGGGGTCACATCACTCCTTCGGAGGGATCGGACCGGATCACATCCGAACTCTCGCGCCTGCGCGGTACCGTCACCCACCGCATCAATACGGAGTAGCGCTTTCATGGAACACAGCAGCTGGGAGACCGTCGGTCATCTCGTCGCATGGCTCGACGAGAACAGCCCCGTACCCCCGCAGACGGAGAAGCTGATGCGCGTGCTGAAGCTCTCCGAAGAAGTTGGCGAAGTCGCCGAGGCTGTCATGGGCGCAACCGCGTGCAATCCGCGCAAGGGCAACTCCCACACCTGGGAAGACGTGCAGAGCGAGCTGTGCGACGTCGTGCTCACCGCCATGGTCGCTCTGCGTACCCTGACGCCTGACGCGGAAAGGGTGTTCGCCGAACGACTTGATCACGTCGCCGGACGCTCCCTCAAGGGCTAAGCCACCAGCGAATGGCGGAATCGCGTAGGCCTCACCGAAACGGTGCGGCGATGATGTGCAGGTGTTCTACGAGGATCTCAGCGAGTACGACTCCCAGGACGAGGACGCGTTCACGGACAGGGAGTCGGGCGTCTACGCGCTCTGGTACCGCCCGGCGTATACCCGCCTGAACATCGGATGGCTGGAAGCCGGCAATCGATGCTGTTCTCGCCGTCGATCTGGACGTGTGGGCAGCCGCACGATGGCCCGAGGTGCCGTTTCCCTGGGTTCCGGATGACGTGGAACGCATGCTGGAGCCGCCAACTCGCCATGTCGCCACTAGACCCGGTTCGGTTCCAGACGGTCGAACTCTCCGTACCGGGGCTGCTGGTGGAGTGTCGCCGTCGTGGTGAGCGGGGCCGGGTGGCGGTCCGGGAGGGGGACGACCGGCGGCAGGTCGTCCGTCTGGCCCAGGAAGACCCGGCGGACCACCCGCTCCGCCGCGTGCCCGTCGTCGTACGGGCAGAAGCGCGCCCGGAAGGCCGCCCGCAACTGGGCCGAGCGGGAGCCCCGCCAGTGGCCGCTGGTGAAGATGTCGATCAGCTCGTCCTCGGTGCGGGCGACCGCGCCGGGCGGGCAGGCGCGCAGATCGAAGTAGGTGCCGCGGGCCGCTTCGTACGCCTCCCAGTCGTCGGCGTGGATGACGATCGGGCGGTCGAGGTTGGCGTAGTCGAACATCAGCGACGAGTAGTCGGTGACGAGCACGTCCGAGGCGAGACAGAGGGACTCCACCGACGGGTACTCCGAGACGTCGATCAGCCGGGGTGAGCCGCCGCGGCCGCCGTCGGAGAGCGGTGCGCCGTACGCGGGATGGGCGCGGGTGAGGACGACGAAGCGGGGGCCGAGGTCGCGCAGCACCCGTTCGAGGTCCAGGAAGCGGGGGCGGCTGCGCCGGTAGTCGCGGTGCGTCGGGGCGTACAGGACGGCCGTGCTGCCGGGCGGGATGCCCAGCGACTCGCGGAGCCGGACGACGTCGGAGGCGGTGGCCCGCTGGAAGACGTCGTTGCGCGGATGGCCGTACTCCAGCGTCGTGTAGCCGGCGGGGAGGGCCTTCTCCCAGACGAGGGTGGCGTGCCGGTTGGCGGACAGCAGGTAGTCCCAGCAATCGACGCCGCGCAGCAGGCCGGTGAAGTCGGGGACCGGCGCGGCCGCCGGACGGTCCTGGAGGTCGAGACCCACCCGCTTGAGGGGCGTGCCGTGCTGGGTCTGGAGGAGGATCTGGCCCGGCCGCTTGACCAGCGCGCCGCCGTAACCGGTGGGGTCCACGAGGTACTTGGCGCGGGCCAGGGCCGTCCAGTGCGCGGCCGAGCCGGGGCGCAGCCGTCCGGTCGCGGTGGGCACCGTGTGGGCGTACGCGGCGGGGGTGATCCAGGCGGTGCGCAGCTGCGGGGCCAGTTCGCGCACCCGCTCCTCGATCGCGGCCGGGCTGCCGGCGTAGCCGTGGTCCCCGTACGCGCCGGCCGCTCCGAACACCACGTAGTCCTCGCGCAGCGGCAGCCAAAGCTGGCTGCGGTAGTGCAGCCGCAGCAGGGCGGTGCGCAGTCCGCGCAGGGCGGCCCCCGAGCCGCGCAGCGCGCGGACCCCGAGGGTGCGCGCGGCGGCGAGCAGGCGGTACGTACGGTGGCTGCCGAGGCGCACCAGGCCGTGCCGCAGGCGGGCGGCGGAGGTGACGGCCGCGCCGGGGGTCCGGTAGCGGCGGTAGTGCGCGCGGGCCCGGCGGAAGAACTCGGGGCGCGTGCCGCGCGGCAGCCGGCCGCGCGCGGCGAACAGTTTGGTGAAGTGGTCGGTCATCCGGCGGAAGACGACCGGGCGCCAGAGCGCCAGCTCCGGGCGGGCGTCGAGGAAGGCGAAGACCCGGTCGTACTGGTCGAAGACGTCGAAGTGGCGGCGGCTGGTGGTGGACAGGATGCTGCCCGTACGGCGCTGGCGGTAGTGCACGCACACCTGGTCGAGGACGGCGATCGACTCCGCGGTCAGCAGCGCCGGGTAGGTCCAGGGTGTGTCCTCGTAGTAGCCGGCCGGGAAGGTGAGGCCCTCGCGCTCGACGAACTCCCGGCTGTACGCCTTGTTCCAGACGACCATGAGCACGCCCAGCAGGCCGGGGCGGTCGGCGAGCCGGAAGGTGGCCGGCCCGGCCTCGGTCAGCCGGTCCGCGAGCTGGTTGCGGACCACGTCGCCGGCCCAGTACGTACGGGCGTAGTCGTAGACCAGGACGTCCGGGGCGCCCGTCTCCTTGAGGCGGTCGGCGATCGCCCGGAGTGCGCCGGGGACGAGGGTGTCGTCACTGTCGAGGAAGATCAGGTAGTCGCCGGTGGCCCGCTCCAGACCGGCGTTCCGGGCGGGACCGAGGCCGACGTTCCGGGGCAGATGGACGGGCACGACCCGGCGGTCGCGGGCCGCGTACTCGTCGATGATCGAACCGCAGGCGTCCGGTGAGCAGTCGTCCACCGCGATCAGTTCCAGGTCCGCGAAGGACTGGGACAGCACGGAATCCAGGCTCTCCTGGAGGTACGCCTGGACCTTGTACGCGGGCACGATGACGCTGAACCGGGGCAAGGCACATCCATGGGTCGGCTGGGCATATGGCCCAGCAACTGCCGATGGCGTGATCCGGTTACGCCAGACGTGGCATCCGGGGGACGAACACCGGAGAACGGCCCGGTGAATGCACACACCTGCGCGCGGCGGGCCGTCCTCCTGGCCACCTCCCCGTGGCCGCCAGTTATTTGACCGCGCCCGCCATCACGCCGGAGACGAACTGCCTCTGGAACGCGAAGAAGACGACGAGCGGGATCACCATCGAGACGAAGGCGCCGGGCGCCAGCACGTCGATGTTGTTGCCGAACTGCCGGACCTGCTGCTGGAGAGCGACGGTGATGGGCGGGCTGTCGGCGTCGGCGAAGATCAACGCGACCAGCATGTCGTTCCAGACCCAAAGGAACTGGAAGATGCCGAGCGAGGCGATCGCCGGGCCGCCGAGCGGCATGACCACCCGGGTGAACAGCCTGATCTCACCGGCGCCGTCGAGCCGGGCCGCCTCCAGCAGCTCGCGCGGGATCTCCGCGAAGAAGTTACGCAGGAGGAAGATCGCGAAGGGCAGCCCGAAGGCGACGTGGAAGAGCACGACGCCGAGCGTGGTCCCGAAGATGCCGAGCTTGCCGAAGAGTTCGGCGACCGGGACCAGGGCGACCTGGACCGGCACCACCAGCAGTGCGACGACCAGCAGGAACCACCAGTCGCGGCCGGGGAACTCCATCCACGCGAAGGCGTAGCCGGCGAGTGAACCGATCACGACGACGAGGACGGTCGCCGGGACGGTGATCAGCACCGTACTCAGCAGGGAGTTCATGACGACTTCGTTGTCGAACAGGTTGGTGTAGTTCTCCGCGGTGAGCTGGGCGGGGGCGGTGAAGACCTGCCACCAGCCGCTGGCGCTGATGTCGGCCGGGCCGCGGAGGGAGGACAGGAGCAGGCCGATCGTCGGCATCAGCCAGAAGAGGCCGACGAGGATCAGGAACACCCGCATCACGCCACCGCCGGTGCGGGCCGCGATGCGCGTGGCGAGGGACTGCTCGGCCTTCACCGCCTGGGTGCCGCTCGTCGCCGGGGTCTTGGTGGCGCTCATCGCCGGGCCTCCCGTCGCATGCGGCGGATATTGAAGAGCATCACCGGGATCACCAGCAGCAGCAGGAGGACCGCGATGGCGCTGCCGATGCCCAGGTCGGCGTCCGTGCCGAACGACGAGCGGTAGAGCTGGAGGGCCAGCACATTGGCGTCGTCCTGGGAGGAGCCCGGCGCGATGATGTAGACCAGGTCGAAGATCTTGAGCACGTTGATCATCAGCGTGACCAGCACCACCGCCAGCACCGGTGCCAGCAGCGGCACGGTGACCCGGCGGAACACCTGCCACTCGTTCGCGCCGTCCACCCGGGCCGCCTCCAGCAGCTCGCGCGGCACGCTCGCCAGCCCCGCCGCGATGAGCACCATGGCGAAGCCGGCCCACATCCAGACGTACGAGCCGATGACGGCCGGGGTGATCAGGCTGGGGCCCAGCCAGTCGACCCCGTTGTACGGCTCGCGGAAGTTCGAGGCGGGGAACCGCAGTTGGGCTCCGTCGGCCTTCTCGGAGAGCGTGAAGGTGCCGTCGGGTCCGGCGCGGGTGGAGTCCACCACCTTGCCGTCCTTGACCGCCTCGATCCTGATGCCGGGGTAGCCGACCTCCTCGGGGTCGATCCGGTTGGTCTCGCCGCCGCCGCCCCTGGTGAAGTCCTGCCAGGCGGTGCCGGTGACCTTGCCGGCCTCCGCCTTCGCGGGCTTCGCGGGCTCCGCGTTGTCCGGCAGCTGGGCGGGCGGCACGCCGACCAGCGGAAGGACCACCGGCTCGCCCGCCCGTACCGGGGCCCGGGTGATGAACGAGCCGCCGCCGCCCGGCTCCAGGGCCGAGTCCCGGCCGGGCCGCGCCTTGGGGAAGGCGGACGCCTCGGCGAACGTGTCGTGCACGCCGACCCACACGGCGTTGGCGACCCCCCGGTCCGGGTCCTGTTCGTACACCAGCCGGAAGATGATGCCCGCGGCGAGCATGGAGATCGCCATGGGCATGAAGACGATCAGCTTGAACGCCGTGCCCCAGCGGACCCGTTCGGTGAGGACGGCGAAGATCAGACCGAGCGCGGTCGCCACGGCCGGCGCGACCACCACCCAGATGAGGTTGTTCTGCACCGCGGTCAGGATCGTGTCGTCGGTGAAGAGCGCGGTGTAGTTGTCGAAGGCGGCGAAGTTCTCTCCGGACTGGTCGAAGAAGCTCCGGTAGAGCGAGTACCCGATCGGGTAGACGACGAGCGCGCCCAGCAGCACGAGGGCGGGCAGCAGAAAACTCACTGCGACCGTCCTGCGCGTGCCGGTCACGCTCTTGCGCGGTCCTGCGGGGGGCACCGGCTTTGCGGTGCCCCCCGTGGTGACTGACGTCATCGCGTCAGCTCTGGTACGCCTTGGCCGCGTCGGACTCCAGGCGCGCCTGAGTCCCCGCGACATCCTTCGGGTTCTTCAGGAAGTCCTGCAGCGCCTTCCACTCGCCCTTGCCCGGCGTGCCGCCGAAGGACTGCGGCGCCTGGTCGGACATGTCGAAGCGGAAGTCGTCACCGGCGGCGATCAGCGCCTTGGCGATGTCGCGCTGGATGTCGTTCGGGTACACCGCCACGTCCAGCGACTTGTTGGGCGAGATGAACCCGCCCTGCTCCGCCCAGATCTTCGCGGCGTCGGTCGAGGCCAGGAAGGTCAGCAGGGCCTGCGCGCCCTTGGTCTCCTTCAGCGCGACCGCGACGTCACCGCCGGACACCACCGGGGACTCGGCGCCCACCGCCGGGAACGGGAACACCTTGGCGTCCGTACCGATCTTGGCCTCGGTCTGCGCGATGTTGACCGCGACGAAGTCGCCCTCGAAGACCATCGCGCCGTCGGGCTGGTCCCCGCCGGTGAAGGTCTGCGTGACGGACTTCGGGAACTCCGTCTGCAGCGCGCCGTCCTGGCCGCCGACGAGGTACTCCTTCTTGCCGAACAGCTCGCCGAGGGTGGTCAGCGCCGCCTTGACGCTCGGGTCCGTCCACTTGATCTCGTGCTTGGCCAGCTGGTCGTACTTCTCCGGGCCGGCCTGGGAGAGGTAGATGTTCTCGAACCAGTCGGTGAGGGTCCAGCCGTCCGCGCCCGCGACCGACACCGGCGTGACGCCGGAGGCGGAGATCGTCTCGGCCGTCTCCAGGAACTCCTTCCAGGTCTTCGGCTCCTCGGCGCCCGCGTTCTCGAAGGCCTGCGCGTTGTACCAGACCAGCGACTTGTTGGCCGCCTTGAAGTACACGCCGTACTGCTTGCCGTCCACCGCGCCCAGCGACTTCCAGCCGTTGCCGTAGTTCTTGTCCAGCTGTGCCTGCGCCTCGGCGCCGACCGGCTTGGCCCACTTCTTCTGCACCGCCTGCGTGAGCGCGCCGACCTGAGGGAGCATCGCCACGTCCGGCGGCTGGCCGCCCGCGATCTTCGTGCCGAGGAAGTTGACGATCGGGTCCTGCGCGGGGACGAAGGTGACGGAGGCGCCGGTGCGCTTCTCGAACTCCTTCAGCACTTTGGTGAAGTTCGCCTGCTCCGGGCCGGTCCAGACGGCCGCGACCTCGACCTTCTCCCCGTCGAGCTTGGGCAGCTGGACGGTGGCCGCGCCGTTGGTCTGCCCGCTGCCGCCCGGCGGGTCCTTCTCGGACGGGTCGTCGCCGCCTCCGCAGCCGCTGAGCGCGAGTGCGCCTGCGGCGACGACCGCCAGTACGGCCTTCCGTGTGCCTCTGCGTGGGTGAAGAGTTGTGCGCATCACTGCCCCGTCTCTCCCGTTGCGCGTACGAACGTTGCTCGTACGAACCGCCGCATGCGAGTCACGGCCGCGACCGTTCGTGGCTGTCCCGTGCGGACAGGTCTACGCCGGGTGTTCACGGCCCGCAATAGCGCCGCCGATGTCAAGAGGGCGATCGTGATCGCGTTGTGACCCCTTGCCGATCGCAAACGGCCGACCTCACGGGAACGTCAGGGGAAGGTCACGGGGGCCGCGTCCACCAGCCGGGCCGCCCGGTCCAGGGCGCTGGCCAGCAGCGCCAGGTCCGTCGGGCCGTTGCCCAGTTCCCGTACCGGCCGGCGCGTCGGCGGGTCGCCCATCCGCTCCCACTCCAGCGGTACGACGGTCGGCCGCAGCGTCGCCGTACGCGGAATACGCCCCGTCACCCGGCCGCCCTGGAACGGCGTCACCCGCCCGTCCGGATGGTGCAGCTGCCCGCGACCGGCGGCGGCGTCCTCCGTCCCGGCCAGCACCACGCGCAGCGCGGCGCTCCGCGCCACGTCCGTGCCCGCCGTACGGTCGGGCCGCGCCGAGGCCGCGACCAGGTGCACCCCGAGCCGCTCGCCCTCCCGGGCCACCGCTTCCAGTACCCGTACGACGGATCCGGCGGCGGGCCGGCCGGTGCTGCCGAGGGCCGGCGAGACCAGCGCGTCGAAGTCGTCGACGAGCACGACGAGCCGGGGCAGCGGGGTCGGCCCGGCCACGTCCCGGCGCGCGGCGGCCGCGGCGCGCAGCCGCAGGGTGCCGCTCGGCGGCGAGTCCAGTTCGCCGCGCTGCTCGGCCGCGCTCGGTGGGCGCTGCGCGACCATCCGGGCGGCGACCTCGCGCTGCGCGTGCCACTCCGCGAAGCCGAGGGTGCCCAGCAGTTCGGAGCGGCGCTTCAGCTCGGCGCCGAGGGTCTGGGCGAACTCCCGCATCCGTACCGGGTCGGAGGCGACGAGGTGGGCCGAGACGTGCGGCAGTTCGGTACAGGCCCGCAGCCCCTCGCCGCGGTCGCCCCCCGCGCCGTCGACCAGTACGAGCCCGAGCCGGTCGGGCCGCGCGGCGGCGCACAGGGAGGCGGCGACGGAGCGGAGCAGCTCGGTGCGGCCGCTGCCGGGCGGGCCCTCGACGAGCAGGTGCGGGCCCTCCGCGACCAGCTCGGCGCCGACCGCTCCGCGCTGCCCGGTGCCGAGGACGACGTCCGCGTGGCCGCCGACGCCCTGTCCTTCGTCGGTCGCCGCCGCCCAACGGGCCATCAGGGAGGCCGGGGTGGCGCGGGCCAGCCCCAGTTCGTCCAGCAGCCGGGCGGCGGCCGGCAGCGCGGTGGCGGACCGCGTGGGCCGGCCCGGCTCGGCGCCGTCCGCCGCCCGCAGGGGGGCCAGTGCCCGCGCGAACCGCTCCGCCCAGGCCACGGACACCGCGTCCACGGTGGCGACCGCGCCGTGCCCGGCGGGCTGCCCGTTCGCGGTGCGCAGCAGCCGCAGGGCGGTGGCGACATCGCCGCTCAGCAGAGCGACGGCGCCGCATTCGCGGAAGGCGAGGGAGGCCGAACAGGCGGTTTCGTACGTCGCGGCGACCGGTGAGACGGGCGAGGCGGCGGGTGTCTCGGCGAGGCAGAGCAGATGGATCCCGGCGGCGGCCCCTGCCGTGGCCAGCCGCGCGGTGGTCTCGCGCAGCACGGCCGAACCGGGGTCGCCGTCCACGATCACCACGGTGTACGGACCCGTGTACCGCCGCGCGGCGTCGGCGACGGCCGCGGGCTCGGCGGAGGCCCAGCCGGGACCGAGCGGACCGTCGTCCAGGCGGCGGGTCAGCTCGGCGGTGCGGGCGGTGGCCTGCTCCCGGTCGTACGCGAGGAGCAGCCGGCAGTCCTGGCCGTGCGCGGGCCGCAGGTGCGGCAGCCAGCCGAGCCAGGACCACTCGGCGGTGCGCTCTGCCGCGCTCCGGGTGCGGTCGGCGCTGATCAGCACGATCTCCAGATCGTGGGGCGCGTGCAGTGCGGCGAGCTGGGCCAGTACGGACCGGGCCAGCCCGGACAGCCGGGCCCGTGGTCCGGCGAGCCCCAGCGAACCGGCCTCGCGCAGCCCGACGGTGACCGGCACGGCGGGCAGCAGCCCGGCGCCGCCGGGCGCGGGCCGGTCGGCCGTACCGAGCCGGAGGACCAGTGCTTCGGGGTGCCCGGGGCCGCGCTCCCACAGCAGGGGGCCGGGCCCGAGGGCGGTCAGCAACAGGGACGCGGCGTCGGGCCACGCCTCGCCCACGGTCGCACCGGCGGCGACCTGCGGCGCGTGGGGCACGGCCTCGACCGCGGGCCCCTCGTCCCCCCGCCGCCCCCCGAACCGCCGCCCCCGCCCCCACCGCCGTCGGCCGGGCGGGGACGCCGTCTCGCCGGCGCCCGGCCCGCGCGCGTCGCTCTGGCCGTCGGCCTGCCCCCACGTGTCGCCTGCGGCCCCGGTGAACGTCCCGCCGCCGGCGGCGCCGGGCGCTCGGCCGGGGGGTGCCGTCTGGCTGCTGCCCGCGCCGCGTCCCCCGCCTGGGGCGCCCGGGGCCCGCCCGTCGCCGGAGCCGCCTCCACCCCCGGTCGCTGCCTCACCACTGCCGGCGGCCGCCCCCCAGGGGTCGCCTGCGGCCCCGGTGAACGTCCCGCCGCCGGCGGCGGCGCCGGGCGCTCGGCCGGGGGGTGTCGTCCCCCCGACGCCCGTGCCTCGGCGGCCGCTCTGGCCGTCGGCCTGCCCCCACGGGTCGCCGGCCGCGCCCGCCGCGCCCGCCGCGCCCGCCGCGCCCGCCGCGCGCGGTGGGACGCGGAGGTGGCCCTCGCCGTCCGGGGTCGGTCGGTGGGGCGGCGGCGTGCCCGTGTCAGGAGGGGACAGGCGCAGGGCCGACTCGCCCACCCGCAGCAGCGCCCCCGGCGTCAGCCGGACCGGGCGGTCGTGGACCTGCCTGCCGTCCAGGGACGTGCCGTTCGTCGAGCCCAGGTCCGCGACCGACACCCGGCCGTCCTCGGCCACCGTCACCACGCAGTGCAGCCGGGACACGTCCGGGTCGTCCAGCGGCACATCCGCGTCCGCCGACCGGCCGATCCGGATCTGGCCGCCGTGCAGCAGATGGACACCCCCCGCGTCGGGCCCGGCGACCACATGGAGCTGCGCCGATATGGCGTCCGCGGGAGCGTCGTCCTCGGCCGGCGCGTGCAGCGACAGCACCGCGCCGTCGACCAGCGGGGGCTCACCCAGCGTCCGCCGCTGCGCGTCGAGCCGCTCCTGGCCGGCGTACAGCACCACCGCACCCGAGACGTCGGGCCCCATGACCGTGCCGGCCAGCCCGGAGGCGACCGCGGCCAGCGCGGTCCCCGCCGGAGCGGTGACGAGTACGTCACAGACGCGCGGGGGCGCGGTCGCGGTCTGGCCGCTGCGCGGCCCGAGGACGGTCAGCCGGATCTGCATCGCGGTCAGCGGTCCCTTCTGCGCGGCGCGCCCGGCAGGGGAACGGCAGGCAAGCCGCCCGGTGAATCCCCCCACCCCGCACGGACGCGTCGTCCGGTACAGGTCAGCGCGAACCACAGGGCTCCCGACCCCGCAGTCCGTGCTGGGGGCATCCTCGCACCTGCCACTGACAACACGCCCGGCGACCACCAAGAAGTGATCTTGATTGGTCGGCTGTCGACCCAAAAGTGCCTGGTTGGGACTGTCCGCGCCTGCCCGACCGCTCCGGCGGCCGCCGCCGCGGCCCGTCATCGCCGCCGCCGCACGGCAACCATGCGCCCGGTTCGGACGTCTTCCCCACCAACGCGAACCGGCCGGTGCCCAGGGCCTAGAGTGGCCGGAAGGGCCAGTGCGCCCGGCAAGCAAGGACACACGATCAGCAGGGAGCACATGACGTGCGGCCGGTAGGCAGCAAGTACCTGCTCGAGGAGCCACTCGGGCGCGGCGCCACGGGCACCGTCTGGCGGGCCCGCCAGCGGGAGACCGCGGGCGCCGAGGCAGCGGTCGCCGGGCAGCCCGGCGAGACCGTCGCGATCAAGGTCCTCAAGGAGGAGCTGGCGAACGACGCGGACGTCGTGATGCGCTTCCTGCGCGAGCGCTCCGTCCTGCTCCGCCTCACGCACCCGAACATCGTGCGCACCCGCGACCTCGTCGTCGAGGGCGACCTCCTCGCCCTCGTCATGGACCTGGTCGACGGCCCGGACCTGCACCGCTACATCCGGGAGAACGGCCCGTTCACCCCGGTCGCGGCCGCCCTGCTCACCGCCCAGATCGCGGACGCGCTGGCCGCCAGCCACGCCGACGGCGTCGTCCACCGCGACCTCAAGCCCGCCAACGTCCTGCTGGCCGACGCGAACGGCCAGATGCACCCGATGCTCACGGACTTCGGCATCGCGCGCCTCGCCGACTCCCCGGGCCTGACCCGTACGCACGAGTTCGTCGGTACGCCGGCCTACGTCGCGCCGGAGTCCGCCGAGGGCCGCCCGCAGACCTCCGCGGTCGACATCTACGGCGCCGGCATCCTGCTGTACGAGCTGGTCACCGGCCGTCCGCCGTTCGCCGGCGGCACCGCGCTGGAGGTCCTGCACCGCCACCTCAGCGAGGAGCCCCGCCGCCCCACCACCGTCCCGGAGCCTCTGTGGACGGTCATAGAGCGCTGCCTGCGCAAGGAGCCGGGCGAGCGGCCCAGCGCCGAGAACCTCGCTCGCGGCCTGCGCACCGTCGCGGCCGGCATCGGCGTGCACTCCTCCTCCGCGCAGGTCGAGGCCGCTCTCGGGGTCGGCGCCCTGCTCGCCCCGGACCCGGCACCGGCCCCCGTCCCCGGCACCCCGGGCACCCCCGGCGCGGCCGACCCGACGCAGGTACTGCCGGGCGGCGCCGGTGCGTACGACCCGGCCGCCTACGACCCCAACGGCGCCACCAGCGTGATGCGGTCCGGCGGCGCGGGCGGCGGGGCCGGCTTCGCCGACCCGACGGCCGTCATGCCGCCGGTGCCCCCGCGGCCCGACGGCGCACCGCAGCCGTCGCCGGACGACCCACACCCCTGGCAGAGCCAGATGCGGGCGGCCCGCGACCGCAACGAGCAGACGCAGGTCCAGTACCTCGACCCGAGCCAGGACCCGCTGCGCCGCCGCCCGCAGCGCCGGCCCGCGCCGCAGCCCCAACAGCCCCAGCAGCCGCCTCAGCACTACGCCCCGCAGCGTCAGCAGCAGCCGCACCAGCCGCAGCAGCGGTACGCACCGCCGCAGCAGCCCCAGCAGCGGTACGCGCCGCCCCAGCAGCCGGCCCCCCGGGCCCCCCGCCCGCCGCGCGAGCCGCGCCGCAGCGCGAACCCGATGCGGATCCCGGGGCTGGGCTGCCTCAAGGGCTGCCTGTTCACGGTCGTCATCTTCGTCGTGGCGGCCTGGATGATCTGGGAACTCACCCCGCTCCAGGACTGGGTCGCGGACGGCAAGAGCTTCTGGAACCAGGTCTCGGACTGGGTCTCCGACGCATCCGCCTGGATCTCCGAGATCGGTAGCTCGACGGCGCCGGAGCCGCCCGCACCGGAGACGGTTCCGTAGATTTGTCGACTTCTGCGGGTGATTTCCCCCGCAGAAGTGCAAGGTTGGCACCATCCGGGGCCCTGAACACCCCGTCGGCCGCGTAGTTTTGTGCGCGAACGCCAGCCGCTGAGGGAGCAGTCTTGGCACGGAAAATCGGCAGCCGGTACACCGCCCACCAGATTCTCGGGCGGGGCAGCGCCGGCACGGTGTGGCTGGGCGACGGACCCGACGGGCCCGTCGCCATCAAGCTGCTGCGGGAGGACCTCGCGTCCGACCAGGAGCTCGTCGGACGCTTCGTGCAGGAGCGCAGCGCGCTGCTGAGCCTGGACCACCCCCGGGTGGTCGGCGTGCGCGACCTCGTCGTCGACGGCAACGACCTCGCCCTGGTCATGGAGCTCGTACGCGGCACCGACCTGCGCACCCGTCTCGACCGCGAGCGCCGGATGGCCCCCGAGGCGGCGGTCGCCGTCGTCGCGGACGTGGCGGACGCCCTTGCCGCCGCCCACGCGGCCGGGATCGTGCACCGTGACGTGAAGCCCGAGAACATCCTGCTGGACATGCAGGGCCCGATCGGACCGGGCCGGGCGCATCCCGCCCTGCTCACCGACTTCGGCGTCGCCAAGCTGATCGACTCGCCGCGCCGCACCAGGACCGCGACGAAGATCATCGGTACGCCCGACTACCTCGCGCCCGAGATCATCGAGGGCCTCCCGCCGCGCGCCTCTGTCGACATATACGCCCTGGCGACGGTCCTGTACGAGCTGCTCGCCGGGTTCACGCCGTTCGGCGGCGGCCACCCCGGGGCCGTACTGCGCCGCCATGTGACCGAGACCGTCGTACCGCTCCCCGGTATCCCCGACGAGCTGTGGCAGCTCATCGTCCAGTGTCTGGCCAAGGCCCCGGCGTCCCGGCTGCGCGCCTCCGAGCTCTCCGCGCGGCTGCGCGACCAGCTGCCGCTGCTCGCGGGCATGCCCCCGCTGGACGTGGACGAACCGGACGACGACGAAGACGGACGGCAGCCGTACGAAGCGCCGTACGCCGGCGAACCGGCCGGCCACCCCACCGGCCACCCCGCGCTCCCCGGTGAGCCGGGCCGCCGCCGCGGGGCGGTTCCGCTCGTCCCCGGCGCCGCGCCGGACTCGAACCGCGACACCCACACCAGCATGCGCGTCCCGGGCCCGGACGAGCTGGCCGGCGGCGCCCGCGGCACCGCCCGCGTCCCCCGGTCGCCGGCCGAACGCCGCCCCGGCTCGGCCCGGCACAGATCCGCCTCCGACGCGGTACGCCGGCGCCGGCTGAAGCTGGGCGTCGCCGCCGTGGCCCTGGCGGCGGCACTGGGCATCGGCGGCTGGCTCGCCGCCGACGGGGACGCCCCGGATCCCGCCCCCCAGGACACCGAGCGGTCCTCGCCCTCGGCCCCGTAAGGCACCGGGTCCTGTCCGGGCGGTCCGGCCGGGGGGGTCCGCCACCGGGCGTGGGGAAGGTCCGGGCGGCCAGCCGTTACGCTGGACCCGTGGCAGTCGTCGATGTATCCGAAGAGCTGAAGTCCCTCTCCTCGACCATGGGGTCGATCGAGGCCGTCCTGGACCTCGACAGGATGAGGGCAGACGTCGCCGTGCTCGAGGAGCAGGCCGCGGCCCCGTCCCTGTGGGACGACCCGGAGGCGGCACAGAAGATCACGAGCAAGCTTTCGCACCTCCAGGCCGAGCTGCGCAAGACCGAGGCGCTCCGCGGCCGGATCGACGACCTGGGCGTGCTCTTCGAGCTCGCCGAGGCCGAGGACGACGCGGACACGCTCGCCGAGGCCGAGTCCGAGCTCATCGCCGTCCGCAAGGCGCTGGACGAGATGGAGGTCCGTACCCTCCTGTCCGGCGAGTACGCCGAGCGCGAGGCACTGGTAAACATCCGTGCCGAGGCCGGCGGCGTGGACGCCTCCGACTTCGCCGAGCGCCTGCAGCGGATGTACCTGCGCTGGGCCGAGCGGCACGGCTACTCCACCGAGGTCTACGAGACCTCGTACGCGGAAGAAGCCGGCATCAAGTCGACCACCTTCGTGGTCAAGGCGCCGTACGCGTACGGCACGCTCTCGGTCGAGCAGGGCACCCACCGGCTGGTGCGCATCTCGCCGTTCGACAACCAGGGCCGCCGCCAGACGTCGTTCGCGGGCGTCGAGGTGCTGCCGGTCGTCGAGAAGACCGATCACGTCGAGATCGACGAGTCCGAACTGCGCGTCGACGTCTACCGCGCGTCCGGCCCTGGCGGCCAGGGCGTCAACACCACCGACTCCGCGGTGCGGTTGACGCACATCCCGACCGGCATCGTCGTCTCGTGCCAGAACGAGCGCTCGCAGATCCAGAACAAGGCGAGCGCGTTGAACGTCCTTCAGGCGAAGCTGCTCGAGCGGCGCCGCCAGGAGGAGCAGGCCAAGATGGACGCCCTCAAGGACGGCGGCAGCTCCTGGGGCAACCAGATGCGCTCGTACGTCCTGCACCCGTACCAGATGGTCAAGGACCTGCGGACGGAGTTCGAGGTCGGTAATCCGCAGGCGGTGCTCGACGGCGAGATCGACGGTTTCCTGGAGGCCGGAATTCGCTGGCGCAAGCAGCAGGAGAAGTAAATTCCCGCTTTGTCGACAAGGGAACTGCCGTCCAACGGGCGGCAGTTCCCTTTTTCCGTCACAGTTTCACGGCCCAACGGCAGGCAACTGCCCGCAAATTGGGCATTGCGCGCGCAACGACCTTGACGATGATCTGAAAAGTGGGAAGGCTGGCGCGCGGCATGCGTATTACTGGGGCGCGTGTGGCGGGGGCCAGTTGCGAACCCCCGAAGGCCGCGGCCCCGGACGGTGCTCCACTTACGAGACAGCTACTGGGGGTAGCAGGCAGATGACCAAGAAGACGCGGCTGCGCGTGGCGCGGATAGCGGCCGGTGCGGTGATTGCGGCCGGTGCCTCGCTGACCGCAGCCGGCGCCGCTCAGGCGGCCGGCATTGGCGTGAACATCGGTGGCCTGGAAGCGAAGGCCAACGTGGACGAGACGGGTGTGGGCGTCGGCATCGGCGTCGACGACGCCGACACCGTGGCCGGTGGCGGTGACACCCAGGGCCCGGGCGGTGGTGACACGGGCGGTGACGCTGCGGTCGGCGGCGGTGACGCGGCCGTCGGCGGTGGCGACGCTGCTGTCGGTGGCGGTGGCGGTGACGCGGCCGTGGGCGGCGGTGACGCTGCGGTCGGCGGCGGCGATGCGGCCGTGGGCGGCGGTGACGCTGCGGTCGGCGGCGGTGACGCGGCCGTGGGCGGCGGTGACGCTGCGGTTGGTGGCGGTGACGCTGCGGTTGGTGGCGGTGACGCTGCGGTTGGTGGCGGTGACGCGGCCGTCGGCGGTGGCGACGCTGCTGTCGGTGGCGGTGACGCGGCCGTGGGCGGCGGTGACGCTGCGGTCGGCGGTGGCGACCAGGGCGGTAACGGCAACGGCGGCAGCAACGGCAACGGGAACGCCGGCGGTAACGGCAACGGCGGCAGCAACGGCAACGGGAACGCCGGTAGCAACGGCAACGGCGGCAGCGACGCCGGCACCACCGGTGAGGCCTCGACCGGTGGCACCGGTGGGGACGACGGTGGGGCCGGGACCTGCACCGTGGACCTTGACGGGGCCGAGTGCCAGGACAACACCGAAACCGACAACGTCGGCTCCAAGCCGGTCGAGCAGGGTGCGGCCAAGGAGGAGCTCGCCGCGACGGGCGCCAACGAGACCACGTTCCTGCTGGTCGGCGCCGCGACGATGATCGCCGGCGGTATCGGCTTCCGGATGCTGCCCCGCCTGGTCGGCGGCGGCCGCACCGCGGCCTAGCAGCCGCGTACGGGCCGTACACGTCCGTACACGCACGCACCACACGCACAGGAGGGCCCGGGACGCACATCGCGTCCCGGGCCCTCCGGCAGTCACAGGCGCAGGCGCTACGCCGTCTGGTGCGCCAGCAGGGCCATCGCCGCCACCAGCACCACCAGCAGCGCGAGCAGCATGGCCGGGTTCAGTCCGGCGAAGGGGCCCTCCTGCTGGAGGCGGTCCCGGTTCGCCCGGCACACGTGGCAGCGGCCTTCGTTCACAGGCGCCGCGCAGTTGGCGCACACCAGTCGGTCATAGGTCATGCGCTCTCCTCTCCCGCGCGGCGGAGCCGCGATACGCGGCCTTCTTTCCGCACAACGCTCAGGGAAACGCAACCGTTCCCCCTCCCACTGTGCCAGCTCCCGCCGGATTCGGCGCGGCCCCCTGGATTTCGCGGGATAAATCACTCATCCTCGACCGCCGCCTGCACGCTCCAGCCCGCTTCGCGTATGGTCACGCACACCTACTCCCGGCGACCGTGGTGCACCCGTGATCCGATTCGACAACGTCTCCAAGTCCTACCCGAAGCAGAACCGTCCTGCACTGAGGGAGGTCTCCCTCGAGATCGAGCGGGGCGAGTTCGTCTTCCTGGTCGGTTCCTCCGGCTCCGGCAAGTCCACCTTCATGCGGCTGATCCTCCGCGAGGAGCGCGCGACGCACGGCCAGGTGCATGTGCTCGGCAAGGACCTGGCCCGGCTCTCCAACTGGAAGGTGCCGCACATGCGGCGCCAGCTGGGGACCGTCTTCCAGGACTTCCGCCTGCTGCCCAACAAGACCGTCGCGGAGAACGTCGCGTTCGCGCAGGAGGTCATCGGCAAGCCGCGCGGGGAGATCCGCAAGGCCGTACCGCAGGTCCTCGACCTGGTCGGCCTCGGCGGCAAGGAGGACCGGATGCCCGGCGAGCTCTCCGGTGGTGAGCAGCAGCGCGTGGCGATCGCGCGGGCCTTCGTGAACCGGCCCATGCTGCTGATCGCGGACGAGCCGACCGGCAACCTCGACCCGCAGACGTCCGTCGGCATCATGAAGCTGCTGGACCGGATCAACAGGACCGGGACCACCGTCATCATGGCGACGCACGATCAGCAGATCGTGGACCAGATGCGCAAGCGCGTCATCGAACTCGAGATGGGCCGTCTCGTGCGCGACCAGTCGCGCGGCGTCTACGGCTACCAGCACTGAAGCAGCACCGAAAGCAGCACTGAAAGACTGAGAGGACGCCATGCGCGCCCAGTTCGTCCTGTCGGAGATCGGCGTCGGCCTCCGGCGCAATCTCACGATGACCTTCGCCGTCATCATCTCCGTCGCCCTCTCGCTGGCCCTGTTCGGCGGCTCGCTGCTCATGCGCGACCAGGTGAGCTCGATGAAGGGCTACTGGTACGACAAGGTCAACGTCTCCATCTATCTGTGCAACAAGGCCGACGCCGAGGCGCTCGCCAAGTGCGCCAAGGGCGCGGTGACTTCGGAGCAGAAGAAGACGATCAAGGCCGACCTCGAGAAGATGGCCGCCGTGGACACCGTCCACTACGAGTCGGCCGACCAGGCGTACAAGCACTACAAGGAGCAGTTCGGCGACTCCCCGCTGGCCAGTTCGCTCACCCCGGACCAGATGCAGGAGTCGTTCCGGGTCAAGCTCGACAACCCGGAGA
Organism: Streptomyces mabaensis; assembly: GCF_053763515.1. Lineage (NCBI taxonomy): Bacteria > Bacillati > Actinomycetota > Actinomycetes > Kitasatosporales > Streptomycetaceae > Streptomyces > Streptomyces mabaensis. Next base: position 59,801 of record NZ_JBSOPZ010000018.1, read on the forward strand.
AGTACAAGGTCGTCGCCACCGCGTTCGCCGGCCGGGACGGCGTGCAGTCCGTACAGGACCAGCGCGGCACCCTCGACAACCTCTTCGATCTGCTCAGCGGAATGAACCTGGCCGCGCTGTTCGTGATGGGCCTGATGCTGGTCATCGCGCTGATGCTGATCGTCAACACCGTGCGCGTCTCGGCGTTCAGCCGCCGCCGGGAGACCGGCATCATGCGGCTGGTCGGCGCGTCCGGCTTCTACATCCAGATGCCGTTCATCATGGAGGCCGCGTTCGCCGGGCTGATCGGCGGTGTGGTGGCCTGCGTCTTCCTGCTCGTGGGCCGGTACTTCCTGATCGACCACGGCCTGGCGCTCTCCGAGAAGCTGGTTCTGATCGACTTCATCGGCTGGGACGCGGTTCTCGCCAAGCTCCCGCTGGTGCTGGCGATCGCCCTGCTGATGCCCGCGCTTGCCGCTTTCTTCGCGTTGCGCAAGTACCTCAAGGTGTGACAAGCGCCCCGGGCGCCGTACGGGCAACATGCCTTACAGCGCCCGGCCTTGTCCTAGAGTGGTCGCCATGCCGGGCTCTGGAATGCGCCTCCGGCCCCGCGGTATCCGCCGCGGGGCGGCCCTGACATTGGTGTTCACCTGCGCTCTCGCGGCGGGTGCGGCGACCGGTGTCTGGGGCGAAGAGGCCCGTACGGACGCACAGTTGGCGGGTGCCCGCAGTGCCGCTTCCGCCACCGAGCGTGACGATGTCGCGAGGGCGGCGGCCGAGGCGATGGCCGACGGGAAGTCCGCCAAGGACGCGGCCGAGGAGGTCGTCAGCCGCAGCGGCGACCGCTGGGCCATGGTGTACGACGAGGGCGAGTACGCGGAGTTCGAGCGGGCCCTGGACGGTACGTACACGGGCGTGGGCCTGTGGGCCGAGCGCGGCCGCGACGGGCGTATCGAGGTCTCCCGGGTGCAGCCCGGCGGACCCGCGGACCGGGCCGGTGTCCGGGCCGGCGACCACATCCGTACGGTCGACGGCCACCGCACGGCGGGGCGGCCCGTCACCGAGGTCGTCGCACTGCTGCGCGGGGACCGCGAGAGCGCCGTCGCCGGTACCTCGGTCGCCCTCGGCCTGGAGCGCGGCGGCCGCACCTGGACCGAGACCCTGCGCCGGGCCAGGCTCACCACCGAGGCCGTCACCGTCCGGCAGCTGGGGACGGGTGTGACGCTGATCAAGGTCGCGTCCTTCACCAAGGGCTCGGGCGAGCGGGTACGGGACGCCGTCCGCGCGGCCCCGGACGGCGCCGGCGTCCTGCTGGACCTGCGCGGCAACACCGGCGGCCTGGTCAACGAGGCGGTCACCGCCGCGTCCGCGTTCCTGGACGGCGGGCTGGTCGCCACCTATGACGTACGGGGAGCGCAGCGCGCGCTGTACGCGGACCGGGGCGGGGACACCGGCAGACCGCTGGTCGCCCTCGTGGACGGCGGCACGATGAGCGCCGCCGAGATAGTGACCGGCGCGCTGAAGGACCGCGGCCGGGCGGTCACGGTCGGCTCACGCACCTTCGGCAAGGGCTCGGTCCAGATGCCGACCGAGCTGCCGGACGGCTCGGTCGCCGAGCTGACCGTCGGCCACTACCGCACTCCGGCGGGCCACAGCGTCGACGGCCGGGGTATCACACCGGACCTGGCGGTGAGCGAGCGGGCCGAGGAGAAGGCGCGCACGGTATTGGGTGGCCTCGGCACCGGCTCTTAGTGCGAAAATGGCCGCACTATGGCTAAGGAAAAAGGGCGCAAGCTGATCGCGCAGAACAAGAAGGCGCGGCACGACTACACCGTCATCGACACCTACGAGTGCGGGCTGGTCCTGACCGGCACGGAGGTGAAGTCGCTGCGTCAGGGACGGGCGTCCCTGGTGGACGGCTTCGTCCAGATCGACGCACACGAGGCGTGGCTGCACAACGTCCATGTCCCGGAGTACAGCCAGGGCACCTGGACCAACCACAGCGCGCGGCGGAAGCGGAAGCTGCTGATGCACCGCGTCGAGATCGACAAGCTGGAGTCGAAGTCGCAGGAGACGGGACACACGATCGTGCCCCTGGCCCTGTACTTCAAGGACGGCCGGGCCAAGGTGGAGATCGCGCTGGCCAAGGGCAAGAAGGAGTACGACAAGCGTCAGACGCTCCGCGAGAAGCAGGACCGGCGAGAGACGGACCGGGCGATCTCGGCGGTCAGGCGGAAGCAGCGGGCCTGACCGGACCGGGCCGGGCCCGGCGGGCCGGCCGCGCGGGAATAAGCTGGCACCTTGGTGCGCTGTTCACGTACGATGGCATCAGCACCCCGGCGACGGGGTGGGAGTCACCTTGATAAAAAAACATGGGGATGATCGGTTTCGACAGCGGATGTCGAAGCAGGGGAAGCGAGCCGAGGAAGCGGCAATGATCTCGTTAACCATATGTCGCAAACAATAATCGCCAACACCAAGCGCGATTCCTCCGCCTTCGCCCTCGCTGCCTAATTAGCAGCTAAGCGAAGACTCTGCGGAGTGTCAGCCCGGGGCTGTTCCCGACCCGGATCCTGGCATCAGCTAGGGGACTAAACCACTGAGCCCGGTCACGGGGCCCGGTGGGAAATCAAACAGTGACTGAGCCCGTCGGAGACTTGTTCGCGTGATCTCCGGGGCCGAGAAAATCGCAGCGAACTGCGCTCGGAGAAGCCCTGGTTCCGCACCGTTGGACGCGGGTTCGATTCCCGCCATCTCCACAATTCCCATGTGAGGCGAAGGCCCCGCTGTCTCAGGACAGCGGGGCCTTCGTCGTTCCCGCAGCCGTTCCCGCGGCGGTTCGTGCCGCTGTTCCCGCTGCCGTGATCACCAGGGCCAGTGCGGCCGCAGCGAATGGCACCCCGTACCCCGCGGCCGCGCCGAACCGCTCCACCACCCAGCCGCCCGCCGCGGAGCCGGCGGCGATACCGCCGAGCAGGGCCGTCACGGCCAGTGTCATGCCCTCGTTGAGGCGGTCCACCGGTATGCGCCGCTGTACGAGCGTCATGCCGGTGACCATCGTCGGCGCCGTGGCCATCCCGGCCGGCAGCAGCGCCGCGGCGACCGCGAGCAGCGAGCCGGTGAGCGTGGCCGCCAGCAGCGGCAGGCTCATCAGGGCCGCCATCGCGGCGACGCAGACCAGCAGCCGTCGGGCCGGACTGTCCGCCGGGCGCACGGATCCGTACAGCAGCCCGGCCGCGCAGGATCCCGCGGCCTGGAGCGCCAGCACCGCGCCCGCCGCGGCCCGGTGGCTGCGCTCGTCGGCGAAGGCGAGGGTGACGACCTCCATGGACCCGAAGACCGCACCGGTGGCGAGAAACGCCGCCAGCAGCGGCGGCATCCCCGGTACCCGCAGCGGCGAGCGGGCGCGAGCGCGGGGCGCGACCGGTGGCTCGGTGGCGCGCTGGGCGGCGAAGAGCAGTACGCCGGTCAGGAGCAGGACCGCGCCGGTCAGGGTGCCCGCCTCCGGGAAGAGGGCGGTACACAGGAAAGCGGCCAGCACCGGGCCGAGCATGAAGCAGAGCTCGTCGGCGGCCTGTTCGAAGGAGTTGGCGGTGTGCAGGGCGGCGGGATCGTCCCGGTGCAGGTGGGCCCAGCGGGCCCGCGACATCCCACCGGTGTTCGGGGTGGTCGCGGTCGCGGCGTACGCGGCGAAGAGCGTCCAGTCCGGGGCGCCGAAGCGGACGCACAGCAGCAGCGCGAGCGAGCCGAGTGCCGCGACCGCGGTGGCGGGCACCGCGACCCGGGCCTGGCCGTGCCGGTCGACCAGGCGGGCGGTCCAGGGGGCGACCAGCGCGGTCGCGGCGAGTCCGGTCGCGGTGACCGCGCCCGCCAGGGCGTACGAGCCGCGTGACCCAGCGATCATCATGACGGCGCTCACGCTGAACATGCCCATGGGGAGGCGGGCGATCAGATTGCCCGCGGTGAAGGCGCGGGCGCCGGGCGTGGCGAACAGCCGGACGTACGGGTTGCGTACCGGGGCTCGGGAGGTGACGGTCAGTTGCGGGGCGTCGGTCGGATGCGGCATGGGGCAACCCTCGCGGTGCGGATCGGCGCCGGTCCAACACCTGCTCCGGCAGCACTGACGCGCCTGCGTTGTAAATTCGTGCGATGCCCCGAGACATCGAGCCGCGCCTGCTGCGCGCCTTCACCGCCGCCGCCGAGGAGCTGCACTTCACCCGGGCAGCCGCCCGGCTCTACATCGCCCAGCAGGCGCTCAGCCGGGACATCCGGCGGCTGGAGCGGGAGTTGGGCACCGAGCTGTTCGTCCGGACCACCCGGCAGGTCGCCCTCACGGCGGACGGTGAGCGGCTGCTGCCGTACGCACGCCGGGCGCTGGAGGCCCAGGACGACCTGGCGGCGGCCTTCGCGGGGACCGGGGACGCGGCCCGGCCGCTGCTCGTCGACCTCAACACCGAGGGCCTGACCTCCGGCCGGGTCCTGGCCCGCGCCCGTGAACTCGCCCCCGGCTGCGAGCTGATGGCCCGCTTCGAGAGCGGCCTCACCGGCGCCGCCGCCGAGATCCTCGCCGGGCGGCTCGACGTGTCCTTCGGGAGGTTCGCCGGGCTGGAGCCGGCCGTCCGGGCGCGCCTGGACCATCAGCCGGTCCGGTTCGAGCCGCTGGCGGTCCTGCTGCCGTACGGTCATCCGCTGGCGGAACGCCCCACGGTGCCGCTCGACGCGCTCGCGGGGGAGTCGGTGTACGCGGGGGCGGGCAATCCCCGGACCCTGGAGTGGACGGACTTCGCCCGGCGGCTGTTCGCCGGCCGGGGGATCGCGGTCGCGCCGCCGGCGCCGGTGGCCGTCGGCCACGAGGAGTTCCGCCGGGTGATGGCGAAGTCCCGGACCCCGGTGCTGGTGGTGGTGGACTTTCCCGAAATGCCGGGGGCCGTGCTGCGGCCGCTGGTCGATCCCGTACCGCTGTCGCCGGTGTCCCTGGTGTGGCGGAAAGGCCTGCGGCATCCCGGAGTTGATGCGCTTCGCGCGGCGGTCACGGAACTCGCCCGGCGGGAGGGCTGGCTCGCTCCCGTGTCCGGCGGCTGGACGCCCGATGTCGATTTGTCTTTGATGGCGGACAAAAACTGACTCGTGCGGATGAAGGCCCCTCGGGTGCGCTACATTCACTCACCCGGGCGCGGTGATATGGGGGGCGCTCGGACCGGGATGGGGCCCGGTCCGACGACGAGTGCCCGATGGTCGTGCGCGCACCCGAAATTGTTCAGTGGGGATGGGCGTACAGCGGTGGAAAAAAAGCACGAGGATGCCTCTTTGGGGCATGCGCACGATCAGGACGAAATCACCGTTCAACTCGATGGACTCGCCAGGCAGTTGGGGGATCCACCGGTGGACCCGTGGGGCCAGGAGGCCCCCGAGGCGCCGGCAGCGGCGGCCGGGCGCTCCGCAACGGGCGCGGCAGGGCCGGTCTTCGTCGACGAGAGCGGCCGCCGGAGCCGGAAACTGCGCCGCATCGGCTGGGTACTCGGCGCGGCCTGCGCCTGTTACGCCGTACTCCTCGTCGGCACTCTCCTCGGCGGCAACTCCAGCGCACCCTGGCTGGGCATACCCGGCCCCGCCGCGGAGGAGAAGCCCGGCACGGTCAGCGACTCGCCCGCCCCGGAGGCGCTGCCGTCCGCGCCGGACGTCCCCGGCGCCGCGCACCGGCCCGCCCCCGCGGCCTCGCCCGGGGCCGTCGCTCCGAACCCGACCGGCACCGCCGCGGGCCGCCCGCCGGCCGGCGTCGCGCCGCGGCCCGCCGGGCCCACGCCCAGGCCGGGCGTCTCGGTCAGCGGCACCCCGGCCCCGCCGGCCAGCCCGGTACCCACCGGGACCACCGGCGGCACGGACCCCGAGCCGGTGCCCGAGCCGGGGCCCGTTGATCCCGCGCCCGTGGTGACCGAAACGCCGCCGGCCGAACCGACGGACCCGGTGGTTCCGCCCGCGGCCGAGGGCGGTGCCGTATGACCGCCCGGGGCAAGGCGGGCCTCAGGCGCCCCAGGGTGCCCATGCGCTATCTGCTGCCCCTGCTGTTCCTGGTCGCGCTCTTCGCCATGCTCATGCTGCGCGGCTATGTGCACAGCGAGATCCTCGCGGATCACCGGGTGCGCCAGCCGGTCGGCAACGACCAGGTGCCCCGGCACATCCTGGAGGGCGGCCCGGTCATCGACGCGCGCGGGAAGAGCGACCCCAAGGCGCTCGACGTGCCCGACAACAAGCTCGTCCTGACCTTCGACGACGGACCCGACCCGGTGTGGACGCCGAAGGTCCTCGACACGCTCCGCGAGCACGACGCGCACGCCGTCTTCTTCGTCACCGGCACCATGGCCTCCCGCCACCCCGACCTGGTACGGCGGATGGTCGACGAGGGCCACGAGATCGGCCTGCACACCTTCAACCACCCGGACCTCTCCTACCAGTCCCAGGCGCGCATCGACTGGGAGCTGTCGCAGAACCAGCTGGCCCTCGCGGGCGCGGCCGGGATCCGCACCTCCCTGTTCCGCCCGCCGTACTCGTCGTTCTCGTACGTCCTGGACAACGAGAGCTGGCCCGTCACTCAGTACATCGGCAGCCGCGGCTACATCACGGCGTTCAACACCGTCGACAGCGAGGACTGGAAGCGCCCCGGCGTCGAGGCGATCGTCGAGAACGCCACCCCGAAGAAGCCCGGGGAAGGCGCGATCGTGCTGATGCACGACTCCGGCGGCGACCACCGCGCGCAGACCCTGGCGGCCCTCGACCGGCTGCTGCCCCAACTGCAGAAGCAGGGTTACGAGTTCACCGGCCTGACCGGAGCCCTCGGCGCCCCCAGCGCGCACACCCCGGTGACCGGCTTCGAGCTGTGGAAGGGCAAGGCGTTCGTCGGCGCGGTCAGCGTCTCGGAGCACATCACCGACGCGCTGGTCGTCGGCCTCGCCGTCGTCGGTGTCCTGGTCCTGGCCCGCTTCGGCCTGATGCTGCTGCTCTCCGCCCTGCACGCCCGCAAGGTGCGGCGCAAGGACTTCAGCTGGGGGCCCGAGGTCACCCGGCCGGTGACCGTCCTCGTCCCCGCGTACAACGAGAAGGAGTGCATCGCCAACACGGTCACCTCGCTGATGGCCGGCGACCACCCCGTCGAAGTGATCGTCATCGACGACGGTTCGACCGACGGCACCGCGGACATCGTCGAGGCGATGCGGCTGCCCGACGTCCGCGTCGTCCGGCAGGCCAACTCCGGAAAGCCGGCCGCGCTCAACAACGGCATCGCCCACGCCTCCCACGACATCATCGTGATGATGGACGGCGACACGGTCTTCGAGCCCTCGACCGTGCGCGAGCTGGTGCAGCCCTTCGGCGACCCCCGGGTCGGCGCGGTCGCGGGCAACGCCAAGGTGGGCAACCGCGGTCGGCTCATCGGCGGCTGGCAGCACATCGAGTACGTCATGGGCTTCAACCTCGACCGCCGGATGTACGACCTGCTGGGCTGCATGCCCACCATCCCGGGCGCGGTCGGCGCCTTCCGGCGCGAGGCCCTGGACCGGGTCGGCGGGATGAGCGAGGACACCCTCGCCGAGGACACCGACATCACGATGGCCCTGCACCGCGACGGCTGGCGAGTGGTCTACGCGGAGAACGCCCGCGCCTGGACCGAGGCCCCGGAGTCCGTGCAGCAGCTGTGGTCCCAGCGCTACCGCTGGAGCTACGGCACCATGCAGGCCATCTGGAAGCACCGCCGGGCGCTGATCGAAAGCGGTCCCTCGGGCCGCTTCGGCCGGGTCGGCCTGCCCCTGGTCTCGCTGTTCATGGTGCTGGCGCCGCTGCTCGCGCCGCTGATCGATGTCTTCCTGCTGTACGGGCTGGTCTTCGGCCCCACCGGGAAGACCGTCGCCGCCTGGTTCGCCGTCCTCGCCGTCCAGGCGATCTGCGCCGCGTACGCCTTCCGGCTCGACCGGGAGCGCATGACGTACCTGATCTCGCTGCCCCTCCAGCAGATCCTCTACCGGCAGCTCATGTACGTGGTGCTGCTCCAGTCGTGGATCACCGCTCTCACCGGCGGCCGGCTGCGCTGGCAGAAACTCCGCCGTACCGGAGCGGTCGAAGCGCCGGGTACCCTGCCCAGTCCGGAGCCCGCGGTCTCACACACGCGCTGACGGCCTGGTGAGAGCAAGGTTTCTCGGCAGTCATCCGGCGGCACGGGGCTGAAACGAGCCAACCCTACGGTCAGCATCACGGACCCGATATCTGTGGAGGCGTGATGACAGCCCCGACCACCTCTGTGCGCAAGGGGGGCCGCTGGATCGAGCAGTGGGACCCTGAGGACGAGACCTTCTGGGAGGAGAAGGGGAAGCGGATTGCCGGGCGCAACCTGATCTTCTCCGTACTGTCCGAGCACATCGGGTTCTCCATCTGGAGCCTGTGGTCGGTGATGGTCCTGTTCATGGGACCGCAGTACGGGATCGACCCGGCCGGGAAGTTCTTCCTGATCGCCACGGCCACCCTGGTCGGCGCGGTCGTGCGCATCCCTTACACCTTCGCGGTCGCCCGCTTCGGCGGCCGGAACTGGACGGTCTTCAGCGCGCTGATGCTGCTGCTGCCGACGGTGGCCGCGCTGTTCGTGATGAAGCCCGGCACCTCGTACACCACCTTCATGGTGGTCGCCGCGCTCACCGGCGTCGGCGGCGGCAACTTCGCCTCCTCCATGACCAACATCAACTCCTTCTTCCCGCTGCGGAAGAAGGGCTGGGCGCTCGGCCTGAACGCCGGCGGCGGCAACATCGGCGTACCCGTGGTGCAGCTGGTCGGACTGCTGGTCATCGGTACCGCCGGGGCCACCCACCCGCGGATCGTGCTCGCCGCGTACATCCCGCTGATCCTGGTCGCCGCGGCCTGCGCGCTGCTGCGGATGGACAACCTCGCGCCCGTGAAGAACGACACCGGCGCGGCCAAGGAGGCCGTCCGGGACGGCCACACCTGGATCATGGCCTTCCTGTACATCGGGACCTTCGGGTCGTTCATCGGCTACAGCTTCGCCTTCGGCCTGGTGCTCCAGACCCAGTTCGGCCGTACGCCGCTCCAGGCCGCCTCGCTGACCTTCATCGGCCCGCTGCTCGGCTCCCTGATCCGGCCGGTCGGCGGCTCGCTCGCCGACCGCTTCGGCGGGGCGAGGATCACGCTGTGGAACTTCGCCGCGATGGCCGCCGCGACCTCGGTCGTGGTCTACGCCTCGTTCACGAAGTCGCTGACGGTGTTCCTGATCGGCTTCATCGCCCTGTTCATCCTGACCGGCCTGGGCAACGGCTCCACGTACAAGATGATCCCCGGCATCTTCCAGGCCAAGGCGCTCGCCAAGGGGATGACGGGAGAAGCCGCCGCGGCCTACGGGCGCCGGCTGTCCGGCGCCTCCATGGGGCTCATCGGCGCGGTGGGCGCGGTCGGCGGACTCGGGATCAACCTGGTCTTCCGGCAGGCGTTTCTCACCTCGGGCTCCGGCACCGGGGCCTTTGTCACCTTCCTCGCCTTCTACGCGCTGTGCTTCGCGGTGACGTGGGCGGTATACCTTCGCCGGCCGGCCGCCGCTCCCGTACGGACAGAGATCACCGAAGCGAAGCCGCAGCTCAGTTACGCCGAGGTGTAATCCGTAACGTCCGTTAACCACGGCGAAATACCGGCGAACCGAGCCTGTCACGCCCCGTTGGCAGGCTCGGTCCTCCGTACCACGATGTAACACCCCTTGCACAGAGCGGGGCACCAGCCATGAACGAACCACAGCACGGCCCTCTCGCGGGCTTCACGGTCGGAGTCACGGCGGCCCGGCGCGCCGACGAGCTCGGGGCGCTGCTCCAGCGCCGCGGCGCGGCCGTCCTGCACGCCCCGGCCCTGCGGATCGTGCCGGTCGCGGACGACAGCGAACTCCTCGCCGCGACCAAGGAACTGATCGCGAACGCCCCGGACGTGGTGGTCGCGACCACCGCGATCGGCTTCCGCGGCTGGGTGGAGGCCGCCGACGGCTGGGGCATCGGCGAGGACCTGATCGCCCGGCTGCGCGGGGTCGAACTCCTCGCTCGCGGCCCCAAGGTGAAGGGCGCGGTCCGGGCCGCCGGCCTCACCGAGGAGTGGTCGCCCGCCTCCGAGTCCATGGCGGAGGTACTGGACCGGCTGCTGGCCGAGGGTGTCGACGGCCGCCGCGTCGCCATCCAGCTGCACGGCGACCCGCTGCCCGGCTTCGTCGAGGCGCTGCGGGCCGGCGGCGCGGAAGTGGTCGGCGTACCCGTCTACCGTTGGATGCCGCCCGAGGACATCGCCCCGCTGGACCGCCTCCTCGACGCCACCGTCTCGCGCGCCCTGGATGCCGTCAGCTTCACCAGCGCCCCGGCCGCCGCCTCGCTGCTCTCCCGCGCCGAGCACCGCGGGCTGCTCCCCGAGCTGCTGGACGCTCTGCGGCACGACGTACTGGCCGTCTGCGTCGGCCCGGTCACCGCCCTGCCCCTCCAGGACCACGGCATCGACACCGTGCAGCCGGAGCGCTTTCGGCTGGGCCCGCTGGTGCAGCTGCTCTGCCAGGAACTGCCCTCCCGGGCCCGCACCCTGCCCGTCGCCGGCCACCGCGTCGAGATCCGCGGCCACGCGGTCCTGGTCGACGACGTCCTGCGCCCCGTCCCGCCGGCCGGCATGTCCCTGCTGCGCACGCTGGCCCGCCGCCCCGGCTGGGTCGTCGCCCGCGCGGAGCTGCTGCGCGCGCTGCCGGGCGCGGGCCGCGACGAGCACGCGGTGGAGACGGCGATGGCCCGCCTGCGCACGGCCCTGGGCGCGCCGAAGCTGATCCAGACGGTGGTCAAACGCGGCTACCGGCTGGCCCTGGACACGGCGGCGGACACCAAGTACGCCGACGAGTACGCCGACGCCTGAGGTACGCGGCTCCCGGCCGGTAGCAGGGGTTCCGGCCCGGCGTCGGGGAGGGCACTCTTGGGGGCGGGACTCACCCCGTGGAACCCGAGGCGGTGACAGGCGCATGGCGGCCGGCATGGGCGCGTACGAGCTGCGGTTCGACTCCGGGCGGATCTGCCTGGATCTGGTGGCCACCGGAGCCGCTCCGGCGGAGCGGCTCGACGGGCGGGACCGGCTGCGGGCCTGGCTGACCGGCGTCGGTCTGGTGCCGGCGGGCACCCCGCTCACCGCCGTCGACGCGGGCTGGCTGGTGCGGTTCCGGGAGCTGCGCGGCGATGTGGGCGAGCTGGTGCGGGCGGAGATCGAGGGCAGGCCCGCCGAGCAGGCGCTGGGGCGGGTCAACGCGCTGGCGGTCGGGCCGCCGCCCCCGCTGTGCGCGGTACGCGCGGCGAGCGGGGAGCTGGTACGGACCCTCGGCGGCCACCCGGACTGCGGGGCGCTGCTCGCGGCGGTGGCCCGGGACGCGGTCGAGCTGCTGACCGATCCGGTGGCGCGGGCCCGGCTGCGGGAGTGCGAGGGCGACGGCTGCTCGCTCGTGTACCTGGACACCTCCCGGGGGCGCCGGCGGCGCTGGTGCTCCAGCGAGGTGTGCGGGAACCGCGAGCGGGTGGCCCGGCACCGGCGGCGGACGGTCGCCGCGCAGTCGTAGCCACGCAGTCGTAGCCACGCGGCCGAGTCGCCGCGCGGCGCCCGGGTAAAAGATCTTGAAAGAATCTTCCTGCCGCGTTGAGCACAACCGCCCGCCCCTTCCGTAGTGATGGAGGAAGAGTCCGGCTGTCTCGACCTGGAGGTTACTGGTGCGCAAGGATGCGGCCGTGGCCGGTGACCGCCCCCAACGGGCTCGACATCGCATGGAAGTGCCGCGCTCCCAGTCCTCCGTCCCCGACGAGGAGTTGATGCGGGCGCTCTACCGCGAGCACGCGGGTCCCCTTCTCGCGTACGTACTCCGCCTCGTCGCGGGCGATCGTCAGCGCGCCGAGGACGTCGTCCAGGAGACCCTCATCCGGGCCTGGAAGAACGCAGGTCAGCTGAACAACGCCACTGGATCGGTCCGGCCCTGGCTGGTGACCGTCGCCCGGCGTATCGTCATCGACGGTCATCGCAGTAGGCAGGCCCGGCCACAAGAGGTCGAGCCGTCGCCGCTCGAGGTCATGCCCGCGGAGGACGAGATTGACAAGGCGTTGTGGCTGATGACGCTCTCTGATGCGCTCGACGACCTGACACCCGCTCACCGCGAGGTGCTGGTCGAGACGTACTTCAAAGGACGTACGGTCAATGAGGCTGCCGAAATACTCGGCATACCCAGTGGGACGGTGCGGTCCAGGGTGTTCTACGCGCTGCGCTCCATGAAGCTCGCGCTCGAAGAACGAGGAGTGACGGCATGACCGCGCAGGGGTGGTACCCCGGCAACGACCCGTACGACGGCAACGGCTCGCACGATGCGGCCGGTGCCTACGTGCTCGGCATCCTCGACGACGCCGAAGCCAGCGCCTTCGAGGCGCATCTGGCCGTCTGTCAGCTCTGCGCCTCCCACCTGGACGAGTTCGCCGGCATGGAACCCATGCTCGCCATGCTCGCGGAAGCCCCGGGTCCGCCCGCGGTGGTGACCCCGCCCAGCAGCAAGCTGCTCGACAACCTCGTCGACGAGGTCGCCGAGAAGCGCGCCCAGCGCAAGCGGCGCAGCTTCTACCTGGTGGCGGCCGCGGCGGTGCTGGTCATCGGCGGTCCGGCGGTGGCGGTGGTGGCGACGTCCGGGGACGACGGCCGCAACGACGTGGCGGGGGTCCATCCGACCAGCCCGGCCGAGGACGCCTTCTTCAACCACATGGAGGAGAAGGTCGAGGCGACGGACGCGTCGACCAAGGTCAGCGCCACCGTGGGGATGGAGAAGAAGGGCTGGGGCACGCACACGGTCCTGGAGCTCAAGAACGTCAAGGGCCCGCTGAAGTGCTCCCTGGTCGCGGTCTCCAAGACGGGCGAGGAGGAGACGGTCACCTCCTGGGCCGTCCCGAAGTGGGGGTACGGCATCCCGGACAGCACGCACGAGTCCGCCAAGAACCCGCTCTACGTCCACGGCGGCTCGGCGATGGACCGGAACGAGATCGACCACTTCGAGGTCCGGACGTTCGACGGCAAGCGGCTGGTCGAGGTGGACGCCTGACATACGTGCATACCGGGGTCCCCTTCGCGTACGGTTGACGGCTGCCCGCAGCACGTCAGAAGGGGGCCTCGGTGGCCGCGCAGGATGCCGCTGTCGATTCCGTACGAGACCGTGAGATCGGTGTCGAACAGAATCATCTGGACCAGGTGTACCGCCGCCTCGAGGAGAAGATCCACGAGGCGGAATTCTTGATGAACGACGCCGCCAAGCGCGGCCAGGTCGGCACGCCCGGCGCGCTCGCAGAGCGCGACGCGCAGGTCTTCCGTGCCGGTATCCACCTCAACCGGCTCAACAACGAGTTCGAGGACTTCCTCTTCGGACGCATCGACCTCCTGCTCGGCAAGGACGGCGAGAAGGGACCGGACGGCGCCTACACGTCGGTCGATCCGGCCGACGACGCGGTGCGGCCGGACAACACGGCCGACATCGCCGAGACCTTGCACATCGGCCGGATCGGCGTCCTCGACTCCGACTACGCCCCGCTGGTCATCGACTGGCGCGCGCCGGCCGCCGCGCCGTTCTACCGCTCGACGCCGAAGGACCCGGGCCGGGTGGTACGCCGCCGGGTCATCCGCTCCAAGGGCCGCAAGGTCCTCGGGGTCGAGGACGACCTGATGCGGCCGGAGGTCGCCGCCACGCTCGGCGGCGCCGAGCTGCCGGTGATCGGCGACGGCGCGCTGATGGCGGCGCTCGGCCGGGCGCGCAGCCACACCATGCGGGACATCGTCTCCTCCATCCAGGCCGAACAGGACCTGGTCATCCGCGCGCCCGCCGCGTCCGTGACGGAGGTGTCCGGCGGCCCCGGCACCGGCAAGACCGCGGTCGCCCTGCACCGCGCGGCGTACTTGCTCTACCAGGACCGCAGGCGGTACGCGGGCGGCATCCTGGTCGTCTCGCCGACCCCGCTGCTCGTCGCGTACACCGAGGGCGTGCTGCCCTCGCTGGGCGAGGAGGGGCAGGTCGCCATCCGCGCGGTCGGCTCGCTGGTCGAGGGCGCGGAAGCAGCGGAATACGACGATCCGGCGGTGGCCCGCGTCAAGGGCTCGTCCCGGATGCTGAAGGTACTGCGCCACGCGGCCCGGGGGGCGCTGGAGACCTCCCCGTCCGGGAGCAGCGGCGCTTCCGCCGAGGGACAGCTCGCGTTCGGCGAGGAGACGCCGCCCGCCGGTACCCCTACCCGGCTCCGGGTGGTCGCCTTTGGGGGCCGGATCGAGCTGGCGGCCGAGGAGCTGCGGCGCATCCGGCAGTCCGTGCTCGGCGGGACCGCGCCGGTCAACCTGCTGCGGCCGCGGGCCCGGCGGCTGGTGCTCGACGCCCTGTGGGCGAAGTCCAGCGGCCGGGGCAGATACACCGATCCCGAGCTGGTCGCCGAGCTGCGTTCGAGCTTCGACGAGGACGTCTCGACCGAGCCCGAGTTCCTGGCGTTCATGGACGCCTGGTGGCCCGAGCTCACTCCGCGTCAGGTGCTCTCGGCGATGGCCGACGAGCGCCGGCTCGGCCGCTGGGCGCGGCGGGTGCTGGCTCCGCGCGAGACCCGGCTGCTGGCCCGCTCGCTGCGCCGGGTGGGCCCGGACGGGCAGGGTCCGCTGTCCGTACACGACGTGGCGCTGCTCGACGAGCTGCACATGCTGCTCGGCGCGCCGGCCCGGCCGCGCAAGAAGCGTGAGTACGACCCACTCGATCAGCTCACCGGCCTCGAAGAGCTGATGCCGCAGCGCGAGGAGACCCAGTGGGAGCGGGCCGAGCGGCTCGCGGCCGAGCGGACGGAGTACGCGCACGTCATCGTCGACGAGGCGCAGGACCTGACGCCCATGCAGTGGCGGATGGTCGGCCGGCGCGGCCGGCACGCCACCTGGACGATCGTCGGCGACCCGGCCCAGTCCTCCTGGTCGGACCCGGACGAGGCGGCCGAGGCGCGGGACGAGGCGCTGGGCACCCGCCCGCGCCGCCGGTTCACCCTGACGGTGAACTACCGCAACCCGGCCGAGATCGCCGCGCTCGCTGCGAAGGTCCTCGCGCTCGCCATGCCCGGGATGGAGTCCCCGGCGGCGGTCCGCTCGACGGGCGTGGAGCCGCGCTTCGTGGCGGCGGCCGGCGATCTGGCCGGCACCGTCCGGGAGGAGGCGCGGCGGCTGCTGGAGCGCGTGGACGGCACGGTCGGCGTCGTCGTCGCGATGAGCCGGCGCGAACAGGCCGCCCGGTGGCTGGCCGGGCTCGGCGAGCGGGTGGTGGCGCTGGGCAGCCTGGAGGCGAAGGGGCTGGAGTACGACGCGACGATCGTCGTGGCGCCGGCGGAAGTGGCCGACGAGTCGCCCGCGGGCCTGCGGGTGCTGTACGTGGCGCTGACCCGCGCCACGCAGCAGCTCACGGTGGTCTCGGGTGAGCGCGACGACCCGGACGCGTACGGGGTCCCTGACCTGCTCCGCGACTGATCCGGGACTGCTCCGGGGCTGATCCGGGGCTGATCCGGAACCGGCCGGGGAACGAACTGGCCGCACGGGAATCAGTTCCGGGGAAACCTTTGTTAGCCTGGGTACGGCACCGGCTCGATCCAAGCCCCCGGGCCCAACCTTCGTCGCTTAGAGCGACCACTTGCCGCGAGGCGAGCATGGCGGGTCGGTGCCACTTGTACGTATCTACAGAAGAGGCCCGTGCCACCGCATCGGTGGCATGGGCCTCTTCTGTTTGATCACGACTTCTCGTATGGTGGAAACTACTTTCCGAAAACTCAATGACCGCATTACCTGCTACCGGCAGGTAGGTGTCACCATCGGAAGGCGTTGCCGGGCAACAGCCGCGGCCGCGCAGCCACGAAGCTAGGGAAAGCAGAGGAAACCGGCCATGGCAACGGCGCCCAGCGTCTCGTACTCGATGACGGTCCGGCTGGAGGTCCCCGCGAGCGGAACCGCGGTCAGCCAGCTCACCACGGCCGTGGAGTCCTCCGGCGGCTCGGTCACCGGCCTCGATGTGACCGCTTCCGGCCACGAGAAGCTGCGGATCGACGTCACCATCGCCGCCACCTCCACCTCGCACGCCGACGAGATCGTCGAGCAGCTGCGCGGCATCGAGGGCATCGTGCTGGGCAAGGTCTCCGACCGTACGTTCCTGATGCACCTCGGTGGCAAGATCGAGATGGCGTCCAAGCACCCCATCCGCAACCGTGACGACCTCTCGATGATCTACACCCCGGGTGTGGCCCGGGTGTGCATGGCGATCGCCGAGAACCCCGAGGACGCCCGCCGCCTGACCATCAAGCGCAACGCCGTCGCGGTCGTGACGGACGGCTCCGCCGTCCTCGGCCTCGGCAACATCGGCCCCAAGGCGGCCCTCCCGGTCATGGAGGGCAAGGCAGCCCTCTTCAAGCGGTTCGCCGGCATCGACGCGTGGCCGCTGTGCCTGGACACCCAGGACACCGACGAGATCGTCGCGATCGTCAAGGCGATCGCCCCCGGCTTCGCCGGAATCAACCTCGAGGACATCTCCGCGCCGCGCTGCTTCGAGATCGAGGCGAGGCTGCGCGAGGCCCTGGACATTCCCGTCTTCCACGACGACCAGCACGGCACGGCGATCGTCGTGCTCGCCTCGCTGACCAACGCACTTCGCGTGGTGGGCAAGGCAGTTGGCGATGTCCGGGTCGTCATGTCCGGTGCCGGCGCGGCCGGTACGGCCATCCTCAAACTGCTGATCGCCGCAGGTGTGAAGCACGCGGTCGTCGCCGACATCCACGGTGTCGTGCACGCCGGCCGCGAGGACCTGGTCTCGGCCGACGCGGACTCGCCGCTGCGCTGGATCGCCGACAACACCAACCCCGAGGGTGTCACCGGCACTCTGAAGGAAGCCGTCGTCGGCGCCGACGTGTTCATCGGCGTCTCGGCCCCCAATGTGCTCGGCGGGGACGACGTCGCGGCGATGGCGGAGGACGCGATCGTCTTCGCGCTCGCGAACCCGGACCCCGAGGTGGACCCCGCGATCGCCCGCCAGACGGCGGCTGTTGTGGCCACCGGGCGCTCGGACTTCCCGAACCAGATCAACAACGTGCTGGTCTTCCCGGGTGTCTTCCGCGGTCTGCTGGACGCGCAGTCCCGTACGGTCAACACGGAGATGATGCTCGCGGCCGCGGCCGCACTCGCCGACGTCGTCACCGAGGACGAGCTCAACCCGAACTACATCATCCCGTCGGTCTTCAACGAGAAGGTCGCGGGTGCGGTCGCCGGAGCGGTCCGTACGGCCGCCAGGGCCGCCGGGCAGGGCACCAACGGGCTGTGACGGGCCCCACGGTCCCGTCGGGCCCCACGGCCCCCTGACGGCGCGTCGCGGAATGCGGGGCCTCGGCCGCACCTCTAGGGTTGCGGGGATGCCCGCACAGAGGCCTGCGGCCGCTGCCGTCCGCGTCAGCGAGTCGACGGAGCGTCACCACGACGAGGCAGTGGCGCTTTTCGTGTGACTCTGGCGGGTGCCGGATTGGCTTTCCCGCCGCTGGTGGGGGCAGGATGATTGACCGGGCGCGAGGGTCTGACGTCAGACCCGGGTCCGGGGACTGTCCGAGGGCCCTGGCAGCATCGGCTTCGATCTCACGCCTCATAGGCAAGTTGAACACGGGAGTACAACATGAACCGCAGTGAGCTGGTGGCCGCTCTGTCCGAGCGCGCCGAGGTGACCCGCAAGGACGCCGACGCCGTTCTGGCCGCTCTCGCCGAGACGATCGGCGAGGTTGTCGCCAAGGGCGACGAGAAGGTCACCATCCCCGGCTTCCTGACCTTCGAGCGCACCCACCGTGCCGCTCGCACCGCTCGTAACCCGCAGACCGGCGACCCGATCCAGATCCCGGCCGGTTACAGCGTGAAGGTCTCCGCGGGCTCCAAGCTCAAGGAAGCCGCCAAGGGCAAGTAAGACCCGAAGGCAACACGAAGGGCGGCCACCCGGATCGGGTGGCCGCCCTTCGTGTGTACAGACGTCCCTCAGACGAGTGCGCCGCCGGGGAGTTCGACCTTCGCTCCCAGCTCCACCAGCTTCTCCATGCTGTGCTGTCCCGGGGGGTGACCCCCGGACCCCCAGCCGGGGGCGCGCCGGTGTGGCCGGTGGGTGGTTGTGCCGCAGACGACAATGGCCCCCGCCGTGGGGGCCATCGTCAGGGTGGTCGAGGCGTCAGACGAGTGCGCCGCCGGGGAGTTCGACCTTCGCTCCCAGCTCCACGAGTTTCTCCATGAAGTTCTCGTAGCCGCGGTTGATCAGGTCGATGCCGTGGACCCTGGACGTGCCCTGGGCGGCCAGGGCCGCGATCAGGTACGAGAAGCCGCCCCGGAGGTCCGGGATGACCAGGTCGGCGCCCTGGAGCTTCGTGGGGCCGGAAACCACCGCGGAGTGCAGGAAGTTGCGCTGGCCGAAGCGGCAGGCCGAACCGCCCAGGCACTCGCGGTAGAGCTGGATGTGCGCGCCCATCTGGTTGAGCGCGGAGGTGAAGCCCAGCCGGGACTCGTACACCGTCTCGTGGACGATGGAGAGTCCGGACGCCTGCGTCAGAGCGACGACCAGCGGCTGCTGCCAGTCCGTCTGGAAACCGGGATGGACGTCCGTCTCCAGGGCGATCGCCTTCAGCGGGCCGCCCGGGTGCCAGAAGCGGATGCCCTCGTCATCGATCTCGAACGCGCCACCCACCTTCCGGTAGGTGTTGAGGAAGGTCATCATCGAGCGCTGCTGCGCGCCGCGCACATAGATGTTGCCCTCGGTGGCCAGCGCCGCCGACGCCCAGGAGGCCGCCTCCAGGCGGTCCGGGAGCGCGCGGTGGTTGTAGCCGCCGAGCTTGTCGACACCGGTGATCCGGATGGTCCGGTCGGTGTCCATGGAGATGATCGCGCCCATCTTCTGCAGCACGCAGATGAGGTCCTCGATCTCCGGCTCCACAGCGGCGTTGGAGAGCTCGGTGACGCCCTCGGCCAGCACGGCCGTCAGCAGCACCTGCTCGGTCGAGCCGACCGAGGGGTACGGCAGCCGGATCTTCGTGCCGCGCAGCCGCTGCGGGGCCTCCAGGTACTGGCCGTCCGCCCGCTTCTCGATCGTCGCGCCGAACTGGCGCAGCACCTCGAAGTGGAAGTCGATCGGCCGGCCGCCGATGTCACAGCCGCCGAGACCCGGGATGAAGGCGTGGCCGAGCCGGTGCAGCAGCGGGCCGCAGAACAGGATCGGGATGCGCGAGGAGCCCGCGTGGGCGTCGATGTCCGCCACGTTGGCGCTCTCGACGTGCGACGGGTCCAGGACCAGTTCGCCGGGCTCGTCGCCGGGGCGGACCGTCACCCCGTGCAGCTGCAGCAGCCCGCGCACGACCCGCACATCGCGGATGTCGGGCACGTTGCGCAGCCGGCTCGGCCCGCTGCCGAGCAGCGCGGCGACCATGGCCTTCGGCACGAGGTTCTTGGCGCCGCGGACACGGATCTCGCCCTCGAGCGGGGTTCCGCCGTGGACAAGCAGTACATCGTCTGTGCCGGTCATGAATCTCGCGTTCCGGAGAGGGTGGGCAGGGGGCCAGGGAAAAGGGTAAGGGGCGACCACCCCCGGTCCGTAAGGCTGAGGGCAGTACGAGAACGTCATGAATTTGCCACAACACGCTCCGTATGCCCGAAACTGCGGAGGGTTGCCGTGCGGTGGACGCGCTCCCGCTGCTGCCGTGCGCCTGAGCTGCACAGCCTCACAGACCGCCGTTGACTCCCCCCAGAGGGCAAAGATGCGGGATCATGTCGGCATGACCGAGGTGTCCTCGCTCACAGGGCGGCTGCTCGTCGCCACTCCCGCCCTCGCGGATCCGAACTTCGACCGCGCGGTGGTGCTTCTCCTCGACCACGACGAGGAGGGCTCGCTCGGCGTGGTCCTCAACCGGCCGACCCCGGTCGGTGTCGGCGACATCCTGGAACCCTGGGCCGCCCTCGCGGGCGAGCCGGGGGTCGTCTTCCAGGGCGGGCCCGTCTCCCTCGACTCGGCGCTCGGCGTGGCCGTCATCCCCGGCGAGGAGGGCCCGCTCGGCTGGCGCCGGGTGTACGGCGCGATCGGGCTGGTCGACCTGGAGGCGCCGCCGGAGCTGCTGGCCAGCGCCCTGGGGTCCTTGCGGATCTTCGCCGGGTACGCCGGCTGGGGGCCCGGCCAGTTGGAGGACGAACTGATCGAGGGCGCCTGGTACGTCGTGGAGTCCGAACCGGGGGATGTCTCCGCCCCCGACCCCGAGCGGCTCTGGCGGGCCGTACTGCGGCGGCAGCGGAGCGAGCTCGCGATGGTGGCCACGTACCCGGACGACCCGTCCTTGAACTGATGCCGGCGCGTTTCAGTACCCTTGGCAGCTATGAGCACTCTTGAGCCCGAGCGCGGGGCAGGTACGGGGACCCTCGTAGAGCCGACACCGCAGGTGTCGCGCGGCGACGGAGACCACGAGCGCTTCGCCCATTACGTCCAGAAGGACAAGATCATGGCAAGCGCGCTCGACGGCACGCCCGTCGTCGCGCTCTGCGGCAAGGTCTGGGTCCCGGGCCGTGACCCGAAGAAGTACCCGGTCTGCCCGATGTGCAAGGAGATCTACGAGTCGATGGGCGCCGGCGGATCCGGCGGCGACCAGGGCAAGGGCGGCAAGGACAAGTAAGCCCCCTCCCGGCGGGAGCTCGCCAGGGCTCGACCGGGGTCCGGTCGGCTTTCGGCCGGGGCTCCCCAGAGGTGCGGCAAGGCCCTCGCGGTGCGCTGATGCGTGCGGGCGGGGGCCTTTCGCGTGCGCGCCCCGGCCGCCATAATCACCCGCGTGTTGTGCTGTGCGAAACCTTCATTGCGTATGTTGCAACATCGATGCGTACATCACGACGGTCTCCTCCTGGCGCGGGTACGCGGGCGGGATCGCGGCCGCCGAGGCCGGCCACGACGTCGTCATGTGCCCAGAGCAGTACGTGTACTTGGACCACCGGCAGGCGGCCGGCGAGGACGAGCCGATGCCCATCGGGAAGGTGCGCACGCTGGAGGACGTCTACCGCTTCGAGCCGGTACCTGACGGGCTGCCGGCCGAGGCGGCCGCTCACATTCTCGGTACGCAGGCCAATGTCTGGACCGAGGTGATGGAGAACCGGAGCCGCGTCGACTACCAGACGTTCCCGCGGCTGGCCGCCTTCGCCGAGGTCGCATGGTCGGTGCTGCCGGCGCCCGCGGAGCGGGACTTCGCGGGGTTCGAGGCGCGAATGGCCGTGCACTACGCCCGGCTTGACGCGCTCGGCGTGGACTACCGGCCGCCCGGCGGCCCGTTGCCGTGGCAGCGGCGGCCGGCGCTTGGGGGAGCCGCTGGTGCCGGGCGCGGCGGTGCCGGTCCCGGAAGCGGCGCCGGCACCGGAAGCGGCGGTGCCGGTTCGCCGGTTCTCGGACGCCCGATCGAGGGGGCGCCCCCGATCGTGTGAGCCCGACCGGAACCCCGGTACCCGGGGGCCGCGTCCCTGGGACCGTGGAGGCCGTACCCAATAAGTAGTACAAGGGACCCCGAAGGTGGCATTTCGCACTCTGCGGCGAAGGTGTGAGAAACCGGACTATCGCCCAGGTCGGGCGCGGATGCACCCTTCGCGGACCCTCTCTCCGGTCGCCCCGGAAGATGTGCCAGAGTTGCCACGTCCGGGCTGCGAGCACGTACCGTACGGCGGAACAGGCTGAAGTGGCGGAACACGCGGAACAGGCGGGACGGCCGGGACACCGGGACACCGGGAAGGGGCAGCTGGGTTGACCACGCACGCACCGCAGGCGGCGCAGTCCGTGACGCTGCCTGCCTCGCTCGACGAGGCTGTGGCGGCACTCGCCGCCATGCCCGCCGCCGTGCCTGTCGCCGGTGGCACCGACCTGATGGCCGCGGTCAACTCCGGACTGCTGCGCCCCGCGGCGCTGGTCGGCCTCGGCCGGATCAGCGAGATCCGCGGCTGGCAGTACCAGGACGGCCACGCCCTGCTGGGCGCGGGCCTCACCCACGCACGGATGGGACGCCCGGACTTCGCGGCGCTCATCCCGGCGCTGGCCGCCGCCGCGCGGGCCGCGGGGCCGCCCCAGATCCGTAACGCCGGAACGCTCGGCGGCAACATCGTCACCGGCGCCCACACCGGTGACGCGCTGCCGGTCCTGGCCGCGCTGGAAGCGACGTTGGTGATCGCGGGACCCGGCGGGGCCCGCCGCGAGATCCCCGTCTCCCATCTGCTGGCCGGCCGGGAGATGCTCAGCCCCGGCGAGCTGATCGGTTTCGTCCGCGTGCCGCTGCTGCACGCGCCCCAGGTCTTCCTCAAGGCGACCGGCCGGACCGGCCCCGGCCGCGCCACCGCCTCGGTCGCGCTCGTGCTCGACCCGGCCCGGCGGGGCGTGCGTTGCGGGGTGGGCGCGGTGGCGCCGATGCCGCTGCGGCCGCTGGAGGCCGAACGCTGGGTCGCCTCGCTCATCGACTGGGACGGCGAGCGGGCGCTGGCGCCCGAGGCGCTGGCCGCGTTCGGTGAGTACGTCGCGGCCGCCTGCATCCCGGACCCGGCGCCGCCGGCGGACGGCTCGGAAGTGGCCCCCCTGTCGCCGGCCGTGCTGCATCTGCGGCGTACGGTGGCCACGCTGGCCCGACGAGCACTGGGGAGGGCGCTGACGTCATGAGCGACAACGAGACCCCGCAGCAACCGCAGCAGCAGGGCAGCTGGCAGCCGGTCCCGCAGGGCGGCGAGTACGACGCCGAGGCGACCGCCTTCGTCAGGCTGCCCGAGGACATGACGGGCCTCGGCGAGCCGCTGGCCGCCCCGGGACACGGCTACGTGCCGCCGGCGATCATCACCCCGCTCACGCCGGCCGCGGGTCTCGACCCGTCGGCCACCGGTACCTGGGCGACGCCGGAGACCGTGCGGTGGCCGGAGCCGGAGGCGGCGCACGACGCCCGGGCCACCGGGCAGTGGAACTTCACGGAGGCGCACGGGGACGCGGGACCGGGCGGGGCGGGCCCCGCGACCCCGACCGGGTCCGACCTCACCGGGCAGTGGACCATCCCGGTCGCGGAGGGCGATCTCCCGGAGGAGTCGGGCGAGTTCACGACCTCGGCACTGGCCCAGTGGGGCGCGTCGGCGCCCGCCACGCTGCCCGGCGGCGCGACCGCGCCGTGGGCGACGGGCGCGGCGGAGCCGTCGCCCTGGTCCCGCCCCGACCCCAACTGGCCCGAGGCCCCGCAGCCCGCCCCGGCCCCGACGGACCACTGGCCGCGCCCGGAGGAACGGGCCGGCAACGAGCAGGGCGGTCCGGAGCGAAGCGACTGGGAGCACGGCAGCGAGCGCGACGGCTACGCGCGGGGAGCCCTGGATCCGACCGGCAGCAGCGCCGAACAGGACGGCGGGGAGCAGGGCGGCTGGGAGCTGAACGGCCGCGAACTGAGCGGCGGCCCCCGGCCCGGCCACGGCGAGCTCGGCAGCGGTGGAGAGCGCGGCCGTCGGCCCGGTGACCGCGAGCAAGACCAGGACAGCCCGGAACATTCCAGCCCGGGGCAGGCCGCCCAGGGCCAGAGCGGTCAGGGCAAGGGCAGCCCGGTCCAGCCCGGGTTGGAGCCTGCCGCCCACCAGCAAGGCGCCCCCGGGCTCCCCACGTACGAGCACACGGGCCCGCAGCACCCGGGCGCGGAGCACGCGGGCCCCGGGCAGGCCGGGCACGAGCAGCCCGCCCCGAACCGTGCCCACCCTGGCCAGGCCGGCCACGAGCAGTCCGACCCAGGCCAGGTCGGCCTGGGGCACGTTGGCTACGAGCAGTCCGCCCCGGACCGGGCCCGTCAGGGCCAGGCCGGCCACGAGCAAGTCGACCCGGACCAGGTCGGTCTGGGGCATGCCGTCCGCGAGCAGGCCGACCCAAACCGGATCGGCCTGGGCCAAGGCGGTCACGAACGCGTAGACGCGGGCCAGATCCGTCAGGGCCAGGCCCGCCCCGAGCAAGCCGACCCGGGCCAGGTCGGCCTGGCTCATGCCGGCCGGGAGCAAGTGGACGCGAACCAGGTCCGCCTGGGCCGAAGCGGCAGCCAGTCAGGCGGCCCGGACCAGCTCGGTCTGGGTCGGGGAGGCCACGGGCCAGTCGGCGGCGAGGAAGTCGGCCCTGGCCAGATCCGCCCGGGCCGAGCCGGGCGCGAGCAGGCCGACCCCGACGAGGGCGGCGTGGGCGAAGCGGGCCGCGAGCAGGGCGACCCACATCAGGTCCGTCCGGGGCAAGCCGGCGGCGGGCCGGTCGGCCCGGACGAGGGCGTTCGCAGGAAATCCGGTGCGGGGCAAGTCGACCCGGACCAGGTCCTTTCGGACCACGCCGCACGAGACCGGGCCGGCTCACACCAGCACGGCCCCGGCGTCGACCGCTCGGTCTCGGACGGCCCTGGCGTAGACCGTCCGGATGAGGCCGGCCCCGGCGTAGACCGTCCGGATGAGGCCGGCCCCGGCGTAGACCGCCCGGACCCGGCCGGGCCCCGCGCGGGCCGCCCGGATGAGACCGACGGCGACGGCGACGGCGGCCCGGACCTCCGGGACGCCGACCGGGAGCCGCAGCACAGCGAGCATCCGCATGCCTCCTACGTCCTGCGCGTCAACGGCGCCGACCGGCCCGTCAGCGATGCCTGGATCGGCGAGTCCCTCCTCTACGTCCTGCGCGAGCGCCTCGGTCTCGCCGGTGCCAAGGACGGCTGCTCGCAAGGCGAGTGCGGCGCCTGCGCCGTCCAGGTCGACGGCCGGCTCGTCGCCTCCTGCCTCGTGCCCGCGGCCACCGCCGCCGGGTCCGAGGTCCGTACGGTCGAAGGACTCGCCACCGACGGCGAGCCGTCCGACGTCCAGCGGGCGCTGGCCAACTGCGGCGCGGTGCAGTGCGGGTTCTGCGTACCGGGCATGGCCATGACCGTCCACGACCTGCTCGAAGGCAACCACGCGCCCACCGAGCTCGAAACCCGCCAGGCGCTCTGCGGCAACCTCTGCCGCTGCTCGGGCTACCGAGGCGTACTCGACGCGGTACGGGAAGTGATCGCCGAGCGCGCCGCGAACTCCGCCCACGCGGAGGCCGAGGCAGAGGCCGCGCCCGGCACCCCGGCGGGCACCGGCCCGGGCACCGGCACCGACGAGGCCCGTATCCCGCACCAGGCGCCCCCCGGGGCCGGCGGCGTACAGCCCCCGCACACCCACCCCACGTACGACGGAGGCATGGCGTGAGCAACGACGCTGCCACCGCGACCCCGAAGGTCGAAGGCAACCGGCAAGACCGGCCGGGCCGCGACCGCGATCGGGCCGGCCGGGACCACGACCGGGACCACGACGGCCCTCCCGGCGGGGCCCAGGACCACCCGGACGCGGCCCCGCACGGCCTCGGCGCCTCCCTGCCCCCCGCCGACACCCGCGCCAAGACCGAGGGCACCTTCCCCTACGCCGCCGACCTGTGGGCCGAGGGTCTGCTGTGGGCCGCGGTCCTGCGTTCCCCGCACGCCCATGCCCGTATCGTCTCGATCGACACGACGGGCGCCGCCGAAATGCCCGGCGTACGGGCGGTCGTCACCCACGCCGACGTACCCGGCAACGCCGCACACGGCCGGCGCATCGCCGACCGGCCCGTCTTCGCCGCCGAACTCGTCCGGCACCACGGCGAGCCGATCGCCGCCGTCGCCGCCGACCACCCCGACACGGCCCGGCTCGCCGCCGCCGCGATCACCGTCGAGTACGAGATCCTCGAACCGGTCACCGACCCGGAGAAGGCCTTCGCCGCCGAACCCCTGCACCCCGACGGCAACCTGATCCGTCACATCCCGCTGCGCTTCGGCGACCCCGACATCGCCGGCGAGGTCGTCGTCGAGGGCCTGTACCGGATCGGCCGCCAGGACCCCGCCCCCATCGGCGCCGAGGCCGGCCTCGCCGTACCGCGCCCGGACGGCGGCGTCGAGATCTACACCGCCTCCACCGACCCGCACACCGACCGCGACCTCGCCGCCGCCTGCTTCGGCCTCGAACCGGACCGGGTGAAGATCGTCGTCACCGGCGTCCCCGGCGCGACGGGCGACCGCGAGGACCCCGGTTTCCAGCTCCCCCTCGGCCTCCTCGCCCTCAAGACCGGCTGTCCGGTGAAGCTGGCCGCGACCCGCGAGGAGTCCTTCCTCGGCCACGCCCACCGCCACCCCACCCTGCTGCGCTACCGCCACCACGCGGACGCGGAAGGCCGCCTGGTGAAGGTGGAGGCGCAGATCCTCCTCGACTCCGGCGCCTACGCGGACGCCTCCGCCGAATCCCTGGCCGCCGCGGTCGCGTTCGCCTGTGGCCCGTACGTCGTCCCGCACGCCTTCATCGAGGGCTGGGCGGTCCGTACGAACAACCCGCCGTCCGGGCATGTCCGCGGCGAGGGCGCGATGCAGGTGTGCGCGGCGTACGAGGGCCAGATGGACAAACTGGCCGCCAAGCTGGGCATCGAGCCCGCCGAACTGCGCCTGCGCAACGTACTCGCCACCGGCGACCTGCTCCCCACCGGCCAGACGGTCACCTGCCCGGCGCCGGTCGCCGAACTGCTCCGCTCGGTACGGGACTTCCCGCTGCCCACCCTCCCCAAGGACTCCCCGGAGGAGGGCTGGCTGCTGCCGGGCGGTCCGGAGGGCGCGGGCGAGCCGGGCGCGATCCGCCGCGGCGTCGGCTACGCGCTGGGCATGGTCCACATGCTCGGAGCCGAAGGCGCGGACGAGGTCTCGACGGCGACGGTCAAAGTCCAGAACGGCGTGGCGACCGTCATCTGTGCAGCCGTCGAAACGGGCCAGGGCTTCTCCACCCTCGCCCGCCAGATCGTCCAGGAGACCCTGGGCATCGAAGAGGTACACGTCGCGTCCGTCGACACGGACCAGCCGCCGGCCGGCCCGGCGACGCACGGCCGGCACACCTGGGTCTCGGGCGGAGCCGTCGAACGCGCCGCGAAGATGGTCCGTACCCAGCTTCTGCAGCCCCTGGCCCACAAGTTCGGCATGTCCACCGAACTCCTCCAGATTGCTGACGGGAAGATCACCTCGTACGACGGTGTCCTCTCCACGACGGTCACAGAAGCGATGAACGGCAAGGAACTCTGGGCCACGGCCCAGTGCCGCCCGCACCCGACCGAGCCCCTGGACGAGGCGGGCCAGGGCGACGCCTTCGTGGGCCTCGCCTTCTGCGCGATCCGCGCGGTGGTCGACGTGGACATCGAGCTGGGGTCGGTGCGGGTGGTCGAAATGGCGGTGGCCCAGGACGTCGGCCGCGTACTCAACCCGCGCCAGCTCGCGGCCCGTATCGAGGCGGGCGTCACCCAGGGCGTGGGTACGGCGCTGACGGAGAACCTCCGCACGATGCGGGGCATCGTCCGCCACCCGGACCTGACGGGCTACGCACTCCCGACCTCCCTGGACGCCCCGGACATCCGCATCGTGAACCTCGTCGAGGAACGCGACGTGGTGGCCCCGTTCGGCGCCAAGGCGGCGAGCGCGGTCCCGGTGGTCACCTCCCCGGCGGCGGTCGCCTCGGCAGTCCGCGCAGCCACGGGCCGCCCGGTGAACCGCCTCCCGATAAGACCGCAGGCGGCGGTCTCGGTACCCAACTCCTGACCGTGTGACCCCCATTGCACCTGCAACCCAGATGTGCGAAGTCTCACCGCCGATGGCTAGAGTGATCCCCGAAGCTTTGCGCAAACGGGGAGGATGCTGTGGCGGAGGACGACGGAACGGGCAGGCCGGTGTACGGAACGGCGACGCCGTCCGCGCCGAGCTCGATGGACAGTCTGTGGGCGGTCAACCCCCAGCAGGCGATGTTGGTCGAGGCTGACACCCTGAAGACCTTTCAGAAGAGGGTCGATGGCGTACTCGCCAAGCTGATCGGCTCCGAGGCCTCCCCGGGGAAGCTGGCCGACGAGCAGATGATGCGCACCCAGCTGGGCGGCGGGGAAAGAGTGTTCGCCGAGGCTGACGCCCTGTTCGACGCATACGGAAACGTTGTGGAGCAGCTCAAGAAGCTGTCCAAGATGCTGTCGGACTCGATCGAGGGCCTGAGTATCGCGGTGCACGCGTCCCAGGCCGGTTACGAGAACATCGACGAGGACATCCGCAGGCGAATGCTCTCCCTCAACGAGAACACGAGGGATTGGGCAGAGGAGCACGCCAAGGACCAGGACAAGACGGGCGAGACTTCCGACCGCGCTCAGCTGTGAGGGTGACGGGCCGGGAACACGGGGATAGGCAGGGCATCAGTGGCTGACAAATCGAGTGGCGGCGGCAAGGTCACAACCCCCTTCGAGGGTATGTCCCATCATCAGTTGTGGGAGTTGCTGGCTCCCGCGAGCAGTGAGACGGTCATGGGCATTGCCGAGCGCCTGGCTGCGGCTGGTGGCACCATCCATGAGATCGCGGAAGACCTCAGAACCCATATGAAGGGTGTCGGTTGGCAGGGCGAGGCGGGCGACGCGTTCCGCAACTGGGGTGCGGACACAGCCAACGCCACCAATCGGCTGGGGTACTACAGCCAGTTCTCGTCGACCTGGCTGGCCATTGCCTCCGCGACGATCGCCGACGTCAAGAGCGCCATGCCGCAGGACGCGACGACCGCCAAGGGGAATCTCGATGCTGCGAGGGAGTACCGCAACGACCCTGATTCGGCCGGTGTGGCCCGCGATGCGCAGGCCACCCTGGGGCAGGACGACGCGGCGCAGAGAGCCGCCCACCAGGACGCGATCCAGCAGATGAAGAAGCTGGCGGAGACCTACTCATGGTCGGCGAGTGGGATGTCCAACCTGGAGGTCCCGACGTTTCCGCCGCCGCCCGGGCGGTTCATGCCTTCGGACGACATCAGATACGGCGGTGAGGATCTGGCATATCCGGGGGGCGCGTACGCGAGTGGCAGCAGTGGGGGGGTGGCCGCGGCGAGTGGCGGTCAGCCTCCTTCTCCGCAATTCGGATCGGTAGTGCCAGGGGTGAGAGACCTGGGGCCCGCTCCCGCCACGACTCGACCGGAACATGCCGTGGGCATGGAGATCGACAGCATTGCCACTCTGCCTCCTGTTTCGACAGCACCCTCATCCCCGCCTGTTGGGCTGCCGGGAGGCGCGACTCGGCCCGAGGGGGGATTGCTTCCGCCAGGGATGATTCCTCCTGCAGTCGGCGGCGGCACGACCATGCCTGCAGGCCCCGCCGGGGCAGGTCGGTCGTCCGTCGGCTCGCGTCTCCCCGCGCTGCCTGGCCAAGGTGGGCTGGGCACCGGTCCAGTCGGTCGCCTCCCACGGGACGGCGGGATCGTTGGCGGTCGCCCCGTACCGCCCAACTCCGGTAGGCCCACGGGTGCCATTCCGCGCGGCACGGTGATCGGCGCGGAGGGTACGCATGGTCGGCTGCCGATGGCCCACGGCGCGGGTGGTGCAAGTATGGGCGGGCTGGGCGGCGGTCAGAGTGGTGTTGCGGGTGGCCGTCGGCTCGCATCGGAAGCGGGCGGGGTCGTGGGCGGTCGGCCCCAACAGCCCGGCAGTACGGGTGCACGTCCCTTCACGCCCGGGGGTAGTGGCCTTGTGCGTGGTGTCGCCTCGGCCGACTCTCCGCATGCTGGGCCGGTGGGGCGGGCCGGCGCGGTTTCGCAGACTGCGCACGGTGCTGCACCGAGACGCGACGAAGCGGGCGATCGCCCAGATTATCTCTCTGAAGACGAAGAGACCTGGCAGCAGGGCCGTCGACGCGTCGTCCCCCCAGTCATCGACTGATCATCTGAAGAGTTTCGGCATATTAGGGAAGCGCATGCACACCAGCAGACTCCGAATCAACCGACATCGGCCTGTGGTTTCGGCCGGGCTAGGTCTGCTGCTGGCAGGCGTTGTCGTTACACCAGCGCACGCTGAGAGTGTCCGCTCCCAACAGTGGCACCTGGACGCGATGCATGCGGAAGAGATGTGGAAGGTCAGCACCGGCAAGGGTGTGACTGTTGCTGTGATCGACAGCGGAGTTGACGCCACCCACCCTGATCTTCAGGGCCAAGTTCTCAACGGTAAGGATCTGGCCCCGAAGGAGGACGGCGACGAACATACGGACTACGACGGTCATGGCACCGGCATGGCAGGACTGATTGCCGGTACGGGACGGAGGGGTGGAGGCAATGGCGCGTTCGGCCTCGCTCCCGGAGTCAAGATTCTTCCCATTCGGACGCCGGATATAGGGCTAGACGCAAATCAGATCCAGGCCGGTGCAGAGTTCAATCAGGCCGTGAGTGATGGCATCCGGTACGCCGCAGATTCCGGTGCGAAAGTCATCAACGTCTCGATGGGGGTGCTGGACGGATCGGAGGAGTTGGCCGAGGCGGTGAAGTACGCCCTCGGCAAAGGATCCCTGATCTTCGCGGCGGTGGGTAACAACGGCGAGCAGGACAATGAGGCTGGCTACCCTGCCGGCACCCCCGGAGTGGTCGGCGTGGGGGCCGTCGGAAAGGACCTGAAGAAGACCAACGAGTCTAGTTTTGGTCCACTGGTCGACTTTTCCGCACCAGGCGAAGACATAGTCACCGCCTGCGGAGGCAAGACGGGCCTATGCAAGACCCACGGAACCAGCGACGCAACAGCCCTCACGTCTGCGTCCGCAGCGCTGATCTGGTCCAAGTACCCCAAGCTCACCAACAATCAAGTACTGCGCGTCATGCTCAACACAGTGGGCGGTCCGCAGAGCGGGAACAAGCGCACTGATGAGCTGGGTTACGGCGCCCCTCGCCCGCGCATCGCCCTCAAGAACCCAGGTGACGTGGGCCCCGCCGACGAGTACCCCCTGCCCGACCTCGCCGCTACCGCGCCCAGCTCGCCCTCTACGGAAGCGTCGGAGAGTGAGGGTAGCCCGGCCAAGGACGGGAAGCCCGGGGCTGCAGTCCCTGTGGCCAGTGAGGATGACACCAGTACCGGACTCTGGATCGGCCTGGGCGTCGGCGCTGCCGCGCTTGTCGGCACTGCGGTCGCCGTTCCGTTGGTCCGCTCCCGACGATCCGTGTGATTCAACGTCGATCGGACCACAGGAGTCACGAGTACACGGGATAATCGCCGCATCCTGTGCGTCGTCCTCGCAGTCGCCGCCGAGCCGTCGTCTCTCGGCGGCGCCGGGACTGCTGCTGACGGGTCCCACCACCACGCCGGTGGGCACCGCTTGTGGAAGTCCAGCACTGGCACAGGCGTTACGGTCCGCATCGGCGCGCACGGCGAAGCCCCATGGCCGGCCGGGTGTGGAGGAAGAGCAACGCTTCGGTTCGGGAAGTGTGAGCGGGTGATTCCGTTCTCTGCCCTGGAGTCCAGTACGATCGCGGACCCGACGCGACACAAGCGCGGAGTTCATCCGGTCCGCGCTGCGCGTCACGGTCGGCGTCGAGCCGGCGGCGGGCCGGAAACTCAGCAGCGGGGGAGCAGTGTCGTTCGACGAAGAGTGGTCGTCAGCCCGAACCAGTGCGACGGCGAATACCAGCATGCGGCTCAACCGCGCGGACGACGGGCCCAGCGGCAGTGCTGGCAATGCCGACCTCAGTGTGAACCAGGACGACCTGGGGGCGATCGGCAGTGAGGCATACCAGCTCTACCAGCGGCTGACACGCGATGGCGATCACGCCCGTCCCGCGACTTTCGATGCGTCGATCGCGTTGACGAACATGAGTTTCCAGAGTGGCTCTGCGCTGCTGAAGGTGCACGACAGGTGGAATACGCAGCTGCGCACACTGCTCGACGCGTGCGCCAATATCTCGAACCACCTCGACTACTCGAAGGCCTCACACGCCAAGGAAGAGAACGACATCGTCGCTGCCATGTCCGCTTCCAAGATCGATGAGCACTTCAAGTAGGACGGGAGACATCGATGCTGACGTTCGATGACGTGTACAACGCTCCGGTCGACAAGCTGAAGACAGCGGCCGACGACTGGTCCGAGATGGTCACCAAGCTGGAGACGCTTGCCGACGACGCCCGTACCGGGATGCAGGCGAAGGCAAGCAAGGCCGACTGGCGAGGTGTAAATGCCGACGTCACCAAGCCGTTCATCCAGAAGACGGCGAAGGAGTTCGACGACGCCGCCAAGGAAGCCAAGGGCATTCAAGTGATCCTGGTGGACGGGCACACGGAGTTCAAGAAGGCGAAGGACGATCTGAAGAAGCTGGTTGACGAAGAGGCTCCTGCCCAGGGACTCAAGATCGACGGCCATGGCAAGGTCTCGGCGGGCTATCCGCTGGAGAACGATGTCACTGCCAAACGCGACCCGGATTACCCGCAGGCGCTGGAGAAGCAGAAGAACGACATCGCCGCCATGCAGCGCAGGGTGGACCGTATCGTCGAGGACTGCGGCGACGCGGACGATTCCCTGGCCCGCGCGCTCAGGGCCAATGTCACAGATGACCACAACTTCAGTGGTCCCAAGTACAACAGCCTGGACGACGAGCAGGTCGACCGGGCAGCCGGGCTGGTGAAGAAGGTCACCGGCGAGGGCGGTACCGCGCGCAACGTGGAGGCCCTGAAGGAGCTCGAAGAGCTCATGGACGACAACAGGAACGACCCCGAGTTCGCCACCGCCTTCTACCGGAAGCTCGGTGCGGAGGGAGCGCTCGAGGCGTACACGAAAATGTCGCTGGACTCGACCGGCCTCGGCCCGGCCGGGCAGGACCGCGCCGCCATGGTGCACAACATCCAGAACGACATGGGCTCCATGCTGGGTATCGCCACCAGCAAGGACACCAAGGGGCATCTGGACGCCGGCTGGACCAACGAACTACTGAAGGCCGGCCGCAAGCAGATCGACGTTTCCGGCTTTGCAGGGCTCAGCACGAGGGTGTACGGCTACCAGGCGCTCGGGTCGCTCCTCCGGGAGGGGAAGTACGACACGGACTTCCTCACCGCGGTCGGCCGGGACATGGTCGCCATGGAGCGCAAGAATCCGCAGATCTGGGAGGAAGGCCTCCCGTACAACCAGACGATGGCCTTCAACCAGGACAAGGAAGGCGGCAAGGGTTTCTATCCGCTCACCGGCCTGATGGAGGCGATGAGCAACAACCCTGAAGCGTCGACGGCATTCTTCAACGAGCCGGTCCGCGAGGACAGCAACGGCGACGGCATTGTCACGAAGGACGACAAGGCGGTCGGCGGGCAGCACGGCAAGGCTCAGGGCATGGTCGACTACATGCTCGACAAGAAGCCGACCGCGGACTGGCATGACACCACGAAGACCGGTGAACCCCATCCGGCTCAGACGGCGGTGGGACACGCGCTGGAGGCAGCGGTGTCCGGCCAGACTCGTCCGTACGAGAACGGCTACGCGCACCCGCAGCCACATACCGATGCCATGGCCAATGTGATGGAGCGCGTCGTCGCCAAGGTGGGCGACAAGCCCGAGCTGATGGATTCCGGGCTCAGCGGAAGCATGGGCCGGATGAGTGCCGAGTACATCGGTGACATCAATGCGGCATACGGTAATGACACCGACGCGTTCGAGAACGACAGGAAGCAGAAGCATGCGACGTTCGAGCATGGTTCGTTGACGCCCTTCATGGACGCCCTCGGGCGCCATGACGACAGTTACGCCACGGTGTCCGCGGCTCAGCACGAACACACTCAGGGGTCCATGCAGTATGCCGTCGAGCACGTCCAGACAAAGGACGGCGACATGAAAGACGTCATTCGTCACATCGGTCAGACCGATGGCACCATCAACGGTGTGCTCGCGGGTGGGCGGATCGATGGTGCGCTCAAGGAGCAGTTCGACGCGAACGACGAATACAACAAAGACCTCGAATTCGGCGGCAGCGCAGCGAGCTTCACCGTCGGCGCCATTTTTGAGGCTGCGGCGACTCGAGTTCCCATTGCCGGTGAGTTGGCAGGCTGGGCCATGGACGAGACCCTCAACGCAGAAATCGAGGAAGCGAAGAAGGATCCGTACGAAGGTTCGGCCGCTGAGGTCCGTGAACGCTATCTGCAAGGACTGAGCTCGTCTACGACCCACATCGAGGAGCAGGTCAAGCATCTGACTCTGCCCCCAGGCGTCGATCGGGACATCATTCATGATGTAGCGCTCGACGCCAGCAAGAATGGCTACTCGAACGGACTCATCGACCAGAGGAACGCAGGAACAAATCATGACCGTTGACAGTGAGACGAGCCCCGCTTCGCGCCGCAAGCGCATCATCGGTGCTTGCGTCGCCGCCGCGGTGCTCCTGGGGGCTGGGGCGGCCGCTTGGGCCGTCATTGGAGGGGACGAGGAACCGGGCCCGACCGCTTTCGCAGTTGATCCCTGCTGGGGGCTTCTGGAGAAGGCTGACCTCATGCCCATTCTTGCGGCGGGCAAGGAGGTCAAGGGCGACAGCACCGACTTGGACAAGTCCGTGAAGGAACGCCGAGCCTCGTTCTGTTCGGTGTATCAACGGTCAGGGGGAAGCCTTCGCGGCACTGTGCAGTGGCGGCCTCAGAATCCTCATAACAACCCGAATTCCGTTTACGCCTGGGAACCGCTCGTCGACGGATCCACCCCTGTGGCCAAGGACTGGGGCGCGGGGGCGGAGAGCTGGGCCTGGGGCACCCGGGTTGCGGTGGAGTGCAGAACAACGCCGCCGCCTGGAGCGACCGAGGACTTCACACGGGAGAAGTACCTGGACATCCGACTGAGCGGTAAGCCGGCTGAGGGAGTCGGCGACGAGGCGTCCGAGAAGGTGTTCGCCGACATGACGCTGGACCTTGCCCGCGGGATCGCCGACAAGGCTGGCTGCACCAACGACGTCAACCTTCCATAATCTGCGGCCGCTCCCTGCTGATCGTTCGCGTGAGGTTTTCGTGAAGGTCTCAAACCTGGGCCGTCGGCTCGGGGCCGGCATCGGTCCCATGGGCGCCCAGGGAGATTCCGTGCCGTCCTCGCCGCTTTCGGGAGGACGTTTCCCGCGCCGGGCGTTGCTTGGAGGCCGTGACCGGAATCGAACCGGCGTTCCTCGCTTTGCAGGCGAGTCCCTCAACCACTCGGGCACACGGCCGTGTGTCTCGAATACGTCGACCGTAGGGGCGGCCCCCCGCCGGGCTCAAGGGGCTCGCTGCCGCTGCAATATGACTGCCATACGCCGTTCACAGACGGCCCTCCGCCCCCGGTCGTAGGACCAAGGGACCAGCCCGTACCCCGTCTCGCGACAGGGGCCAATCTGATCCATGCCCCTTACCCTGGAGCGCATGACCGCCCTGGAACCGCGCGACGCCGAGGTCGCGCCCGCGTCCGTGCCCGCGTCGACATCCGTGTCGTCGCTGGGCGGCATTCTGGCCGCCTCCCATCGCGCGCTCAGCATCGGCATCGTCTCCGTCGTCCTGCTGATCGCCTTCGAGGCGACCGCCGTCGGTACCGCC
Source organism: Streptomyces mabaensis (assembly GCF_053763515.1). Classification (NCBI taxonomy): domain Bacteria; kingdom Bacillati; phylum Actinomycetota; class Actinomycetes; order Kitasatosporales; family Streptomycetaceae; genus Streptomyces; species Streptomyces mabaensis. The sequence continues at coordinate 95,232 of NZ_JBSOPZ010000018.1, forward strand.
ATGCCCGTCGCCGCCCGTGAGCTGCACGGTGTCTCGCTGTACGCCTTCGCCTTCTCCGGGTACTTCACCACCAGCCTCTTCGGCATGGTCCTCGCCGGGCAGTGGGCCGACCGGCGGGGCCCCCTCGGCCCGCTGGCCGCCGGCATCAGCGGCTTCGCCGCCGGTCTGCTGCTGTCCGGTACGGCCGGCACCATGTGGCTCTTCGTGCTCGGCCGGGCCGTCCAGGGGCTCGGCGGCGGGCTCGTCATCGTCTCGCTGTACGTCGTGGTCAGCCGGGCCTATCCGGAGCGGCTGCGGCCCTCGATCATGGCGGCGTTCGCCGCGAGCTGGGTGGTCCCGTCCGTGGTCGGACCGCTCGCCTCCGGCACGATCACCGAACACCTCGGCTGGCGCTGGGTGTTCGTCGGCATCCCGGTCCTGGTCGTCCTGCCGCTGGCGCTCGCGCTGCCCGCGATCCGGCGTACGGCCTCCGGCCCCGCCGACCCCTCGGCGCCCGTACCGCCCGTCGACCGGCGGCGGATCCGGCTGGCGCTCAGCGTCTCGCTGGGCGCGGGCCTGCTCCAGTACGCCGCGCAGGACCTGCGATGGCTTGCCCTCGTGCCCGCCGTCGCGGGCGCCGCCCTGCTCGTGCCGGCGGTCGCCGGCCGGGACGGCCTGCTGCCGCGCGGTACGTACCGGGCGGCCCGCGGGCTGCCGTCCGTCGTGCTGCTGCGCGGTATCGCGGCCGGGTCGTTCATCGCGGCCGAGAGTTTCGTCCCGCTGATGCTCGTCACCCAGCGCGGCCTGTCCCCGACCCTGGCCGGTCTGTCCCTGGCGGTCGGCGGTGCGACCTGGGCGTTCGGCTCGTACGTGCAGTCGCGCCCCCGGGTGGAGCCGTACCGCGAGCGGCTGATGTCCGTGGGCATGGTGCTGGTCGCGGCGGCCATCGCGGCGGCGCCGAGCGTGCTGATCCCGTCGGTGCCGGTGTGGGTGGTCGGGGTCGCGTGGGGCGTCGGCTGCTTCGGGATGGGTACGGTCATCGCGTCCAGCAGCGTGCTGCTGCTGAAGCTGTCGGCCCCGGGCGAGGCGGGCGTGAACTCGGCCGCCCTGCAGATCTCGGACGGCCTGTCGAATGTGATGCTGCTGGCCGCCGGCGGTGCGGCGTTCGCTGCGCTCGGCGGCGGGGCGGTGGGCGGCCATGGCGCCGCGGGTGCGGTCGCCGCGGCCGGCTCCCACCCGGTCGCCTTCGCCGCGGTGTTCCTCCCCATGGCGGCCGTTGCCCTGGTGGGGGCCTGGGTGGCGACGCGGCTGCGGGTAGCGTAGCGATCGACTGTGTGGTACCGAAGTGACCCCATCGGTGGTACCGTGACGGTATGGCTATGAACCTGAGATTGCGTGATGATCAGCAGGAGGCGCTCAAGCTCCGGGCCGATGAGGAGGGCCGCAGCATGCACGCCATAGTGCTTCAGGCGATCGACCGGTATCTGGAGCAGGAGGCTGACCGTGAGTCGGTCCGCAGGCTCGGTGCCAAGTACGCGGTCCGCCATGCGGACCTGCTTCGACGGCTGGGGGAGTAGTTGAAGTACCTGACGGTCCAGGAGGCCCTGGACCTGGCGGAGCTCGCCTGTCCCGGCCAGCAGGTGGCGGTTCGCGATCTAGGCCTGCTCAGCTCGGCGGTGCACCGCCCCCAGTCTCAGATGTTCGGCATCGAGGCGTATACCGATCTCTTCGAGAAGGCTGCCGCGCTCCTCCAGTCGCTTGCCGTGAACCATCCGCTGGTAGACGGCAACAAGCGCATGGCGTGGATGTGCACGGTGGTCTTCCTCGACTTCAACGGCACGGAAATGGTCGACGTCGACCAGGACGCGTCGTACAAGCTCGTCATCGACGTGGCTACGGGCGACCTCGAAGACGTTGTGCTCATCGCGAGCCGGCTGCGTGGTCTTCACGAGGCAACGTGAGCTGAGTCGCACCCGTCAGACTCCGGCTCGTTCCCACGGGATCACAACCGGGCCACCGGTAGGGTGGCCCGGTTGTCCTACGTACGCCCAAGCCCGTGCGTGCCCAAGCCCGTGCGTGACCAAGCCCCTGCCCGCGTCAGCCCGTCCCGTACACCCGAGAGCCCCGAACCGGAGACCGTGACTACTACCGCCTCCCACCACCTCTCACCCGCCTTCCCCGGCCGTGCCCCCTGGGGTACGGCCGGCAAGCTGCGCGCCTGGCAGCAGGCCGCCATGGACCGGTACATCCAAGAGCAGCCGCGCGACTTCCTCGCGGTCGCGACGCCCGGCGCCGGCAAGACCACCTTCGCGCTGACGCTCGCGTCCTGGCTGCTGCACCACCACGTCGTGCAGCAGGTGACGGTCGTCGCGCCCACCGAGCACCTGAAGAAGCAGTGGGCGGAGGCGGCGGCCCGGATAGGCATCAAGCTCGATCCGGACTACTCGGCCGGCCCGCTGAGCAAGGAGTACCACGGGGTCGCCGTCACCTACGCCGGTGTCGGGGTACGGCCGATGCTGCACCGTAACCGCAGTGAGCAGCGCAAGACGCTGGTGATCCTGGACGAGATCCACCACGCCGGTGACTCGAAGTCCTGGGGCGAGGCCTGCCTGGAGGCGTTCGATCCGGCGACCCGGCGGCTCGCGCTCACCGGTACGCCCTTCCGGTCCGACACCAACCCCATCCCCTTCGTCAGCTACGAAGAGGGGAACGACGGGATCCGCCGGTCGTCCGCCGACTACACCTACGGGTACGGCAACGCCCTCGGCGACGGTGTCGTCCGGCCGGTCATCTTCCTCTCCTACAGCGGCAACATGCGCTGGCGCACCAAGGCCGGCGACGAGATCGCCGCGCGCCTCGGCGAGCCGATGACCAAGGACGCGATCTCGCAGGCCTGGCGCACCGCGCTCGACCCGCGCGGCGACTGGATGCCGAACGTCCTCAAGGCCGCCGACCAGCGGCTGACCGAGGTCAGGAAGAGCATCCCGGACGCGGGCGGGCTGGTCATCGCGAGCGACCAGGACTCGGCGCGCGCGTACGCGAAGCTGATCCGCGAGATCACCGGGACGGGCGCGACGGTGGTGCTGTCCGACGACACCGGGGCGTCCCAGCGCATCGACGACTTCGCGGCCTCGGAGGACCGCTGGATGGTCGCGGTGCGGATGGTGTCGGAAGGCGTCGACGTACCGCGCCTCGCGGTCGGCGTGTACGCGACGACGATCTCGACCCCGCTGTTCTTCGCGCAGGCGGTGGGCCGTTTCGTACGGTCGCGTCGGCGCGGCGAGACGGCCTCGGTCTTCCTGCCGACCATCCCGATGCTCCTCGGCTTCGCCAACGAGATGGAGGTCGAGCGCGACCACGTCCTGGACAAGCCGAAGAAGAACGGCGAGGAGGACCCGTACGCCGAGTCCGAGCGCGAGATGGACGAGGCGAACAAGGAACAGGACGAGGACACCGGCGAGCAGGACATGCTGCCCTTCGAGGCGCTGGAGTCCGACGCCGTCTTCGACCGGGTGCTGTACGACGGCGCCGAGTTCGGCATGCAGGCGCATCCGGGCAGCGAGGAGGAGCAGGACTATCTCGGGATCCCCGGGCTGCTGGAACCCGACCAGGTGCAGATGCTGCTCCAGAAGCGGCAGGCCCGGCAGATCGCGCACAGCCGCCGCAAGCCGGACGCCGAGGCGGACCTGCTCGAACTTCCCGCCGAGCGCAGGCCGGTGGTGTCCCACAAGGAGCTGCTGGAGCTGCGCAAGCAGCTGAACACGATGGTCGGCGCGTACGTACACCAGAGCGGCAAGCCGCACGGAGTGATCCACACCGAGCTGCGCCGGGTGTGCGGCGGCCCGCCGAGCGCGGAGGCCACGGCGGGGCAGATCCGGGAGCGGATCAAGAAGGTCCAGGAGTGGGCCACCCGCATGAAGTGAGCCGCGACGAAGTGAGCCGCTGTGAAGTGAGCCGCCGTGAAGTGAGCGGCGGAGACGCGGCGGTGGCCGGGGCCCGTACGGAGGAACGTACGGGCCCCGGCCTTTTGTACTCACCAGAGCTCCGAACTTTGGCCGCAAACCCGGGTAAATCACCCTGTCGCGACCGGATTCTGGACGAGGCCTTCCGCTCAGCGGACCGCTCTCGCTAATGTCCCCGCAACGCACACGCCCCGTGGCAGCGCCGCCGCGGAGCGCAGCCGGTGCCATGGCCTTTGCCGGCGGCCTCTCCGCGCGTCGCCGATGGGACCGGTGCCGCATCCCCGTGAGAGATCCCGCCGCACTCACCAAAGAGGGAGAGGGCGTCGTGACCGCGGAGACCTCCCAGACGCTCGACCGAGGACTGCGTGTCCTCAAACTGCTCGCCGACACCGACCACGGCCTGACCGTCACCGAGTTGTCCAACAAACTCGGTGTCAACCGCACGGTCGTCTACCGGCTGCTCGCCACCCTGGAGCAGCACGCCCTCGTCCGCCGCGACCTGGGCGGCCGCGCCCGCGTCGGACTCGGCGTGCTGCGCCTGGGCCGGCAGGTCCATCCGCTGGTACGGGAGGCCGCGCTGCCCGCGCTGCGCTCCCTCGCCGAAGACATAGGCGCGACCGCGCATCTGACGCTCGTGGACGGTACGGAGGCCCTCGCGGTCGCCGTCGTCGAGCCGACCTGGACCGACTACCACGTCGCCTACCGGGCGGGCTTCCGCCACCCGTTGGACCGCGGTGCCGCGGGCCGGGCCATCCTCGCTGCCCGCCAGGGCGGGCCGGCCGACCCCGGATACACCCTCACCCACGGCGAACTGGAGGCCGGCGCCAGTGGAGCGGCCGCCCCGCTGCTGGGCATCACGGGCCTGGAGGGCAGCGTCGGCGTGGTGATGCTCGCCGACTCCGTCCCGGAACGGGTCGGCCCCCGGGTGGTGGACGCGGCCCGCGAGGTCACGGACGCGCTGAGCTGAGCGGACCCGCTGCGTGGGGCGGCGGAGCGTGGGGGAGGGCAGCGTGAGGCAGGAGAGCGTGGCAGGCCGCCCGGCCCACTACATTGGCCGGGTGCTCACACGTCTCTCCCGTCCCCGCGCCCTCGCCCTCAGTACCGTTCCGGTGCTCGCGCTCTTCGCGGTCGCGGCCTTCGCCCCGCTGCCCTTCTCCCTGGCGCAGCCCGGCCTGACCGCGAACGTACTCGGCGAGCACGACGGCGAGCCCGTCATCACCATCACCGGTGCGCCCACCCGCAAGACCACCGGGCAGCTGCGGATGACGACGATCGTGGCGACCGGGCCGTCCGCCGAGGTGGATCTCGGGGACCTGGTCGACAGCTGGTTCCGGACCGACCGGGCCGTGATGCCGCGTGAGGCCGTCTATCCGTCGGGCGGCAGCGACGCGGAGATCGAGAAGCGCAACATCGAGGCGATGGAGAAGTCGCAGAACATCGCGGCCTCCGCCGCCCTCCGGTATCTGGGCAAGGACCCGGACGAGGTGAAAGTGACCCTCGAACTGGCCGACGTCGGCGGACCGAGCGCCGGTCTGCTCTTCTCCCTCGGCATCATCGACAAGCTCAACGGCGCCGGCGACGGCACCGGCGCCGATCTCACCGGCGGCCGGAACATCGCCGGTACGGGGACCATCACCCCCGACGGCAAGGTCGGCGCGGTCGGCGGCGTGGCCCTGAAGACACAGGCCGCCAAGCGTGACGGCGCGACCGTGTTCCTGGTCCCGGAGGCCGAGTGCGCGGACGCGAAGTCCGAGCTGCCCGCCGGGCTCCGGCTGATCCCGGTCACGACGCTCAAGGGCACGGTGTCGGCTCTGCGGGCGCTCCGGACGGGCGGCTCGGTCCCGAGCTGCTGAGACCGGAGCGTGGGCCGGGGTCCGCAGGCGTACGGTCCATCTGCCGCCAGGACGGGAACACCGCCGGGCCGAGCGTGGCCAGGAAGTACAGCCCGCCGAGCGCGAGCAGCGCCGTGCCGAGGCCCGCCTGCTCGATCAGGAAGCCGGCCGCGAGCCCGCCGAGCGGGGTGGTCAGCAGTACCCCGGCCGTGGACACGCCCATGTAACGGCTGCGCAGTTCGTCCGGGACGCGCTCGTACACGACCGTGGTGAGAATCGGGTTGAGCATCCCGGCGGCCAGCCCGCCCGCCGCCATGGTCACCGCGAGCGGCACCGTACCGTCCACCAACGCCGCAACCACGTACCGCGGCAGGCCGCAGATCAGGAACGCGACGGTGAACAGGGCCCGCCGGGGGAAGCGGTGCCCGACCGTGCCGTAGAGCAGCGCACCGAGCAGCGCGCAGCCGCCGAACACCGCCGCCAGCAGGCCGAGATCCTGCGCTCCGCCGAGGTTGTCCATGGCGTGCACGGGCAGCAGCACCGCACTCCAGCCCTGGTCGAGGCCGTTGGTGACCATCACCAGCAGGACGATGGCCAGCAGCAGCCGGGACCGCACCAGGAAGACGTACCCCTCGCGCAGGTCGCGGCGGTAGGCCTTGAGGGAGACGGGTGCCGCGTCCCGCAGCGGCTCCGCCGCACGAACTCCGCGTACCCCGCCCGCGATCAGCAGCGCGGAGAGCCCGAACGTCACGGCGTCCAGCAGCAGGACCGCCTCCGCGCCGATCAGCGCGATCAGTACGCCGGCCAGCGCGGCCCCGGCCATCCGGGCCCCGCGTGAGACCGCGTCGAACAGGCTCGCGGCCCGGGCGAGGGTGGTGCCCGCCCGGCCCGCGAGGTCCGGGACGAGGACGTACCGGGCGGTCTCGCCAGGTGCGTGGAAGAGGCCGGTGACGGCCATCAGGGCGCAGAGCATCCAGAACTGGAGCGCCCCGGCGTAGTGCAGCAGCGGGACCGAGCCGATGGCGAGCGCGCAGACCAGGTCGGAGGCGACGCTGACCCGGCGGCGGCCGATGCGGTCGATGACCGGGCCTCCGAAGACGGCGGAGACGACCACCGGCAGGGTCGCGCAGAAGGCGACCAGTCCCGCCTTGCCGGCGCTGCCCGTGGTCTCCAGCGCGAACCACGGGACGCCGATCAGGGTGAGTGAATTACCGGTGATCGAGACGGCGTTGGCGGCGAGGACGGTGGTCAGCGGCCGCCGGTCGGGTATGCCTTCCGGCTTCTCCGTTCCCCCCGGGGCGGTCATGCGTGCGCGGGGCGGGACGGCAGTTGTACGAGTCGCAGGCCGAGCTCGATCATCGTCCAGCCCACTTGGGTGCGCAGAGCGCGGCGACGCGTCGCGGGCCGGTGGTACCGGGCCGCCTCGCGGCGCAGTTCCTCGGCGCGCAGGGCGTGCAGGCGCAGGTGTGTGTCGGGGTGCATTGAGTGTCCGTCCTCTCAGCCGTTGGAGCGGGGGAAGGCATGCAGGTGGACGCGGACCTGGGCGGCGTCCTGCGCGTCCGGCCCGGGCGCCAGGGCCCGGTAGCTTTCGATGACCTCGTGGACCCGGTCGCGCATCTCCTCGGCGAGCTCGGGCGTCAGGCGCAGCGTGAAGTCGCTCATGTCCGAGCCGCGGCGCCAGGCCTCGGGCCAGTCGCGCGCGGTGCCGAGCCAGGTGCTGAGCTCCTGGGTGTGGATGGTCGCGAGCTCGTGCATGAAGAGGTCCGCCGCCCCGCGCACGGCGGGGTCGGGGTCGCTGTGCAGGGTCTCGTCGAGCACGGTCCCGTCGTGGGCGGACTTCCACCACCGCTCACGCCCCTTGCCGCGCTCCGGGTCGTCCTCGACGAAGCCGTACGCGGCGAGCTGGCGCAGGTGGTAACTGGTGGCGCCGCTCGACTCGCCAAGCCGCTCGGCCAGTTGGGAGGCGGTGGCGGGCCCGTTCTGACGCAGCGCGGCCAGCAGGCGCATCCGGAGGGGGTGGGCGAGGCCGCGCAGCGAGTGGGGGTCGAGCTTGCGGACGGAGTGTTCCTCGGGGTCGGGCATGCCTCAACCGTAGACATGCAAAGGACTCGTTGCAAGGGTTTCTTTGCAACGAGTCCTTTGCATGGTGGACGGGGTCAATCCTCCAGCGGATGGCTCCACTTGAGGCCCGGGAAGCGCGCGAATCCCCGGTCGGCGCTGTAGAAGGTCGCCCCCGCCTCGATGGCCAGCGCGGCGAAGTAGGCGTCGGGGATGAGATTCCCCCGGGCGCCGACCTTGCGGCAGAGCCGCTCGAAGATCTCCCAGTGCCGAGGGCCCTCGCCGAGCGGAACTGCTGCCGGTGACCTGCGGACAGTGTCGAGAAAGTCCAGGGCGATCGAGGTGGGGGCGGGGTCGGGGTAGATCCGGGGGTGAGTGACGATGCGGAGGAAGCCGTTCGCCACCAAGGAGCTGACTGCCACCGGCTCGTCGCCGTTGAGCCGGTCCGTCAGCCAGGTGCGATACGCCTCGTGCTGATCCACGTCCTTGCGGAAGGCGTAGACGAGGACGTTCACGTCGCAGAGGATCACGCGCGGTCCTCCATGACGTCCAGCAGGGCCGCGTTGTCGTCCAGATGGACTCCGGGATGCAGGCCGCCCTCCCCGTAGGTGGGGAGAACGACGGGGATGGCTGCGGCTGCCGCGGCATCACGTGCGAACGATGCCCGGATGGCGTCCTCTATCACTGCACTCACCGTGACGCGCTTGCGTGCCGCGCGGAGCTTGGCTTCCTGGAGAAGGTCCTCGGAGAGGTCTACCGTGGTTCTCATGCATCCAAGTGTGGGCCGCCTGCATCATGATGCGCAACTCGGTCAACCGCGATCAACTCCGGTCCTCCGCCGCCTGTTCCACCAGCGGAATGATCCGCAATGGCACCGGGTTCTCCATCACGATCGCCGTGGAGGCCCGCACGATCCCCTCGAAGCCCACGACCCGGTCGATCACCCGCTGGAGGTCGGCGTTCGAGCGGGCCACGAGCCGGCAGAGCATGTCGCCGTGGCCGGTCGTGGTGTGCAGCTCCAGCACCTCCGGGACGGTCGTCAAATGGGCCCGCACATCCGCCCCCTGGCCCTGCTTGATCTCCAGCGTCGCGAACGCCGTGACGGGGTAGCCGAGGGCCGCCGGATCGACCTGGGGGCCGAAGCCGCGGATCACGCCCTGTGACTGAAGCCGGTCCAGCCGCGCCTGTACGGTGCCGCGGGCCACGCCCAGACGGCGGGACGCCTCCAGTACGCCGATCCGGGGCTCCCGGGCCAGCAGAACGATGAGCCTGCCATCCAGTTCGTCGATCCCCATGGCCCGCCTCCCGGTGGTCATCCTGTACACAAAGTCCGGCGATCCCGCGCTCTCATTGAGCAGCATGTCCAGCAGAACAACAAACTATTGCGCACCTTGCGGATCGGAGAGAGTCTGCCGCCATGACTGAGACCATGGATCACACCCCGGGTACCGCGCGCAAGGCAGACCCCTTCCCGGTCAAGGGAATGGACGCGGTCGTCTTCGCCGTCGGCAACGCCAAGCAGGCCGCGCACTTCTACTCGACCGCCTTCGGTATGAAGCTCGTCGCCTACTCCGGACCGGAGAACGGCAGCCGCGAGACCGCCAGTTACGTCCTGACGAACGGCGCCGCCCGCTTCGTGTTCACCTCCGTCATCAAGGCCTCCACCGACCACGGCCGCTTCCTGGCCGACCATGTCGCCGAGCACGGTGACGGGGTCGTGGACCTGGCCATCGAGGTGCCGGACGCGCGGGCCGCGTACGAGTACGCCACCGCCCACGGGGCGCGGGGCCTGGAGGAGCCGTACGAGGTCAAGGACGACCACGGGGTTGTCGTCCTCGCCGCCATCGCGACGTACGGCAAGACCAGGCACACCCTCGTCGACCGGTCCCGCTACGACGGGCCGTACCTGCCCGGCTTCGTCGCCGTCGACCCGATGGTCGAGCCGCCGGCCAAGCGCACCTTCCAGGCCATCGACCACTGCGTGGGCAATGTCGAGCTCGGGAAGATGAACGAGTGGGTGGCGTTCTACAACAACGTCATGGGCTTCACCAACATGAAGGAGTTCGTGGGCGACGACATCGCCACCGAGTACTCCGCGCTCATGTCGAAGGTCGTCGCCGACGGCACGCTCAAGGTCAAGTTCCCGATCAACGAGCCGGCGATCGCCAAGAAGAAGTCGCAGATCGACGAGTACCTGGAGTTCTACGGCGGCGCGGGCGTTCAGCACATCGCGCTCGCCACGAACGACATCGTCGCGACCGTCCGCTCCATGCGCGCCGCGGGCGTGCAGTTCCTGGACACCCCCGACTCGTACTACGACACGCTCGGCGAGTGGGCCGGTGAGACCCGCGTACCGGTCGAGACGCTGCGCGAGCTGAAGATCCTCGTCGACCGCGACGAGGACGGCTATCTGCTGCAGATCTTCACCAAGCCGGTCCAGGACCGTCCGACCGTGTTCTTCGAGATGATCGAGCGGCACGGTTCGATGGGCTTCGGCAAGGGCAACTTCAAGGCGCTGTTCGAGGCCATTGAGCGCGAGCAGGAGAAGCGCGGCAACCTCTGACCGGCGCGTCGCCACACCGGCCGGAACGGACCGCGGCCCCACGGAACCGACCCGTGGGGCCGCGGTCCGTTCCGGCCGCAGCCGTGTCCCCGTCCCCGTGCCCGCTCAGGTGCCGGGGGACGTCCAGGCCGGCGGCTGCTGCGGGGCCGGCTCCACCGGCGCGCCCGGTGCGCCCGGCGCGCCCTGCCGCGGGGCCGCCGGGCTCGACTGACCCGCGGCACCGCCCGAGGGTGGCTGAGCCGGCGGGGGCGTCTGCGGTTGCCGGGGCTGCTGGGGCTGGGGCGGCGGCTGGGGCGGCGCTTGCGGAGACTGAGGCGGGGACTGCGGCTGCTGCTGCGGTGGGGGCGGCTGCTGCGGCGGGGACTGCGGCTGCTCGGGCCGCCCGCCCGCGCCCGGCTGCGGCGCCGCCGGTTTGGGCGTGGCCCCGTCGGCCCCCTCCCCCTCCAGCTCCACCGGGCCGCCCGGCGGCGGTTCGCCCAGCGCGGCCAGCGCCGCCCGGGCCAGCGGTGCCCGCAGCGGCGAGAAGTGCGGGTTCGTCCGCAGCGCCTCGTCCAGCCGCCGGCGGGCCGCCCCCGGGAGGCCCAGCGCCCGCTCGATCTCGCCGCGGTGGTACGAGAAGTCCGCGCTCCGCAGCCCCGGATCCGCCGCCTTCTTGGCGAAGACGAGCGCCTGCTCGTCGTCGCCCTTGCGGTGCAGCGCCCACCCCAGCGCGTCCGCCACCCGCATGTTCTTGTGCCGCTTCCACTCCTCCGACAGGCGCCGCACGGCCGCCGTCGCGTCACCGTGGTCGGATTCGAACAGACCGAGCGTCAGCTCGTCGCTCACCCCGTGACTGCCGGCCCGGGCGATCTGGGCCCGCAGCAGATCGTACGGCCCCTGGGCCTGTGCCACGCGGCCCATCGACTCCAGCAGCTCGCCCAGCTCCAGCGCGTACCGCGGCACCGGCGCATGCCCCAGCGCGGCCCGGTAGTCGTGCACCGCCTCCCCCGAACGGCCGAGCCCGGCCAGCGCCCTGGCCCGGCCGCCGAGCGCCTGATGGTGCTCGGGGTCGATGCGCAGCGCGCTCTCGAAGTGGTGCAGCGCCTCCGCCGCCTCGCCGCGCTCCCAGGCCATCTCGCCGAGCCGGTACATGCAGTCCGCCCGCTCCGCGGGCGTGCGGGCGGCCCCGGTGGCCTTCGTCAGTGCCGCACCGGCGTCCTCCCGCCAGCCGCGGTCCCAGTACACCTGCGCCACCCTGATGTACGCGACCGTGCCCGGCCGCAGCGCGACCAGCTTCTCCATGGCCTTCTCGGAGTCCTTGGGCCGGCCGAGGCCGGAGTACGCGTCGATGAGCACCGGGTACGCCGCCCAGTGCCGCGGTGACTGGGCCCGCGCGAGCTCGCCCCACCGCTGCGCCGTCCGGTAGTCGTGCCGGGCGTTGGCGAGCGCCCCCATGCCCACCGTCGCCTCGACGTTGCCCTTCTCCATGGGCTTGGCCTGGAGGGAGCGCTGCAGCGCCCGCTCGGCCCGCGGGTAGTTCGCGGAGTCGGCCGTCCGGCGGGCCTGCTCCAGATACGCCGAGCCGAGGACCGCCCATGACCTGCTGTCCTTCGGGTTCTTGCGCAGCCACCGCTCCCGGTCGCCGATCAGCGCCGTCAGGTCCTCGATGGCCGCGGGGGCGCCCGCGCCGACGGCGGCGAGGGCCCGCTCCTCGGGCTTCACGGTCCAGGGCGCGTCCGGTTCCGCCGGTCTGATCACCAGCGCGCCCGCGATGAGGACGGCCGCGACCGCCGTGCCGATCAGCGTCCTGCGTGAGAGCACACCGGACCGGTGGGAGGGGCTGGGGGATGTCTGCGGGTCATGTTCCACGTCCACGACGGAACTCCTCGGGAGGAAACGCACGGATGCCTCACTGTGCGTCAATATGAAGAGCACATGGGTGCAGGCGAACCGGATCGCAGACGGGTTCACACCGATGGCTCTCCGGTGCCAGGCTGCAAACATGGACGATGGCAGCATGGACGATCTTCAGTCGCGCCTGCGCGCGGGCCTGCCGGACGAGGCCCTCATCACCGACCCGGACGTGATGGCCTCGTACGCGAACGACATGGCGAGCTTCTGCGCGTCCGGGACCCCGGCCGTGGTCGTCCTGCCGCGCACGGTCGAGCAGGTCCAGCACGTCATGCGGACCGCGACCGAGCTGCGCGTCCCCGTCGTCCCGCAGGGCGCCCGGACCGGCCTGTCGGGCGCGGCCAACGCCTCCGACGGGTGCATCGTGCTCTCCCTGGTCGCGATGGACCGGATCCTGGAGATCAGCCCGGTCGACCGGATCGCGGTCGTCGAACCGGGCGTGATCAACGCCGTGCTCTCCCGTGCGGTGGCCGAGCACGGCCTGTACTACCCGCCCGACCCGTCCAGTTGGGAAATGTGCACGATCGGCGGGAACATCGGCACCGCCTCGGGAGGGTTGTGCTGCGTGAAGTACGGCGTCACCGCCGAGTACGTCCTCGGGCTCGACGTCGTCCTCGCCGACGGCCGTCTGCTGACCACCGGCCGCCGCACCGCCAAGGGCGTCGCCGGCTACGACCTCACCCGGCTGTTCGTCGGCTCCGAGGGCAGCCTCGGCATCGTCGTCCGCGCCGTCCTCGCCCTCAGGCCCACCCCTCCGCGGCAGCTCGCGCTCGCCGCCGAGTTCCCCTCCGCTGCCGCCGCCTGCGAGGCCGTCTGCGAGATCATGCGGCTCGGCCATGTGCCGTCGCTGCTCGAACTGATGGACCGTACGACCATCCAGGCCGTCAACAGGATGGCCCGGATGGGACTGCCCGAGTCCACCGAGGCACTGCTGCTCGCCGCCTTCGACACCCCCGACCCCGCCGACGACCTGGCCGCGGTCGGCGAGCTCTGTACGGCCGCCGGCGCCACGCAGGTCGTCCCGGCCGAGGACGCCGCCGAGTCCGAACTGCTCCTCCAGGCGCGGCGGATGTCCCTCACGGCACTGGAGACCGTCAAGTCCGCCACGATGATCGACGACGTGTGTGTGCCCCGCTCCCGGCTCGGCGCGATGCTGGAGGGCACCTCGGCCATCGCCGAGAAGTACGGGCTCACCATCGGCGTGTGCGCCCACGCGGGCGACGGCAACACCCACCCCGTCGTCTGCTTCGACGCCGCGGACCCCGACGAGTCGCGGCGCGCCCGCGAGTCCTTCGACGAGATCATGGCGCTGGGCCTGAGCCTGGGCGGCACGATCACCGGCGAGCACGGCGTGGGGGTACTGAAGAAGGACTGGCTGGCCCGCGAACTCGGGCCGGTGGGCGTCGAATTGCAGCGGGGCATCAAGCAGACCTTCGACCCGCTCGGACTGCTCAACCCCGGCAAGCTCTTCTGAGCCGGGATCCGCCGGACAGGCCTGGGGACACCAGTGCGAGCGGGCGCGCCGGGGCGCCGCCTCACCCGTCCCCGTCGGTGGACTCGTCGGACGGCCACGGGTCGCTCAGCCACAGTTCGTCGCGGACCCCGGGGGCCGGCGCGAGCAGCTCCGCCAGGCCGTCGTCGATACCGAGGCGCCCGGCCTCGGTGCCCGGCGGGACCACCCGGAGCGTCCGCTCCAGCCAGGCCGACACGGCGGCCGCCGACGCCTCCAGCAGCGCGTCGCCCTCGGGCGAGCTCAGCGCCATGCAGACGATGCTGCGCGCGTCGGCCTTCGTCGGCCAGATCCGGACGTCGCCGTGCCCGCACGGCCGGAACACCCCCTCGACCAGCAGCTCGCGGGCGAAGGTCCAGTGGACGGGGAAGTCGGAGCCGATGTGGAAGATGATGTGCACGGCGTACGGGTCGTCGGTGCGATAGGCCAGCCGGGCCGGGACGGCGATGCTGCGCTCGGGCGACAGCACCAGGTCGATCTCCAGCTCGCGTTCCACCACGGTGTGCATGAGGGGCGTTCCTCTCCTGGTACGGGCTTGCACAAGGAGAGACCGGTCCGGCCGCCGGTTATGACGCGACTTCCGCGACGATTTTCCCGGGGCGGGCTCACAGGGCCTGTCCGGCGGATCTTGGCCGGGGCCACGGCGTCTGGCACGGCACCTCGCCGCGTTGCCGAAATTCCCGAATAGCTCCGCTATTAGGGCACTCCGGCGCCTTGCGATGCACCGCACCAGACGCCGCGTCCTATCCGGCCCTGATCCGCCGGACAGGCCCTACCAGCCGGACGGCGGGATTTTCGGACTGTCGCCCGAACGCGGGCATTCTCCCGGTCTCTTTCCAACCGGCCGCGGGTTCTTCGTTAATGTCCTCCCTGGATTGTGTTGGTGATGATCGGAGTTGGGGACCTTGGTGGCTTCTCCTGGTGACGGCGAGAGCGCAGCCCGTGAGGGCTACTACCCCGATCCGTCGATTCCTGGATATGTCCGGTACTGGAACGGGGCCGCCTGGGTGCCCGGGACGAGTCGCCCCGCGCCCGCCGCGCCCGCGCACGACGAGACCGGGCCGGTCTTCCTCGACGAGGACCCGGGCCCGGAGCAGGAGCCGCTGCCGCGGTCGCAGCAGGGGTCCGTGCCCGACGACCTGCACGGCAGCCGTCCGGAACCGGCTTCCGCGTGGCAGGCCGACACCTCGCGGCAGACCGGCTTCGGCGGCGACCTGGACAACCGCGTCGCCTGGGGTACGCCCGCGCAGGACCCCCGTTCGCCGGCCGCCCCGGCCGCAGCAGCGCCGTCGCCCCCGGCCCCGACTCCGGCCTCGTCCGGGGAGGAGGACCCCAGCGGGGGCGCGCTGCCGGGCATGCGGGCGCCGGGCGGCGTCTCCGCCCGTACGAGCCGTACGGACGGCACGATGTCCATCCGCGCCACCGCCCCGGCCGCCGGCACCACACCGCGGCCCTCGGTACCCGCCCAGGCGCAGCCGGCCCAGCCGCAGGCCCCCGCCGAGCCGCAGCCGGTGGCGCCGCCGCCCCAGCAGCCCGTCCCGCCCCAGCGACCCGTACAGCCGCAGCACCCGCAGCAGCCGCAGCCGCCGCAGTCCGTGCAGCCCCGGCCCCAGCAGGCCGCCGCGACGCCCGAGCCGGCTCCCGCGACCCCGCTCGCGTCCGGGGCCGGTGGCGGCGCCGCGTCCTGGCCGCAGCAGGTGCACCAGCTCGCCCGTTCGGCCGAGGCGGAGCAGCAGCCGGTGACGCCGTGGAAGCCGCCGGTCAGTGACCCGTTCCAGCGGATGGCCGAGGCCCAGGCGTCGGCCCGGCCCGCCGGCCTCGGCAGGCGGCTGGCGGCGCGGCTCATCGACTCGGTGATGCTCGGCGCGGTCGTGGGTGCGGTCGCCGTACCGCTGTTCACCAAGGCGGTCGACCACATCGACGACAAGGTCGACGCGGCCAAGCTGTCCGGGGAGACGGTGACCGTCTGGCTGATCGACGGGACCACCGCCGGCTACCTCGGGATCGTGCTCGGCGCCCTGCTCGTCTTCGGTGTCCTCTACGAGGCGCTGCCGACCGCGAAGTGGGGCCGCACCCTCGGCAAGAAGGTCTGCGGTGTCCAGGTGAGGGACATCGAGTCGCACGAACCCCCGTCGTTCGGCGCGGCCTTGCGCCGCTGGCTGGTGTACGCGCTGCTCGGCGCGCTCGCCGTCGGGATCGTCAATGTGCTGTGGTGCCTGGTGGACCGGCCGTGGCGGCAGTGCTGGCACGACAAGGCGGCCCGGACGTTCGTGGCCGGCTAGGGGCTGTCCGGCCGATCAGGCCGATCAGCGACCGTTCCCCCGAACGGCACGCATCCGTTGCGGCGGGCCCCCGCTCGCGGTCGACTACGGCCATGAGCACCGACCCGCCGCCGCCCGGCCAGCCGCCCGAGGACGACCCGTTCCTCAAGAAGCCGCCGCCCGAACAGCCGCCCCCGGCCGGTGGTTCTCCGTACGACACTCCGCCCGGTACTCCACCCGGTCCGGGGTCTCCCTACGGCGGCGGGGGCGGGGTGCCGCCTCCGCCGTACGACCCCTACGGCGGCGGGGGAGGATACGGCCCGCCCGATCCGCTCTCCGGGATGCCGCCGCTCGCCGACTTCGGCAAGCGGCTCGTGGCGCGCATCATCGACGCGCTCATCATCGCCATCCCGCTGGCCCTCATCCAGATCCCGTTCACCAGCCGCTTCAACCTGGATGGGGACGACGACGCCTCCGAGGTGTTCGTCCAGTCGTACAGCGGCACCGGACTGCTCTTCACGCTGATCGGGATCGTGGCCTTCATCGGCTACGACACCCTGATGGTGAAGAAGTCGGGCCAGACCGTCGGCAAGAAGCTGCTGAACCTGCGTGTGGCCATGCTCAACGACGGCAGCACCCCGGACACCAACGCGTCGCTGATGCGCGCCACCGTGCTGTGGCTGCCGGCGCTGCTGTGCTGCCCCTGCATCTGGGAGATCGTGCTGGCCATCACGATCCTGACCGACAAGCCGTACAAACAGGGCCTGCACGACAAGGCGGGCAAGACGGTGGTGGTCACCAGCAACTAGGGCCTTTACGGGGGCCCGCTCGGCTCAGCGGTGCAGTGAGTGCACCCGCGCGGCGGGTTCCGGCTCGCTCGCGGACACGGACGCACGGTTCGAACGAACCGTGCGTGCCGTCGTGTTCGGCGCGGGCACGATCAGGGCGACGAGGACGCCGAGTACGAGAGCCGCCGCCGAGATGACCGCGACCCCCGGGCCCGTGCTGGTCTGCGAGAGCAGGAGCATGGCGATGGTGGAGGCGATGACGGTGGCCGAACCGTAAGCGAGTTGTGCGGCAGTCGGACGCGGCATGGCGTGATCCGTCCTCGAAGACAACGAACAGCGGATGGGCGGTCTGCTCAACTCGGTCGCACTCTCCAGCGACTCTACGACGGTGGATGCCCGAGTGGAACGGCCGGTAAGCGTGACCTAACCCACGGTGCTGAAGCATCGGGGGCGCACGGGGTCATTCGCCGTCCCAACAGGTGGGACGAACGCGCCTGTTGGCGGTGCGCCGACGCGCGCGGCCAGGGGGCCCGGCCGTGCCTGCGGGAAGCCGCACCGGCGTCGGGCGACCGGATAACGGAAGCGGAACCCCGCACATAGTGCACTTGGCCTGTGCAAGTCAAGGTCTGTCTTTTCTCCGTCAACTCCGGTCGAATGTCGTCACTTGAGACGCGTGCCGCGCCGGAACCCCCACCCTTCGGTCCGTGCCCTTGCGGCCGCGGGAGGGGAACACATCAAGTGACCAGTAAGAGGAGAGCGGTCAAGGCTGCCGCCGTGGCCGTCACCATGGCCGCGTGCGCGGCGACGGCGTCCACGTACGCCACGGCCCAGGCAGACGACAAGGCACCGGGAGCCGTGGCGGTCGACCGCCACGACCCGGCGGCCATGGAGAAGGGGCACGTCGAGCACGATCTCGAGGGCCCGTTCAGCAAGCAGCAGGAGCAGCAGCGCGAAGCCGCCCTGGAGCAGGTCCTCGCGGGCGACCTGAAGGTGGAGAAGCGCGGCGCGTCGAAGGTCGTCAAGCTCGACGACCGCAAGTACGTCGAGCTCGGCCGCGAGAAGACCGACAAGATCTTCACGATCCTGGTGGAGTTCGGCGACAAGGTCGACGACACCACGATGTTCGACCCGGACGGCCCCGACGGCCCCAAGTCGCCGGTGAAGAAGTACGGCGGCGAGCCCGGCCCGCTGCACAACCGGATAGCCGAGCCGGACCGTGCCAAGGACAACAGCACGGCCTGGCAGAAGGACTACGACCGCAAGCACTTCCAGGAGCTCTACTTCGGTACGGGCAAGGGCAAGCACTCGCTCAAGACGTACTTCGAGAAGACCTCCTCGGGCCGTTACTCGGTCGAGGGCGATGTCTCCGACTGGGTCAAGGTCGACTACAACGAGGCCCGTTACGGCTCCAACTACTGCGGCCAGTCCAACTGCGCCAACGTCTGGGACACCGTCCGCGACGGTGTGACCGCCTGGGCCGCGGCGCAGAAGGCGGCCGGCAAGACCGACGCCCAGATCAAGGCGCAGCTCGCCGCGTACGACCAGTGGGACCGCTACGACTTCGACGCCGACGGCAACTTCAACGAGGCCGACGGTTACATCGACCACTTCCAGATCGTGCACGCCGGCGAGGACGAGTCCGCGGGCGGCGGCGCGCAGGCCACCAACGCCCTGTGGGCGCACCGCTGGTACGCCTACGGCACGAGCGCGGGCAAGACCGGCCCCGCGCACAACAAGGCCGGCGGCACCGAGATCGGCAGCACCGGCATCTGGGTCGGCGACTACACCATGCAGCCCGAGAACGGCGGCCTCGGTGTCTTCGCGCACGAGTACGGCCACGACCTCGGCCTGCCGGACCTGTACGACACCACCGGCGGCGCCGAGAACTCGGTCGGCTTCTGGTCCCTGATGTCGGCGGGCTCCTGGCTCGGTACCGGCAAGGACGCGATCGGCGACCTGCCCGGCGACATGACCGCCTGGGACAAGCTCCAGCTGGGCTGGCTCGACTACGACAAGGCCAAGGCCGCGACGAAGTCGACCCACAAGCTGGGCGTGTCGGCGTACAACACCAAGAACAAGCAGGCGCTCGTCGTCGAGCTGCCGAAGAAGCCGGTCACCACGACTGTCGTCAAGCCCGCCGAGGGCTCGAAGCAGTGGTGGAGCGACATGGGTGACGACCTCAAGAACACCCTCACCCGGTCGGTCGACCTCACCGGCAAGTCCAAGGCCTCCCTGGAGCTTCAGGGCTGGTACGACATCGAGGCCGAGTACGACTACCTGTACACCGAGGTCTCCACCGACGGCGGCGCCAACTGGACGGCCGTCGACGGTACGGCCGACGGCAAGGCGCTCCCGCGCGACGCCGCCAACAACCCGGCGCTGACCGATGTCTCGGGCGCCTGGAAGAAGCTCGTCTACCCGCTGGACGCCTACGCGGGCAAGAAGATCGACGTCCGCTTCCGCTACCAGACGGACGGCGGCGCGGGCGGCAAGGGCTTCACCGCCGACGCCATCACCGTCACCGCCGACGGCTCGCCGCTCTTCACGGACGGCGCCGAGGGCGACGACAACGGCTGGACCGCGAAGGGCTTCTCGCGCATCGGCGAGTCCTTCACGCAGGAGTACCCGCAGTACTACCTGGCCGAGAACCGCCAGTACGTGTCGTACGACCAGACGCTGAAGGTCGGCCCGTACAACTTCGGCTTCCTCGGTACCCGTCCCGACTGGGTCGAGCACTACCCGTACCAGACCGGCCTGCTGGTCTGGCTGTGGGACACCTCCCAGAAGGACAACAACGTCAGCGTCCACCCGGGCAAGGGCCTGATCCTGCCGGTCGACGCCCACGCCAAGCCGCTGAAGTGGGCGGACGGCACCCTGATGCGCAACAAGATCCAGCCCTTCGACGCGCCGTTCAGCCGGTACGCCACGGACGGCTTCACGCTGCACAACGCCGGCCAGCCGGTGCGGGTGAAGGCGCAGAAGGGCAACCCGGTCTTCGACGACCGCAAGGGGACGTACTGGTACGCGGAGAACCCGACCGGAAGCGTTCAGGTTCCTGACACCAACACCCGGATCTCGATCGTCAAGGAGCCGAAGAGCGGCCAGACGATCACGGTAAAGGTCGGTCCGTCGACCAAGTAATTCGTAAAATCGCAGGTCAGCGCATGATCGGCCGTCGCCCTCTAGCGGGCGGCGGCCGTTCGCGTTTAGATGCGTCCTACGAGCTGCTTATTGACAGCAGGTCGAACACGGTGACAGACACGCGATGACAGTGACGTCTCACGGGGGAGCTGGACGGGCATGGCCGGTGGAGGTTTCAGCAAGCTGCCGAACGGCAGTGTGGTGGTCGCGCTCACGCTTCCGCGGCCGAAGTACGAAGGAGGCGCGGCCGCCCCGGACGCCAACGGCCCGGTACGCGTCCTCGTCCACGCGGCCAACCGCGCCCGCGCCCTGACCCGGCTGCGGAACCTGGGCCTGCGCGCGGTCTACCTCCGCGGCAACGCGGAACCGCCCACTCCGGACGAGGTCACGGCCGTCCTGCACCACCCGGACGGCCTCCTCTGGCGGGGCGCCCCCCAGGACGCGGAAGAACTCTGGCACCCGATACGAGCGCTGCTCCGCAGCTGACGCGGCTCCCGCGTGGCTGACGCGGCTCCCGCGTGCTCACTCTCCCGGGTGGTCCCGGTGGCGCGTCCGCGGACGACACCGCTTGCTGGTACGGGGGAGAAAGCGAGCGGTCCATGGCGTCGCACGAGCAGCGGCTGCAGACCCCCCGGGCGGCAGGAGTGGCGGGGATCTTCTTCGCGCTGCTGATCGCGGCCGCGATCGTGCTGGTCCGGGTGGCACTGCCGGAAGGAGGGGAGGAGGCCGATGTGTCGGCCGACCCCGCGCAAAGGCAGGCGGTGCGTACGGCGCTCGCGCTCGTACCGTTCGCCGGGATCTTCTTCCTGTGGTTCATGGGCGCGCTGCGCTCGCAGGCCGGAGAGCGGGAGGACAGATTCGTCGCCACCGTCTTCCTGGGCAGCGGCCTGCTCTTCGTGGCCACCCTCTTCGGGGCCGCGGCGGCGGCCGGCGGCGTGCTGGACGCCGCCGGGCCGGACGCGGGCGGGCCGGACCCGGACGGGTCGGCCGGGAACTTCGGCAAGCACTTCGCGTACACCCTGATGACGACCTACGCGATGCGGATGGCCGCCGTGTTCACCTTCACGACCTCGGCCATCGGTCACCGCCTCGGCTTCTTCCCGCGCCCGCTCACCCTCCTGGGCTACCTCACCGGCCTGACCCTGCTGTTCCTGGGGCCGGGCATCCCTTGGTCCGAACTGATCTTCCCGTTCTGGTCCCTGATCGTGAGCGTCCACATCCTCCGGACCGGCCTGCGGTCCCGTCCGCGCCGCCCCGGCGCCGCCTGACCGCCACTCGTTCGGCTCACCACGACGGGCGGAACCGCGCCCGCCCTCTCATGCTGGCGATGCACGGCATCGAGGAGGGACCAGTCCACGGAAGGGACGGATCCGGGTGAGGCTTGTCGTCGATCTCAACCGCTGCCAGGGGTACGCGCAGTGCGCGTTCCTCGCCCCCGACGTCTTCGCCATGCGGGGTGACGAGGCACTGTCGTACAGCCCGCACGCCGACGAGGCACAGCGGGACAACGTGGCACAGGCCGTCGCCGCGTGCCCGGTCCAGGCCATCCTCGTCGAGGATCTCGACGGACATGGCGAGCCCGAAGCGGCCGGGCCGGCGGAGGGGGCGTCCCGTGCACAGTGACGGCGAGTACCTCGGCCGGCTCAAACGCGAAGGGCGCATCGTGATCGTGGGCGCCTCCCTCGCCGGCCTCAGGGCCGCGGAAACCCTGCGGGACGAGGGCTTCGCCGGCTCGCTCACCCTGATCGGCGACGAACCCTATGAGCCGTACGACCGGCCCCCGCTGTCCAAGCAGGTTCTCCTGGGCAAGGCGACCGCCGACCATACCGCCCTGCCCCGGCGCCGGAAGCTGGACGCGCGGTGGCGGCTCGGTGTCGCGGCCACCGGGCTGGACATGGCGGCCCGGCGGGTGCGGCTGGCCGACGGGGACGAGGTGGAGTACGACCGGCTGCTGATCGCGACGGGCGTCCGGGCGCGGCCCTGGCCGAACGAGAGCGAGGCGGAGCTCGACGGGGTCTTCGTGCTGCGCACTCGCGACGACGCGGCCGCCCTGCAGCGGCGGCTGGCGGACGGGCCCCGCCGGGTGCTGGTGATCGGCGCCGGCTTCACCGGCTCGGAGATCGCCTCCGCCTGCCGTGAGCGCGAGCTTCCGGTCACCGTCGCGGAACGGGCGGCCGCGCCGCTGGTCGGCGCGCTCGGCGGTGTCGTGGGCGAGGTGGCCGCCGAGCTGCAGCGCGAGAACGGAGTTGACCTGCGGTGCGGCGTCATGGTCACCGGGCTGGAGGGCGACTCGGCGCGGCGGGTCCGCGCGGCGCACCTGTCCGACGGGGCCACTATCGAGACGGACGTGGTGGTCGTTTCGCTCGGTGCCACCCGCAACACCGAATGGCTCGCGGGATCCGGCCTCGGCGCCGGCCCCCGGGGCATCGCCTGCGACGCCGGCTGCCGGGCCTTCGACATCCGGGGCATCGTCACCGACGACATCTTCGTGGCCGGCGACGTGGCACGTTCACCGCACGCGCTGTTCGGCTATCAGTTCCTGTCCCTGGAGCACTGGGGCAACGCCGTCGCACAGGCCGAGACCGCCGCGCACAACATGCTGAGCGAGAGCGTGGACCGCCGCCCGCACCTGTGGGTGCCGGCTTTCTGGTCCTCCCAGTTCGGGGTGAACATCAAGTCCGTGGGCGTCCCGTCCATGGGCGAGGAGCTCCTCGTCGCCCAGGGCTCGCTCGCCGAGCGGCGGTTCACCGGTGTGTACGGATACCAGGGACGCGTCATCGGCGCCGTCACCTTCGACCAGTCGCGGTGGCTGCAGTTCTACCAGCAGCTCATCGAGACGACGGCGCCGTTCCCGCCGCCGTTCCCCACCGTGGACCGCCGCCCCGAGGGCCGGCACCCGGTCCCGGCCGGCTTCCCGGACCCGTCGGTCCCCACCCACGGTCCGACCGTCACCCTCAGCGGCTATTCGCCGGCCGACCGGCGGATCACCTTCACCCCCGCCCGGCCCTGACCTCCACGCCCACGCCCACCCCACGCCCGCGAGGACCCCTCATGACGCACGCCACGCTCCTGCGGCAGATCCTGGACCACGCCAACCGCGCGGACCCGTACCCCCTGTACGCCGAGCTCCGCAAGACGCCGGTGGCCCATGAGGGAGACGGCCCGTACGTCGTCAGCACCTACTACGAGATCCAGAGCCTCCTGCACGACCCGCGGATCAGCTCCGACGCCCGCAATCTCACGGCGCGGGCAGGCGAGGAGCTGTCCCAGGGGGAGGAGGAGACGACGCTGCCGCCCAGCTTCCTGAAACTCGACCCGCCGGAGCACGACCGGCTGCGCCGGATGACGAACCGTCCCTTCGGCCCGCCCCACAGTCCCCGTCGTGTCGACGCCATGCGCGGTGAACTCACCACGATCGTCTCCGACCTCGTCGACGGCCTCATGGACGGCTCCACGGACGGCCCCACGGACGGAGCGGGGGGCGGGGGCGCGAGCGGGGGCCGGATCGATCTCGTCGACCAGTTCGCCTACCCCTTTCCGGTGACCGTGATCTGCCGGCTGCTCGGGGTGCCGCGCGAGGACGAGCCCCGCTTCCACGTCTGGGCCGACACCCTGGCCGCGGGCCTGGACCCGGACCCGGACGCGGATCCCGCCGAGCGGAACCGCGTCCTGAACCAGACGCGGACCGAGCTCGGCATGTACCTGGCCGGGCTGATCGAGGAGCGCCGCAAGGCGCCCGTCGACGACATGCTCTCCGAGTTGGCGACCAGTCATGGACCGGACGGGCCGATGACCACCATGGAGCTGCTCAGCACCGCGGCCCTCCTGCTGATCGCCGGCCACGAGACGACGGTCAACCTCATCACCAACGGCATGCTCACCCTGCTGCGCCACCCGGACGTGCTCCAGCGGCTGCGCGACGAACCGCGCCTGTCCGTCCCGCTCGTGGAGGAGCTGCTGCGCTACGAGCCCCCGGTGCAGCTGGTGCCGCAGCGCACCACGCTCGCGGACATCGAGATCGGCGGCGTCACGATCCCCAAAGGGGCGTCGGTCTGGCTCGTCCTGGCCTCCGGCAACCGGGACCCGAAGCGCTTCACCGACCCCGACCGGTTCGACCCGGACCGCAAGGACATCCAGCACCTCGGCTTCGGCAGCGGCATCCACAGCTGCTTCGGCGCGCCGCTCGCCCGGCTGGAGGCGCAGCTCGCCCTGACCGAGCTGGCACGAAGGCTCGACAACCCGCGTCTGGTCGAGGACCCGCCCCCGTACCGGCAGAACGCGGTGCTGCGCGGCCCCCGCCACCTGACCATCACCTGCGACGGCGTCCGCCCCTGAGGCCTACACCACCGGCTTTCCGGAGAGCTTTACTCCGGCCTCGCGCATCTCCTCCAGGGCGCGGTCCGTGGTGTGCTCCGCGACGCCCGCGGTCAGGTCCAGGAGTACGTGCGTGACGAAGCCCTCGCGGACCGCGTCCAGGGCGGTGGCGCGGACGCAGTGGTCGGTGGCGATGCCGACCACGTCCACCTCGGTGACCTCGCGGGCGCGCAGCCAGTCCGCGAGGGAGGTGCCGTTCTCGTCGAGGCCCTCGAAGCCGCTGTACGCCGCCGCGTACGCGCCCTTGTCGAAGACCGCGGCGATCGCGCCGGAGGCGACGGCCGGGGCGAAGTTCGGGTGGAACCCGACGCCCTCCGTGCCCGCCACGCAGTGCACCGGCCAGGAGCGCTCGTAGTCGGGTGCCGCCGGCGGTACGGCGAAGTGGTCGCCCGGGTCGATGTGGTGGTCGCGGGTGGCGACGACATGGCGGTAGCCGGCGGGCGCCTGGCCGATCAGGTCGGTGATGGCCGCGGCGACATCCGCACCCCCTGTGACCGCGAGGCTGCCGCCCTCGCAGAAGTCGTTCTGAACGTCGACGACGATCAAGGCGCGGTGCATGGCGTGCTTCCTTCGGCTGGAGAATGCGGCGGATGCGGATGCGGATGCGGTGCGGGCGGGGGGCGCGGGGAGCCGCTTACCGAGCGTAGAGGCTCCAGGCCCCCACCGGCAGAGGGCGCCCCCGCGCTGCCGGGGCACCGGCCGGGGCTCACGCGTACTCCGTGGGGATGACCGCCTCCCCCCGGGACAGCTGCATCGCCGACAGCGGCAGGTTCGCCCGGGCCGCCGTGTGGCGGGCGCGGGCCGTGTCCAGGGGCTCCCGGGCCACCACCTCGCCCCCCTTGACCAGCTCCACCAGCAGCTGCCGCTCGGCCAGTTCGGCCGGTACCGGGCCGGTGCCGAGCACCTCCGCCTCCGCGACCCCGTCCGCGTCCGTCCGCCGGGCGGCCCACTTCCGGCCGCCCACCGAGAGCTTCCCGCCCAGCGACTTCTTCGCCACCGGCACCAGCGGCGCCCTGGGGTCGGCCGATCCGGCGCGCGCGACCAGCTTGTAGACCATCGAGCAGGTGGGGTGACCGCTGCCGGTCACCAGTTGCGTTCCCACGCCGTACGCGTCCACCGGCGCCGCGGCCAGCGAGGCGATCGCATACTCGTCCAGGTCCGAGGTCACCACGATCCTCGTCCCGGTCGCGCCCAGCTCGTCGAGCTGGTGCCGCACCCGGTGCGCGACCAGCAGCAGGTCGCCCGAATCGATGCGTACCGCGCCGAGGTCCGTCCCGGCGACGTCCACGGCCGTACGGACCGCCTCGGCCACGTCGTACGTGTCCACCAGCAGCGTCGTACCGCCGCCGAGCGAGGCGACCTGCGCGGTGAAGGCGTCCCGCTCGGTGTCGTGCAGCAGGGTGAAGGCGTGCGCGCTGGTGCCGACGGTTGGAATCCCGTACCGGAAGCCCGCCGCGAGGTCCGAGGTGGAGCTGAACCCGCCGACGTACGCGGCGCGCGCGGCGGCGACGGCCGCCAGCTCGTGCGTGCGCCGGGCGCCCATCTCGATGAGCGGCCGGCCCCCCGCGGCCACCGCCATCCGGGAGGCCGCCGCCGCGATCGCCGAATCGTGGTTGAGGATGGACAGGATCACGGTCTCCAGCAGCACGCACTCGCCGAAGGTGCCCTCGACCCGCAGGACCGGCGAGCCGGGGAAGTACACCTCGCCCTCCGGATAGCCCCAGATGTCCCCGCTGAACCGGTAGTCCGCCAGCCAGTCCAGCGTGGGCGCGTCCACGACGGCGTGCTCCCGCAGGAACTCCAGGACCCCGTTGTCGAAGCGGAAGTTCTCCACGGCGTCCAGGACCCGGCCGATGCCTGCGACGACTCCGTAGCGACGCCCCTCGGGCAGCCGGCGGGTGAAGACCTCGAAGACGGAGCGGCGGTCGGCGGTGCCCGCCTTCAGTGCCGCCCGCAACATCGTGAGCTCGTACTGGTCGGTGAAGAGCGCGGTCGACGGAACGTCCACCGGCAGGCCCAGGTCCGCAGTGTTCATGACGAGAATGCTACTCCACATCTCGTCAGAGTGACGAGATGTGCGAGCCGTTTGTGCGATGGACCCCTCCCAGTGGCAGCATGGGACAAGTGAGTGTTGCTCCCGTAGAGATCGAACGCACCGAATCGGCCGAGGAAACCTTCGCGGTACCCGAGCCCGACGTCCCGTGGGTCACACTCGTCCACAACGACCCGGTCAACCTCATGAGCTACGTGACCTACGTCTTCCAGGCCTACTTCGGCTATCCCAAGGACAAGGCGCACAAGCTCATGCTGGACGTCCACCACAAGGGCCGGGCGGTCGTCTCGAGCGGCTCCCGCGAGGAGATGGAGCGCGACGTGCAGGCGATGCACGGGTACGGCCTCTGGGCGACCCTCTCGCAGGACCGCGGCTGATGGCGGCACACCCCGGCACCTTCGTGCCACTGAAGGGCGGCGGCGCGGCCGTGGCCCTCGACGAGGTCGAGATCTCGATCCTGCGCTCCCTGGCCGTCCAGCTGCTCGAACTGATCGGCCCCGGCGACGCGCCCGCGGAGGGCGAGGACCCGCTGGCCGCGCTCTTCGCCGAGGGCCCGAGCGAGCCGCCGTCCGACCCGGCGCTGGCCCGCCTCTTCCCCGACGCGTACGCGGGCCCGGACGCGTACGCCGGCCCCGACGCGGCCGGATCGGCCGACTCGCCAGGCTCGCCCGGCTCGTGGGCCGACGAGGAGCTGCGCGCCCGCTCCGCCGAGTTCCGCCGCTTCACGGAGAACGACCTGCGCGCCCGCAAGCGCGACGACGCCCTCGCGATGGTCCGCACCCTGGACGCGCTCAGCGCGGGCGGCGACGGCGGGGCGGTACTGGAACTGACCGAGGGTGAATCGCGGCAGTGGCTCGGCGCCCTGAACGACCTGCGGCTGGCCATCGGCGCCCGGCTGGAGGTCACCGACGAGGACGAGAGCGGCGAGCTGTACCGGCTGCCGGACGACGATCCGCGCAAGCCGATGGTGATGGCGTACCTCTGGCTCGGCGGCCTCCAGGAAACCCTCGTCGAAACCCTGATGTCCTGATTTCGCAGGCTTCTGTTCGCTCAACGGACGCTCAAATCCGGATAACGATCACGTTACCGTGATCACTTCTTTTGCTGCGCCTGAGGACTTTTGTCCGCTTCTTCCTGTGGTGTGCATCACATCCGACCCTGTGGATCACCGAGGCGAGCGTGATAGATCTTCACGACCGCTGACGGGACGCCACCCATGTCCCGCAGGGGTGCTTGGCCGGCTGATCGCCGGCGTGCAACTCCATCCACATCCGGGGGGATCGAGGACCCGATCCGTAGCCAACAACGGCACGGACCGGCATGGAGAAAGGGCGCACCACCATGACCTCAGTGCAGGTCGACAAGCATCACGACGGCAATGAGGCCGCGGGCGGCACTCCCGAAGAGGGATACGAGCGCGGACTCGGCAGCCGCCAGGTCCAGATGATCGCGATCGGCGGCGCCATCGGCGTCGGCCTGTTCATGGGCGCAGGCGCCAACATCGCCAAGGCCGGGCCCAGCATCATCCTCATGTACGCCCTCGCGGGCGTCGTGATCTTCTTCATCATGCGGGCACTCGGCGAGCTGCTCCTCTACCGGCCGGTCTCGGGCTCTTTCGCGGAGTACGCCCGCGAGTTCCTCGGCCCGTTCTTCGGCTACGTCACCGGCTGGACCTACTGGCTCATGTGGGTCGTCACCGGCATGGCCGAGCTGACCGCAGCGGCCATCTACATGCACTTCTGGTTCCCCGAAATCCCGCAATGGGTCAGCGCCCTGGTCTTCCTGGTGGTGCTCTTCGGCGTCAACCTGATCTCGGTCAAGATCTTCGGCGAGGTCGAGTTCTGGTTCTCGATGGTCAAGGTCACCGCGATCATCGGCATGATCGTGATCGGTCTCGGCGTCCTCACGCTCGGCTTCTCCGACGCGGGTGACACCGCCGCCGCCTCCAACCTCTGGGCGCACGGCGGCATCTTCCCGAACGGCATCGGCTCCAGCCTGATGACCCTCCAGGGCGTCATGTTCGCCTACCTCGCCGTCGAGCTCGTCGGTGTCACGGCGGGCGAGTCCGAGAACCCGGAGAAGACGCTCCCCAAGGCCATCAACACGCTGCCCTGGCGGATCATCGTCTTCTACGTCGGCGCGCTGCTCGTCATCCTCGCCGTGGTCAAGTGGACCGAGTTCTCGGCGGGCCAGAGCCCGTTCGTCCACGCCTTCGAGAAGATCGGCATCCCGCTCGCCGCCGGCATCGTCAACTTCGTGGTGCTGACCGCGGCGCTGTCGTCCTGCAACTCGGGCATGTACTCCACCGGCCGCATGCTGCGCGACCTCGCCGCCAACAGCGAGGCGCCCAAGGCCTTCGGCAAGCTCAACGCGCGCCGGACCCCGGCCGTCGGCATCGCCGTCTCCGTCGCCCTCATGGGCATCGGCGTCATCCTCAACTACGTCGTCCCGGAGAAGGCCTTCGTGTACGTCGTCTCGGTGGCCACCGCCGCCGGCATCTGGACCTGGATGATGATCCTGGTCAGCCACATCCGCTACCGCCGCGCGGTGGACGCCGGCCGGCTCCCGGCCTCCTCGTTCCCGGCGCCGGGCGGCGCGAAGTTCAGCTGGGTCGCGCTGGTCTTCCTGGTCTTCGTGACCGGCATGATCGCGTACGACAAGGACGCGCGCGTCTCCCTGATCGTGGCGGCCGTCTGGGCGGTCGGCCTGGCCATCGGCTGGGCGGTCCTGAAGAGCCGCAACCCGCAGATCGCGAAGCGCACGCCGGAATACGAGAGCGTCTCGAAGTAACGCCTCTGCGTCTCACCAGATGGCCTCCGGATCTCAGATCCGGGGGCCGTCTGCTTATCCTCGTGCTCATGCTCACCATCACCCAGGCCCTGTACGACGCCATCGTCGCCCACGCCCGTGAGGACCACCCCGACGAGGCGTGCGGCGTCGTCGCCGGCCCGGCGGGCACCGGGCGGCCCGAGCGGTTCATCCCGATGCTGAACGCCGCGCGCTCGCCCACGTTCTACGAGTTCGACTCGGCCGACCTGCTGAAGCTCTACCGGGAGATGGACGACCGGGACGAGGAGCCGGTGGTCGTCTACCACTCGCACACCGCGACGGAGGCGTACCCGTCCCGCACGGACATCTCGTACGCCAACGAGCCGGGCGCCCACTATGTGCTGGTGTCCACCGCCGACACGGACGAGGCCGGGCCCTTCCAGTTCCGCTCGTTCCGCATCGTGGACGGCGTGATCACGGAGGAAGACGTCAAGGTGGTGGAGACGTACTGAGGGGGTGTCCGGCCGATCAGGCCGGATCAGCGAGCGGCGCCTGGTGCGTGCAGCTGCAAGGCGGCCGGATTCGGCCATAGCGGAGCTATGGCCGGAGTCGGCCAACGCCGCAGATGTGCGTGCCAGGCGACGGGAGCCCGGCATGATCGGCTGGACACCCCCTAAGGGCCGTCTGCCACACTGAGCGCCGACAACAAGGCGGCAGGACCCAGGAAGCCGGTGTGAATCCGGCACGGTCCCGCCACTGTGACCAGGCCGCCCGCCACCTCGACCCGTTCGAACCGGCCGGCCCGGAAGCCAGGAACTGACCTGCCGCCTTCAGCACCGACCAGGGGACGCGGAAATCCCCCGGAGGAGGCACAGCCATGTCCTGGCACCGGCGCACCGCTCTCACAGCGGCCCTGCTGCTCCCGCTCCCGCTCCTGCTCACCGCCTGCGGTACGAGCCCCGGCCCCGGCGGGCAGCCCGCCGCGAAGGCCGCCGGCTTCCCGTACACGGTCACCAACTGCGGTACGACCACGACGTTCAAGGCCCCGCCGAAGCGGGCCGTCACCATGAACCAGCACGTCACCGAGGTGATGCTGGAACTGGGCCTCGCCAAGTCCCTGGCCGGGACCGCGTACCTCGACGACAAGGTGCTCCCGGAGTACGAGCGGGAGTACCGGGCCACCCCGGTGCTGGCCAAGGAGTACCCGTCGTACGAGAAGCTCCTCGCGGCCAACCCCGACTTCGTCTACGGCGGTTACGCGAGCGCCTTCGCGGCGAACGAGGGCCGCAGCCGCGAGGCCCTGGGCAAGAGCGGCATCGCCACCCGCCTGAACGTGGAGAACTGCACCCCGGGCAGCACCTCCCTGAACGACCTCTACCAGGAGGTCCGCGAGGTGGGCCGCACGTTCGGCGTCGCGGCCCGCGCGGACGAGTGGGTCCGCGAGGCGAAGACGGTGACGGCCGCGACGGCGGCGGACCTGAAGGGCATCACACCGGTCCCGGTGTTCGTCTATGACAGCGGCGACAAGACGGCGTTCACGGCGGGCGGCAAGGGCATCGGCAACGAGATCATCACCCGGGCCGGCGGCACGAACGTCTTCGCCGACCTCGACAAGCCCTTCGGTGACGCGTCGTGGGAGAACGTCGTGGCGCGCAAGCCGGAGGTCGTCGTGATCTACGACTACGGCTCGACCACGGTGGCCCAGAAGAAGCAGCGCCTCCTCAACGACCCGGTCCTGGCGGACGTCCCGGCCATCAGGAACAAGCGCTTCGCGGTCCTGCCGCTGTCGGACGCGGTCCTGGGAGTCCGAGCCCCGGCGGCGATAGCGAAACTGGCGTCCCAACTCCACCCGGAGCAGGCGAAGTAGGCCAAGGTGACACCCCCCGAAGACCCCACCCCGCGCCACGCCCCGGCGCCGAAACCCCCAAGCCCCGCCGAGCCGCAAGCCGACCCCCGGCCCGCGCCGGGGCCGCGCCGCGAAGCGGGCGCAGAGCCCGCGGGGCCGGCCCCGACCGCCGGCCGCGGAGCGGCGGCGGAAGCTGCCGCTCCGGCTGCGCCCGCAGCGGCAGCCCCGGGCCCGCGCCTTGGAGCGGCCGCGGAGCCCGTGGGGACGGCCCCGGCCGCCAGCCGCGGAGCGGTGGCGGAACCCGACATCCCGGCCGTGCCCGGAGCGGCTGCCCCGGGCCCGCGCCGCGGAGCGGGCGCCGAGCCCGCGGGGTCCGCTCCGGCCGCCGACCGGTCCTCGCGCCGCGAGGCAGGAGTGGTCCCTGCGGCACCGGCCGTGCCTGGTCCGCGGGCGGCGGCAGCGGAACCAGAGGTTCCGGCTGCACGTGACCGCGAAGCGGCGGCGGGAGCCGACATCCCGGCCGCGCCGGGCCCTCGCCGCGGAGCGGGCGCGGAGCCCGCGAGGTCGGCCGCGACCGCCGGCCGCGGAGCGGCGGCGGAAGCTTCCGCTCCGGCTGCGCCCGCAGCGGCAGCCCCGGGCCCGCGCCGCGGAGCGGGCGCGGAGCCCGCGGGGACGGCCCCGGCCGCCAGCCGCGGAGCGGTGGCGGAACCCGACATCCCGGCCGTGCCCGGAGCGGCTGCCCCGGGCCCGCGCCGCGGAGCGGGCGCCGAGCCCGCGGGGTCCGCTCCGGCCGCCGACCGGTCCTCGCGCCGCGAGGCAGGAGTGGTCCCTGCGGCACCGGCCGTGCCTGGTCCGCGGGCGGCGGCAGCGGAACCAGAGGTTCCGGCTGCACGTGACCGCGAAGCGGCGGCGGGAGCCGACATCCCGGCCGCGCCGGGCCCTCGCCGCGGAGCGGGCGCGGAGCCCGCGAGGTCGGCCGCGACCGCCGGCCGCGGAGCGGCGGCGGAAGCTTCCGCTCCGGCCGCGCCCCGCGCGGCCGTTCCGGCCTCGCGTCGCGGAGGCGGCGGCCCGGAGCCCGCTGGGGCGGCCTCGCGGCCCGGCGCGGGTGCTGGGCCCCGCGAAGCGGACCCGCGCCGCGAGGCCGGGCGGGCGCGGTTGCGGTACGGCGTGGTCGTTGGCGGGCTCGCTCTCGCCCTCGTCGCCGCCTCGCTCGGCGGGCTCCTGCTCGGTTCCGTGCGGATTCCGGCCGGCCACCTGGCCGACATCCTCACCGGCACCGCCGGCCCCGGCCCCTTCCGCACCATCGTCCTCGACGTCCGGCTGCCCCGCGTCCTCCTCGGCGCCGTCGTCGGCGCCGGGCTCGCCGTCATCGGGACCGTCCTGCAGGCGCTCGTCCGCAACCCCCTCGCCGACCCCTTCCTGCTCGGCGTCTCCTCCGGCGCCTCCGCCGGCGCCGTGGCCGTCATCGTCCTCGGCGTCGGCGCCGGGATCGCCACCACCGTGGCGATCCCCACCGCCGCCTTCGCCGGCGCCCTCGCCTCCCTCGTCCTCGTCTACACCCTGGCCCGCGGCGGCGGCACGCTCACCACCGGGCGTCTCGTCCTCGCCGGGGTCGCCGTCTCGTACATCCTCTCCGCGCTGACCAGCCTGCTCCTGGTCACCTCCGCCCGCGCCGACCGCCTCCAGGAGGTCCTGTACTGGACCCTCGGCGGACTCGGCAGCGCCCGCTGGGACAGCCTCGCGTTCCCGGCCGCCGTCCTCACCGCCGGCACCGTGCTGCTGCTCGCCCTCGCCCGCCCCCTCGACCTGCTCCTGCTCGGCGAGGAGGGCGCGACCGTCCTCGGCCTGGACACCGCCCGCTTCCGGGCCGCCGTCTTCGTCCTGGCGACCCTGCTCACCGGCGTCCTGGTCGCCTTCAGCGGAGCCATCGGTTTCGTCGGGCTGATGGTGCCGCACGCCGCCCGGATGGCCGTCGGCGCCGGGCACCGCGCCCTGCTGCCCGTCGTCGCGCTCGCAGGGGCCGCGTTCCTGGTCCTGGCCGACCTCGCCGCACGTACCGTCGCGGCCCCGCAGGACATCCCGGTCGGCGTACTGACCGCCCTCACCGGCGGGCCGTTCTTCCTGTGGATGCTGCGCCGCCGCCCCGAAGGAGCCCCCGCGTGACGATGCTCCGTACCGAGTCCCTCTCATACGACACGGCCGGCGGCCACCGCCTCCTCGACTCCGTCGACCTGACCGCCGCCCCCGGCGAGACCGTCGGCATCGTCGGCCCCAACGGCAGCGGCAAGACCACCCTGCTGCGCTGCGTGTACGGCGCGCTGCGCCCCACCCGCGGCCGGGTCCTCCTCGACGGGGACGACCTGCGCGCCCTGCCGCCGAAGGCCCGCGCGCGCAAGATCGGCTGCGTCCCCCAGGACGGGCACGCCGGCTTCGAGCTGACCGTGCGCGACATCGTCGCGATGGGCCGCTCCCCGCACAAACGTTTCTGGGAGCCGGACACCGCCTCCGACCACGGTCTCGTACACGACGCCCTGACCCGCGTCGGCATCCGCGCCCTCGCCGACCGCGCCTTCACCGCCCTCTCCGGCGGCGAACGGCAGCGCGCCCTGGTCGCCCGGGCCCTCGTCCAGCAGCCCGCCCTCGTCGTGCTCGACGAGCCGACCAACCACCTCGACATCCGCTACCAGCTCGAAGTGCTCTCCCTCGTCAGGGATTTGGGGACCACGAACCTGCTCGCCCTGCACGACCTGAACCTCGCCGCGTACTACTGCGACCGGCTGTACGTACTCGACGGCGGCCGCGTCGTGGCCTCCGGCACCCCGAAGGACGTCCTCACCGAGGACCTGCTCGCCGCCGTCTACGGGGTAACAGCCGAGGTCAGTACGCACCCCACCACCGGTGCCCCGACCGTCGTCTACCTCCCGCAGTCCGCCTGACGAACAGATCTGGTCCACCATGCGAGATCACATTCCGGGACCCGGACAGGGAATCGATACGATGACCGCATGGTTCCCCACGACGTGAGCGAGAAGACGCCGAGCACCCCGCTGCTCGCTTCGCTGCGCTCCGCCTCCACTCTCTTTTTGGGAGCCTTTGGATGTGGAGCCGCGCGGCTGCACGTCGACCTGTGCCGACTGGCCAGCGCCATCTGTCCGTGCTGTCCGTGCGTCCGCCCGCGTACGGCCTGAGCCGCCGCCCCGCGCTTTCAGAACCCAGCACGCAGCCAGAACCAGCACGCAGCACCACCGCACCACCCCGCGCGGACCGCCGCGCGCCCGCATGCCACCCTTCGCTTCCGACAGGAGCCCCACGCCATGGCCATCGAGGTCCGCATCCCGACCATCCTCCGTACCTACACCGACGGCGCCAAGGCCGTCGAGGGCAACGGCGACACCCTCGCCGACCTCCTCGCGGACCTGGAGACGCGCCACACCGGCATCCAGGAGCGCATCGTCGACGGCGAGCAGCTGCGCCGCTTCGTCAACGTCTACCTCAACGACGAGGACGTCCGCTTCCTCGACGGCATCTCCACCAAGCTCGCCGACGGCGACAACGTGACGATCCTCCCGGCCGTGGCAGGCGGAATGCGCTGATGCGGTACGACTCCCCGCTGGCGGCGGTCGGCAACACGCCACTGGTGCGCCTGCCCCGGCTCTCCCCGTCGGACGACGTCCGGATCTGGGCGAAGCTGGAGGACCGCAACCCCACCGGCTCGATCAAGGACCGTCCCGCGCTCCACATGGTCGAGCAGGCGGAGAAGGACGGCCGGCTGACCCCGGGCTGCACCATCCTGGAGCCGACCTCCGGCAACACCGGCATCTCGCTGGCCATGGCGGCCAAGCTCAAGGGCTACCGCATCGTGTGCGTGATGCCGGAGAACACCTCCCAGGAACGCCGGGACCTGCTCGCCATGTGGGGCGCGGAGATCATCTCCTCCCCGGCCGCCGGCGGCTCCAACACCGCGGTCCGGGTTGCCAAGGAACTCGCCACGGAGAACCCCAGCTGGGTGATGCTCTACCAGTACGGAAACCCGGACAACGCAGGCGCGCACTACGCCACCACCGGCCCGGAGATCCTCGCCGACCTGCCGTCCGTCACCCACTTCGTGGCGGGCCTGGGCACCACCGGCACCCTCATGGGCGTCGGCCGCTACCTGCGCGAGCACAAGCCGGACGTCAAGATCGTCGCCGCCGAGCCGCGCTACGACGACCTGGTCTACGGCCTGCGCAACCTGGACGAGGGCTTCGTGCCCGAGCTGTACGACGCGTCCGTGCTCACCACCCGTTTCTCGGTGGGCTCGGCGGACGCGGTGACCCGCACCCGGGAACTGCTCCAGCAGGAGGGCATCTTCGCGGGCGTCTCCACGGGAGCCGCCCTGCACGCGGCGATCGGCGTCGGCCGGAAGGCCCTGAAGGCGGGCGAGGCGGCGGACATCGTGTTCGTCGTCGCGGACGGCGGCTGGAAGTACCTCTCCACGGGCGTCTACACGGCGGCCACCACCGAAGAGGCCATCGAAACGCTGCATGGCCAGCTCTGGGCGTAGCCACCGTAGCCACCGCGCTGCGGGGCCGCCCGGGACGGCGGGGTGAGGCGGCGCGGCCCGTCCCTTCACCCCGCCGGGCGGCCGCCTCAGCGGGCCAAGTGGCGGACCTGATCCCACAGCGTCGGGTCCACCGGGCCGACCCGGCGCCGGAACTCCCACAACGGCACATCCCGCAGCTCGCCGGTCTCCAGGAAACTCGGACGTCCCTCCGGATCGCCCACCACCCCCGGCGGCAACGCGATCACGCCCGGCCGCTCGTCGTGGTACTTGCTGGTGATCTTCGCGACGCGGGAGGACCCGCCACGCACCGACAGCACCAGGCACGGCCGGTCCTTCGCCCCCGGCCCGTCCTCGTACGGCACCGCCGCCCACCAGATCTCGCCCGGCTGCGGCTTCCGCAACGGCGCCCGCTCCGCACCACCCGGCCGTCCGGGCGGGCGCCTGCGCCCACCGGGCCGGCGCAGACCCGCGATCACCACGGCCAGCGCCAGGGCCACCGCCGCGGCGAGCGCGGGCCACCAGGACGTATCCATGCCCCGACGGTACCGGCGCCCGCCGCGCACGGCGCGACGGCCCCCCGAACCGGTGACAGAGCAGGTGAGTTCCCCCACAACGGCTGGCTGTGGAGGAGCGACCAGACCCTTCGCGCCTTACGCTCGACGCACCGCACGACCCCTGCCGCGCGCCTCGTCCACGGAGGTTCCTGCTCCATGAAGCTCACCGTCGTCGGCTGCTCGGGTTCGTTCCCGTCCGCGGATTCGGCCTGCTCGAGCTACCTCGTCGAGGCCGACGGCTTCCGGCTGCTCCTCGACATGGGCAACGGCGCCCTCGGCGAGCTGCAGCGCCATGTCGGGCTCTACGACCTCGACGCCATCTTCCTCAGCCACCTGCACGCGGACCACTGCATCGACATGTGCGCGTACTTCGTGGCCCGCTACTACCGCCACGAGGGCGGCCGCTGCGACGCCCTGCCCGTGTACGGCCCCGAGGGCACCGAGCAGCGGCTCACTACGGCGTACGAGGACGTGCCGGACGAGAAGTCGATGAGCGAGGTCTTCGACTTCCGCACCCTCGAGCCCGGCTCGTTCACCCTCGGCCCGTTCCAGATCCGTACGGACCGGGTCAGCCACCCGGTCGAGGCGTACGGCATCCGGATCGAGCACGACGGCAAGTCCCTCACGTACTCCGGCGACACCGGGGTCACCGAATCCCTGAACGAACTCGCCGACGGCACGGACCTGTTCCTGTGCGAGGCATCCTTCACGCACGGCAAGGAAGACATCCCCGACCTGCACCTCAACGGCCGCGAGGCGGGCGAGCAGGCCCGGCGCTCGAACGTCGGCCGGCTCGTCCTCACCCACATCCCGCCGTGGACGGACGGACAGCGGAACCTCGCCGACGCGCAGGCGGTGTACGACGGCCCGGCGGAGCTGGCCCGCGCCGGGGCGGTCTATCAGGTCTGACCGACCGCTCACCGGGCCGGCGGTCACGCCTTGGTGAGGTCCTCGATCTCCTCCTCGGGCTCACGGCCCGGGGTGGGGAGGTTGAACCTGACGATCGCGAAGCGGAAGACCGCGTAGTAGACCGCCGCGAACGCGAGACCGATCGGGATGATCATCCAGGGCTTGGTGGCGAGGCCCCAGTTCAGGACGTAGTCGATCGCACCGGCCGAGAAGCTGAAGCCGTGATGGACCCCCAGCGCCCAGGTCACGGCCATCGAGACGGCGGTCAGCACCGCGTGGATCGCGTACAGGACCGGCGCGATGAACATGAACGCGAACTCGATCGGCTCGGTGATGCCGGTGACGAACGACGTCAGCGCGAGCGACATCATCATGCCGAGGACGGCCTTGCGGCGCTCGGGGCGGGCGCAGTGGGCGATCGCCAGGGCCGCGGCGGGCAGCGCGAACATCATGATCGGGAAGAAGCCCGACATGAACTGGCCGGCGGTGGGGTCACCGTGGAAGAAGCGCGGCAGGTCGCCGTGCCACATCGCGCCGGCGGAGTCCTTGAAGGAACCGATCTCCTGCCAGGCGACGGTGTTCACGAACTGGTGCATGCCGATGGGCAGCAGCGCCCGGTTGATCAGACCGAAGATGCCGGCACCCACGGAGCCCAGGCTGGTCATCCATGCGCCGAAGTCGGAGATGACGCCGCCGATGGGCTCCCAGACCAGGCCGAAGAGGACGCCCATCGCGGTGCCGACGAAGGCCATCAGGATCGGGACGAGCCGGCGGCCGTTGAAGAAGCCGAGCCAGTCGACCAGCTTGGTGCGGTGGTAGCGCTGCCAGACCACGGCGGCCAGCAGGCCCATGATGATGCCGCCGAACACCTTGGGGTCGTTGTAGGTCGCCGCCACGTCGGCGCCCTTCTGGACCTTGGCCTCGGTGACCGGGAACGCGGTCAGCACGTTCTTGTAGACGAGGAAGCCGACGAGTGCGGCCAGTGCGGTGGAGCCGTCCGCCTTCTTGGCGAAGCCGATGGCGATGCCTATGCAGAACAGCAGCGGCAGGTTCGCGAACACTGCGTCGCCGGCAGTGAGGAAGACGGCGGCGACCTTGTTCCAGCCGAGGCCGTCCTTGCCGATGACATCGTCCTGGCCGAGGCGGAGCAGAATGCCGGCGGCCGGCAGGACCGCGATGGGCAGCTGAAGGCTGCGGCCGATCTTCTGCAGATTCTGGAACAGCCCGGAGCCCCGCTTTTTCGCGGGCGCCGGCGCAGCGGTAGCCGTGCTCATGTCTTCCTCCATGGACCAGTGTGGTCTACACCACTGAGTGGTGTAGACCAGTTGTAGCATGGTGAAGGAGGGGTGAGGAACCCCGGATTCCAGTGGTCCAAACCACAGCGGGCGGCCGGGGCTGGGGCGGGCTACGGGCCACGGCGGCTACGGCTTGGTGACGTCCTGCTCGACCTCCGCCTCCACTTCCCTGGGCTCGCGGCCCGGAGTGGGGATGTCGAACCTGGTGATCGCGAAACGGAAGACCGCGTAGTACACGGCGGCGAACGCCAGGCCGATCGGGATGATCAGCCACGGCTTCGTATCGAGACGCCACAGGACCGCCAGGTCGATGAGCCCGGCCGAGAAATTGAAGCCCGCATGCACCCCGAGCGCCCATGTGATCGCCATCGAAGCGCCGGTCAGCAGTGCGTGCACGCCGTACAGCAGCGGCGCCGCGAACATGAAGGAGAACTCCAGCGGTTCGGTCACGCCCGTGACGAACGAGGTGAGGGCGGCGGAGATCATGAGCCCTGTCACCTCCTTGCGGCGCTCCGGGCGCGCGCAGTGCGCGATGGCGAGTCCGGCCGCCGGCAGCCCGAACATCATGATCGGGAAGAAGCCCGACATGAACTGGCCCGCCGTGGGGTCCTCGGCGAGGAAGCGGCCGTAGTCGCCCTGGATGACCGTGCCGTCCGGCGCCGTGAACTCGCCCGCCTGGTACCAGAAGAAGATGTTCACGAACTGGTGCATGCCGATCGGGATGAGCAGCCGGTTGGCCAGACCGAAGATGCCCGCACCCCAGGCGCCCAGGCCGATCAGCTGCTGGGAGAACCAGTTCAGTGCGTCGCCCACCGGCCACCACAGCAGTCCGAAGAGCACGCCGAGGATGACGCCGGCGAAGGCCATGAGGATCGGCACCAGCCGGCGGCCGTTGAAGAAGCCCAGCCAGTCGACGAGCTTCGTACGGTGGTAGCGCTGCCAGACCACGGCGGTCAGCAGGCCGATCAGGATGCCGCCGAGTACGCCGGGATTCTGCGGCACCCCCTCCGGGACCTGCTCCGTGACCGTGCCCGCGATGGGGAAGGCCTCCAGTACGTTGCGGTAGACGAGGAAGCCGACCACCGCGGCAAGGGCCGTCGAGCCGTCGGCTTTCTTGGCGAAACCGATCGCGACACCGATGCAGAACAGCAGCGGCAGCCCGAATGTGCCGTCCAGGATGGCGGTGCCGCCGTTGCTCAGGACCTCCGACGTCCTGTCCCAGAACGGGCCGTGCAGATACGCGTCGAACAGATTGCCCAGACTCACGAGCAGGCCCGCGGCCGGCAGCACAGCCACCGGGAGCTGGAGGCTCCGCCCGACCTTCTGCAGACCCTGGAGAAGTCCGTTCCGCCAGTTCCGCTGGGGCGCTGCCGCCTTGCTGATCGCGCTCATCGGCGTCCTCCCGGAGGACCGGTTTGGCTGGCACCGCACACTGGTGTAGACCAGTTGCGGTACGGTTCCGGAATCCGGCCGGTGGGCGGGCAACCGGTGATCGTCATCATTCGACAGAAGCCCGACGCCCGCCCGTGAAGATGGGCCAACCGTGCGTTACCGTGACAAAGCGGACCGCGCTCGCTGAGAACGCGGACCGCGCTCGCCGAGAACAGGGAGAAGAACATGGCCAGCAAGGCTGAGAAGATCGTCGCCGGGCTCGGCGGGCTCGACAACATCGAGGAAATCGAGGGCTGCATCACCCGCCTCCGCACCGAAGTCGTCGACCCCTCCCTCGTCGACGAAGCCGCGCTCAAGGCCGCCGGCGCCCACGGAGTCGTCAAGATGGGCACCGCGATCCAGGTCGTCATCGGCACCGACGCCGACCCCATCGCCGCCGACATCGAAGACATGATGTGAACTGACACCGCTCACCCACAGCCGCACACGACGAAGGCCCCGCACCGGCAGCGCCACCAGGCCCCGCACCGGCACGGGGCCCTCGCGCGCCAGCCGATAGGCTCGGCACCATGTCTCGCATCGACGGCCGCACCCCCGACCAGCTCCGCCCCGTCACCATCGAACGCGGATGGAGCAAGCACGCCGAGGGCTCCGTCCTCATCTCCTTCGGCGACACCAAAGTCTTCTGCACCGCCTCCTTCACCGAAGGCGTCCCGCGCTGGCGCAAGGGCAGCGGCGAAGGCTGGGTCACCTCCGAGTACTCGATGCTGCCCCGCTCCACCAACACCCGCGGCGACCGCGAATCCGTACGCGGCAAGATCGGCGGCCGCACCCACGAGATCTCCCGCCTCATCGGCCGCTCGCTCCGCGCCGTCATCGACTACAAGGCCCTCGGCGAGAACACCGTCGTCCTCGACTGCGACGTCCTCCAGGCCGACGGCGGCACCCGCACCGCCGCCATCACCGGCGCCTACGTCGCCCTCGCCGACGCCATCAGCTGGGCCCAGGGCAAGAAGGTCATCAAGGCCGGCCGCAAGCCCCTCACCGGAACCGTCGCCGCCGTCAGCGTCGGCATCGTCGACGGCGTGCCCCTCCTCGACCTCTGCTACGAGGAAGACGTCCGCGCCGAAACCGACATGAACGTCGTCTGCACCGGCGACGGCCGCTTCGTCGAAGTCCAGGGCACGGCCGAGGCCGAGCCCTTCGACCGCAAGGAGCTCAACGCGCTCCTCGACCTCGCCGCCGGCGGCTGCGCCGACCTCCAGGCGCTCCAGGCCACCGCGCTCGGCGAGTAACCAGGCAACCGGACACGCCGCCACCGGCGTCCTCACACACACGGGCGCACGGGCCGAACCGTGCGCCCGTCCGCACAGCGCAACCAGCACAGCCGCGCAACCAGCACAGCCCGCGCCACCCGCACCCTGGAGGGACCGCCCCATGGCCTCGCGCCGCCGACGTAACGCCGTACTCGCAGCAGCCGCCGCACTCATCGCGATACCCACCGCCGTCGGCTGCGGCGCCATCGACAAGGCATTCGACTGCGCCCAGACCGCCGTCGCCATCACCGACAGCGTCAACGACCTCCAGCAGGCCGTCTCCAACGCCGGCAACAGCCCGCAGGAGGCCAAGGAAGCCCTCGACCAGATCGAGAAGAACCTCGGTGAGCTCGGCGACAAGACCGACAACGCGGACGTCGGCAAGGCGGTCGACGACCTCACCAGCGGCGTGCAGAACGTCCGCGCCGCCATCGAGCACGGCGACGCCACCCCGGACATCACCCCGGTCACCGACGCCGCCTCCGAACTGAGCAAGGTCTGCTCGCCCTGACGCGCCCCCGATAATCGATGGCATGACCCGCCTGATTCTCGCCACCCGCAACGCGGGCAAAGTCGGCGAACTCCACGCCATCCTGTCCGCCGCCGGCCTGCCGCACGAGCTGGTCGGCGCGGACGCGTACCCCGAGATCCCCGACGTCAAGGAAACCGGCGTCACCTTCGCCGAGAACGCCCTCCTCAAGGCCCACACCCTCGCCCGCGCCACCGGACTCCCGGCCGTCGCGGACGACTCGGGCCTCTGCGTCGACGTACTGAACGGCGCCCCCGGCATCTTCTCCGCCCGCTGGGCAGGCCGGCACGGCGACGACGACGCGAACCTGCGGCTCCTGCTGGCCCAGCTCTCGGACATCGACGACGCCCACCGGAGCGCGCACTTCGCGTGCGCGGCGGCGCTCGCCCTCCCGGACGGCACGGAAAGGGTGGTGGAGGGCCACCTCCCGGGCACCCTCCGCCACACCCCGTCGGGAACGGGAGGCTTCGGCTACGACCCGATCCTGCAACCGGAGGGCGAGACCCGCACATGCGCGGAGCTGACCCCGGAGGAGAAGAACGCGATCAGCCACCGAGGCAAGGCATTCCGGGCCCTGGTCCCGGCGGTACGGGAGCTCTTGGGCTGACCGCCACCTGCCGACTACGCCGAAGGGCCGCCCCGCTGACGCGCGGGGCGGCCCTTCGTCTGTGTGCGGCCGGTGGGATTCGAACCCACACGAGCAAAGCTCACCCGGACCTAAACCGGCGCGCGTCTTCCCTTCCGCCACGGCCGCGTGCTCCCGGTCATCGTAGCGGGCGGACGACCGAGGCACCGCCTGGATGTTGGTCAATCTCCCGCGTACAACCTGTGCAGGTCGACCAGTTCGACGTCCGAGCGACCAGCCGCGGTCTGCCTGAGCGCATCGCTGAAACCGGAGCGGGCAAAGAGCAATAGTTTGGGCAGTGCGCCGACCTTGGCGCTCGGCAGTAGCCCTCGGAGGTGCTCCAGACGCTCCAACTGCGGCAGGTCCATGGCTGCGGCTGTGCCCTTGGCTTCGCCGATGGCCGTGACGCGGCTTGCGCTGAATGGGAGCGATTCGGTGACCACCACGTCGATCTCGTGGCCGCGTCTGTGTTCCCGGCAGGGCATCTCCGTGGGGCGCACCACGGTGGCCTTACCGCCCAAGGTGGCTTCGGCAGCGTGCTCGGCGCACCATTGGCGGGCGAGGTCCTCGAAGTGGGGACCGTAGATCCTTGCAGCGATCGTGTCGGCGTTGTCGGCCCACACCTGCTGGGCCCGGCCGATCACGAGTTCGGGTTCGTGTCTCTGGATAAGGAGCTGGTGCAGGCGGACCACGGGTTCAGCGACCCGGAAGACGCTGCGCCTCTCACGAAGTGCGTCATCTGTCTGTTCCAGTAGTCCGATGTCCTGCAGCCCCGCGAGTAGATGGGCGAGCGCGCCGCTTGGGCGGCCAAGAGTTGCGGCGATTTCGGATCGCCTGTGCTGCCCACTGCTCACCGCGGTAAGTACGGACGCGTATGAAGTGGGATCGGCGATGGAGGGCTCTTCACGTAGCAGCAGACTCCCCTCACGGAACATGGCGGAGGCCGGATTGAGCAGTCGGCGTTGCACCCAGCTGTCGAAGTCGTCGACAGAAGCAGGGGCCGCCCCTCCGCACATCTCTTTGTACGCGGGGGTGCCGCCGACCAGCGCATTGAGCCGGAACGCGAGTTCGGGGTCCGTGTCAACACCCCAGAAGGCGGCAGCCTCCCGGTAACGGAAGGGACGTACGACCAGCTCCAGACTGGCGCGCCCTCGCAATGGTGCGCCGCCGCCGAGGAGCTGGGCCATTGTGGTCAGGGCGCTGCCGCACAGGATGAGCCGGGTGCGGGTGTGTTCCTTGGCGTGACTGAGCGGGCTCAAGGCTTGCTGCAGGTAAGAGGGGAGCGCTGGGGTCGCGGCGACGAGGTACGGGAACTCGTCGATGACGACTGGGAGTTCACTTTCCTCTCCGATGCGGAGGATCTCGTCCAGCGCTTCGCGCCAGTCGGCAAACAGCACCGGCCGACGAATGCCGCGGTAATCCGCGTAGGCGCGTCCCAGGTCAGCGAGATTCTGCGCCTCGCTCTGCTGAGTCGCAGCGAAGAGGAAACCACCGGTCTCGCGTGCGAGCAGCTCCAGCATCAGAGTCTTGCCCTGTCGCCGCCGCCCGTAGACCAGTCCTAGCGTCGCCCCGGGCTGGGCGGAATCGGTGAACTCACTGAGAGCGCCCCACTCGGTGTCCCGGGCGAAGAGCCGCTGCGGTTTCGGGCCCATACGCAGCCTCCAGGAATGAT
The DNA here is from genome assembly GCF_053763515.1 of Streptomyces mabaensis. Classification (NCBI taxonomy): domain Bacteria; kingdom Bacillati; phylum Actinomycetota; class Actinomycetes; order Kitasatosporales; family Streptomycetaceae; genus Streptomyces; species Streptomyces mabaensis. Next base: position 139,093 of record NZ_JBSOPZ010000018.1, read on the forward strand.
AGGTGCAACTATCATAGCTGCACCTATCATTCCTGGGGCCATCTATCTCAGATGCCGAGGTCCTTGATGATCTTGGCTACGTGGCCCGTCGCCTTCACGTTGTACAGCGCCCGTTCCACCCTGCCCTCCTCGTCCACCACCACCGTCGAGCGGATCACGCCCGTCACGGTCTTGCCGTACAGCTTCTTCTCGCCGAAGGCTCCGTACGCCTCCAGCGTGGCCTTCGACGGGTCGCCCACCAGCGTCACCTTCAGGTCCTCCTGCTCGCGGAACTTCGCGAGCTTCTCCGGCTTGTCCGGGGACACGCCGATCACGTCGTAGCCCGCGCCCGCCAGCACCTCCAGGTTGTCCGTGAAGTCGCAGGCCTGCTTGGTGCAGCCCGGGGTCAGGGCCGCCGGGTAGAAGTAGACGATGACCTTGCGGCCCTTGCGGTCCGCGAGCGAGACGTCGTTGCCGTCCGCGTCGGGCAGGGTGAAGGCGGGGGCGGTGTCGCCGGGCTGGAGTCGCTCGCTCATCAAGGTCTCCTCGGTAGGGGGTAGGGACGTACGGCATCGAGCGTAATAGGGGTGCCGTGGGGTGCGATGCGTCCGAAGCTGACAGACTGTCGAGCAAGGACCCACGAAACATACGACGACGGAGGCAGCGCGGTGTCGGATGCCAGGACCCCTGCGCAGATCGAGGCGGACATCATCCGCAGGCGCGACCAGCTTGCCGGGACGCTCGACGAGATCGGGATGCGCGTGCACCCCAGGACGATCATCGGGGACGCCAAGGCGAGAGTCGCTTCGACAGTGGACCAGACCGCGGGCCGTGCGTACGTCGCCGTGAACCGGTCCGTGACCGACGTGCGCGGAAAGCTCGTGTCGGCCGACGGCGTCCCGCGGCTGGAGCGGATCGTGCCGGTGGCGCTGGTGGTCGTGGGTGTCGTGGGGCTGCTCGCCTTCTCGGCCCGGCGCAGGCGGGGATGACCCCGGCCCTGAAGACCCTCCGGATTACGCCGGGCCTCCGGGCAGGTAGGTTCGTGGGGTGAGCGAGAACACCACCCACGACAAGCTGCCCATCCGGATGCTGCACGACCGAGTGCTGGTCCGGTCCGACACCCCCGAGGGCGAGCGGCGGTCGGGCGGCGGCATTCTGATCCCGGCGACGGCGGCGGTGGGCCGGCGGCTGGCCTGGGCCGGGGTGGTCGCGGTCGGCCAGAATGTACGGACCGTGGAGCCCGGGGACCGGGTGCTGTACGACCCGGAGGACCGCGCCGAGGTCGAGGTGCGGGGCGTGGCGTACGTACTGATGCGGGAGCGCGATCTGCACGCGGTGGCGGCGGAGCGGCTGGAGGGGTCGGAGGACTCGACCGGGTTGTACCTGTAGGCCGTACCTGGCGCTGGGCCGTACGTGGGTCCAGGCCGTACCTGGGGCTGGTGACCATCGTCACCGGCCCCTTTTGCTGCCCCTTTGCTACGGTTGGGGCAACCCGACGAGACGCGCCGTACCGGGATTCGCAAAGACGACGCACCCGTGTTTTCCCGTCTCGGAGGTGCCGTCATGGCCTGGGTTCTTCTCGTTGTCGCCGGTCTGCTCGAGGTCGGCTGGTCGATCGGTATGAAGTACACCGACGGGTTCACCCGTCTCTGGCCGAGTGTGTTCACCGGCCTCGGCATAGTCGCGAGCATGGTGCTGCTGTCCCACGCCGCGAAGACGCTGCCGATCGGTACGGCCTACGGCGTCTGGGTCGGTATCGGCGCGGCCGGTGCGGCCGTCCTCGGCATGGTGGTGCTGGGTGAGCCGGCCACCGCCGCGCGGATCTTCTTCGTCTGTCTGCTGCTGGTCGCCGTCGTGGGGCTGAAGGCGACCTCCGGGCACTGAGGGGTCAGGGGGCCGGGGTCACGGCCTCCGGGGGCGGGTGCCCTGGGCTCCGGTGGTGTCCGTGGCCGGCTCCTCGCCGGTCGTGCCCTCGCCGGTCGTGCCCTCGCCGGTGGCGCCATCGCCGGTCGTGCCACCGTCGGTCGTGCCGCCGGTGTCGGTGGTGCCGCCGTCCGTGGGGTCCCCGGTGGTGCCGCCGCCGTCCGTGCCTCCGCCGTCCGTCGTGCCCCCGGTCGCACCGCCGCCACCGTCGGTCGTACCGCCGCCGTCCGTCGTACCGCCGCCGTCGGCCGCGCCCCCGTCGGTCGTGCCGCCCTGCGACTGGCCGCCCTGCGTGGGGCCGCCCTGTGACTGCCCGCCCTGTGTCGCGCCGCCCTGGGTCCAGCCGCCCCCGTCTCCGCCCGGGGTCTCCGAGTCGCGTGGATCCTCGGTGTTCGGGTCCCGGTCGTCCCGGTCCCAGGCGTCCCTGTCCCAGTCACCCGGGATGCGGCTCTCGTCCCGGCCCCCGCCTCTTTGCAGGTCCAGGTCGAAGCTGACCGGATCGCTGCCCTCCAGCGCGGCCTTCGTGTACTCGGCCCAGATCCGCGCCGGGAAGCCGCCGCCGTTGATACGGGCCTCGCCCAGCGTTCCGTACAGCGGTAGGAGTTTGCCGGTGTCCGGGTCCTGGCCCATCACCGCGACGACCGTCGCGAGGTCGGGGGTGTAGCCGGCGAACCAGGCGGCGCGGTCCTCCTCCGCGGTGCCGGTCTTGCCCGCGACCGGGCGGCCGGCCGCGAGGGCGGCGGTGCCGGTGCCGTTCCGGACGACGGTCCGCAGGATGGAGGTGGTGGTGTCGGCGGCTTCCCGCGTCACCACGCGCACGCTGTCCTGCGGGGGGAGTTCGAGGGCGGTGCCGTCCTTGGTGATCTTCTCGACCATGGTGTAGCTGACGCGTTCGCCGTGGTTGGCCAGGGTGGCGTACGCCTGGGTCATGTCGAGGACGCTGGCCTGTGCCGTACCGAGCGCGATGGAGGGGACGGCGTCCATGGCCGGGGTGTCCTCGGGGATGCCGAGGTCGACGGCGGTCTGCTCGACCCTGCCGGGGCCGACGTCGACAGCCATCTGCGCGTAGACGGAGTTGACGGATTTGTCGGTGGCGGTGCGGACGGTGATCGGCCCGTACGAGACGTCGTCCTCGTTCGCCGGGGCGTAGCCGACGCGGCCGTCCGGGCCCTGTACGGGACGCTTGTTGGTGCCGTCGTAGACGGTGCTGGGGGTGATCCGCCGGCCGTCCTGGGTCGAGGAGCGGTTCTCGACGGCGGAGGTGAAGACGAACGGCTTGAAGGTGGAGCCGACCTGATAGTCGCGGCGGGTGGCGTTGTTGACGTACTGCCGGGTGTAGTCGAAGCCGCCGTACATGGCGACGACCTTGCCGGTCTCCGGGTCGATGGAGGTGCCGCCGGCCCGGACGATGCGGTCCTTCTTGCGGTCCTTGTCGATGGAACTGACGAGTTCCTCGTCGACGGCTTCGACGAGGGCGTTCTGCCGCTCCTTGTCGATGGTGGTGGTGATGCGGTAGCCGCCGGCGGCGAGTGTCTTCTCGTCGATAATGCCGTGGGTGGTCAGGTAGTCCTCGACGGCCTCGACGAGGTAGCCGCGCTGTCCCGACATGCCGGAGGCGGCCTTGGCCGTGCGGGGGGTGGGGAACTTCATCGCGGCGCGGTCGGCGGGGGTGAGCCACTTCTCCTTGACCATGCCGTCGAGCACGTAGTTCCAGCGGCTGACGGCCTTGGCCTTGTTCTGGGGGTGGGTGACGACGTCGTACGCGCTGGGGGCGTTGAGGAGCGCCGCGAGGTAGGCACCCTCGGCGGTGGTGAGCTTGCCGGCGTCCTTGCCGTAGTACGCCTGGGCAGCGGCCTGGATGCCGTAGGCGTTGCGGCCGAAGTAACTGGTGTTCAGGTACCCCTCGAGGATGGAGTCCTTGCTCTCCTCGCGGCCGAGTTTGACCGCGATGAAGAACTCCTTGGTCTTGCGGGTGACGGTCTGTTCCTGGCCGAGGTAGTAGTTCTTGACGTACTGCTGGGTGATGGTGGAGCCGGACTGCTTGCCCTTGCCGGTGACGGTGTTCCAGGCGGCGCGGATCATCGCCTGGGGGTCGACGGCCCGTTCGGAGTAGAAGTCGCGGTCCTCCGCGGAGAGCACGGCCTGCTGGACGGTCCTGGGCACCTGGGCGAGTTCGATGTTCTGCCGGTTGACCTCGCCGTCGCGGGCGAGTGGGGAGCCGTCGGAGTAGAGGTAGACGTTGTTCTGGGCGGTGGCGGCGGCGTTGGCGGGCGGGATGGTGACGAGCAGGTAGCCGAGGACGAGACCGCCGCTGAGGAGGAGCGCGAGCATCAGGAAGGTGCCGAGGATCGTCCGCCAGGTGGGGAGGAGGCGGCGGAGGCCGGTGCGCCTGGGGCGCGGCTGCTTTCCCGCGGGGGACTCGGCCGGCGCGGGCGCGCCAGGGTCCCGGGCGGTCCAGCCTTCCTGGTGCTGCTCGTCGCTCATGTCTGTAGTGACTCCTCGGTCGCGGCCGGAGGTTCACTCTCCGGAGGCAACGGTGTCGTAACGGGCGATTCGCCGCGGTGCGCTCGTTACACACTGTCGCATGTGGATCAGCGGTTATTCGGTCGCGGCGTTCCGGTCCGCTGGGCTAGGGTCGTGCGCTTTGGTGCCGGGCGGCGCCGGGGCGGTGCCGGGCGGTTCTGTGGCGGAGGGGGGCGGCATGCGCGTGTACGCGGTCGTCGCCGCGGGCGGTTTCCGGCGTTACGCGACCTACGGGACGGCGACGGCGGCCGGGGTGTTCACGAACACCGTGTTCGGCTTCATCCTGGCGTACACGTTCATCGCCCTCTGGGACGAGCGGCCGGGGCTGGGCGGCTACGACCAGGCGCAGGCGCTGACGTTCGTCTGGGTGAGCCAGGGGCTGCTGTCGGCGGCGGCGCTGATCGGCGGCGGTTTCCACGAGGAGTTGCAGGAGCGGATCCGTACCGGCGACATCGCGGTGGACCTGTACCGGCCGGCGGACCTGCAGTTGTGGTGGCTGGCGAGCGATCTGGGGCGGGCGGCGTTCCAGCTGCTGGGGCGCGGTGTGGTGCCGCTCGCCGCGGGGGCGGTGTGCTTCCACCTCGCGCTTCCTTCCGACCCGGTGGTGTGGCTGCTGTTCCTGGTGTCCGTGTGGCTGGGGATCGTGGTCAGTTTCGCGGTCCGCTTTCTGGTGGGGCTGTGCGCGTTCTGGTTGCTGGACGGAGCCGGCGTGAACATGATCGCTCTTCTCTTGTCCATCTTCTTCTCCGGCATGCTTCTGCCGCTGACGGTCTTCCCGGGCGCGTTCGGCGAGCTGGCCCGGGCCCTGCCGTGGGCGGCGATGCTCCAGGTGCCGATGGATGTGCTGCTGGGCAGGCACACCGGCTGGGCGGTGGCGGGCGCGCTGGGCTTCCAACTGGCCTGGGGGCTCGCGCTGCTGGGCGCCGGTCGGCTGCTCCAGGCCGTGGCGACGCGGAAGGTGGTGGTCCAGGGTGGCTGACGGGCTCGGTGGGGGCCAGGGCAGGGGTGACGGGCTCAGGCCTGACCGCCTCCGGGAGACGGCGGCCACGGCCGTACGCGGCTACTGCCTGATCGTCGCGATGTGGGTGCGCTCGACCATGGCGTACCGGGCGTCCTTCGCGCTCAACGCCTTCGGCAACTTCGCCGCGAGCGGCCTGGACTTCGTCGCGATCCTCATCATGTTCCGGCACACCGAGGTGCTGGGCGGGTTCTCGCTGGCCGAGGTCGCCCTGCTGTACGGGGCCTGCTCGACCTCGCTGGGCCTGGCGGATCTCGTACTCGGCAACACCGACCGGGTCGGCGCCCGCATCCGCGACGGCTCGCTCGACACCCTGCTGGTGCGGCCCGTCCCGGTGTTCGCGCAGGTCGCCGCCGACCGGTTCGCGCTGCGCCGGATGGGGCGGGTCAGCCAGGGCCTGTTCGTGCTGGGGTGGGGGCTTGCGTCGGTGGACGTGGCGTGGTCACCGCTGAAGGTGGTGCTGGTTCCGGTGATGGTGCTGGGCGGGGCCGTGATCTTCTCCGCGGTGTTCGTCGCCGGTGCGGCGTTCCAGTTCGCGGCGAGTGACGCGGCGGAGGTGACGAACTCCTTCACGTACGGCGGCAACACGATGCTCCAGTATCCGCCGACCATCTTCGCCAAGGAGCTGGTGCGCGGGGTGGTCTTCGTCGTCCCGCTGGCCTTCGTCAACTGGCTGCCCGCGCTCTACATCCTGGGCCGTCCCGACGTGCTGGGCCTGCCGTCCTGGTCGGCGTTCCTGAGCCCGCTGGTCGCGCTTGCGGCTGTCCTGCTGGCCTCCCTCGCGTGGCGGGCGGGCCTGCGTTCGTATCGGAGTACGGGAAGCTGAGGGCGGTCCGGGATGACGGGTTTGACGGGTTTCATCGAGCTGGAGGGCGTCGAGAAGGTCTTCGACGTACGGCGCAGGACCGGTTTCCTGCGCCGCGAGAAGCAGCAGGTGCGGGCGGTGGACGGGATCTCCTTCGAGAGCGGCGAGATGGTGGGGTACATCGGGCCGAACGGCGCGGGCAAGTCCACCACGATCAAGATGCTGACGGGCATTCTGACGCCGAGCGGCGGCCGGCTGCGGGTGGCGGGCATCGACCCTTCCCGGGAGCGTACGAGGCTGGCGCACCGTATCGGGGTGGTCTTCGGGCAGCGCACCACCCTGTGGTGGGACCTGCCGCTGATCGACTCGTACAAGCTGATGCACCGGATGTACCGGATTCCGCGCGTCCGCTACCGGGAGAACCTCGACCGCTGTGTCGAACTCCTCGACCTGGCCGAGCTGCTGGAGGTCCCGGTACGGCAGCTCTCGCTGGGCCAGCGCATGCGCGGCGACATCGCGGCGGCCCTGCTGCACGATCCGGAGGTGCTGTACCTCGACGAGCCGACCATCGGGCTGGATGTGATCAGCAAGGCGAAAGTGCGGGGCTTCCTGCGGCAGCTGAACACGGAGCGCGCCACGACCGTGCTGCTGACGACCCATGACCTGACCGACATCGAGCAGCTCTGCAAGCGGGTGATGGTCATCGACCACGGGCGGCTGATGTACGACGGGGCGCTGGCGGGGCTGCACGAGGTGGGGGAGAGCGAGCGGACGCTCGTCGTCGACCTGGAGCGCGAGCTGCCGGCGATCGAGGTGGACGGGGCCCGCACGGTCCGGGTGGAGGGGCCGCGGCAGTGGCTGGCGTTCCCGGCCTCGGCGTCGGCGGCGCCGCTGGTGGCGGCGGTCGCGGCGGAGTATCCGCTGCTGGATCTGTCGGTGCGGGAGCCGGACATCGAGGACGTGATCGCGAAGATGTACGCGGAGCGGTCGGGCGGCGGGTGACGCGGCCTGCGGGACTCTGGCTGCCGGAGTGGGGCTGGGGGACTCGGGCTGCAGGCGAACACGCTTTCTTAATAGGCTGTTGGCCATGACTGACGAGCAGCTTCCCGAACTGCGGGCATCGGACGCCGACCGGGAACGGGTCGCGGAGCGGCTCAGGGACGCCCTCGCCGAGGGGCGGCTCGACATGGCGGAGTTCGAGGAGCGGCTGGAGGCGACGTACACGTCCCGTACGTACGCCGAGCTGGAGCCGATCACCCGCGATCTGCCGGCCGCCGGGAGCGTGGGGGCGGTCGCCCCCGGGGTCGCCACGGGCGGCTGGGGCGAACGCATCGGCGGGCAGGGCACCTCGAAGGGCGCCGTCGCGATCATGGGCGGCTTCCAGCGCAAGGGGCACTGGACCGTGCCGCGCCGCTTCACCTCCTTCGCGCTGTGGGGCGGCGGGGTGATCGATCTGCGGGAGGCGCGGTTCTCCGAGCGCGAGGTGGTGATCAACTGCATCGCGATCATGGGCGGTATGCAGGTGATCGTCCCGCCGGGGGTCGAGGTGAACACCCGCGGCTTCGGCCTGATGGGCGGCTTCGACCAGCGCGAGGCGGGGGAGCCGGGCGAACCCGGCGCGCCGCGCGTGGTGGTCACCGGCTTCGCGCTGTGGGGCGGGGTCGGGGTGGAGCGGAAGCTGACCAGGGCGGAGAAGCAGCGGATCAAGGAGGAGCGCCGCCAGCAGAAGCTGGACAGGCGCAACGGCCGCAAAGAGCTGGGCTGACGGAGGGGCGGGCGAGGAGCCGGCCCGACCGAGGGAACCCCGCTGACGGTCGTGGGCCGAAGGAACCCGGCTGTCGGGCCGACCGGCCGGGGGAACTCGGCTGACGGCCGGGCGGCCGGAAGGCACGCGCCCTGCCCCGCGCACGCCCTACCCCGCGCCCGCCCGGCGCCCCACGCCCACCCCACCCCACCCCGCGCCCGCCCCAGGGCGCCCCGCGTCAGCCCAGCAGCGTGAGGTCGAACGCCCGGGCCATCGCCCGGTAGCCGGCGTCGCTCGGGTGCAGGTGGTCGCCCGAGTCGTACCCGGGACGCAGCCGGTCCGGCGCGTACGGGTCGCGCAGCGCGCGGTCGAAGTCGACGACCGCGTCGAAGACACCGCCGGCCCGGATCGTGGCGTTGACGCTGCGGCGGACGGCGTCCCGTTCGGCCGTGTGACCGCGGTGCCCGCCGAACGGCATCACCGTCGCGCCGATCACCGGCAGCCCCCGCGCGTGCGCCCGCCGGGTCAGCTCGCGCAGGCCGTCCGTGATCTGGGCGGCATCGGTCTGCTGCGGGGTCCCGAGGATGTCGTTCACGCCGATCGCGACGACGACGGCCCGTACCCCCGCGCGCGACAGCACGTCGCGGTCGAAGCGGGACAGGGCGCTGGGGTTGGCGGCGTCGGTGAGCAGCCGGTTCCGGCTGATGCCCTGGTTGAGGACGCCGAGGTGCGGGGCGCCGCGTGAGGTGCGCAGCCGGCCGGCGAGGACGTCGGGCCACCGGCGGTTGGTGTCGAGGGTGGATGACGAGCCGTCGGTGATGGAGTCGCCGAGGACGACGACCGCGCCCCGGGCCTGGTCGCTCAGTACGTCGACGGCGGTCAGGTGCCGCCAGCTGAGGGTCCGTTCGGTGTACGCCCGGCCGCCGGTGTCCCGCGTATGGTCGCCGGCCGCCGCGTACGAGGTCTGGCGGGCCCGCGGGTGGTACGTGACGGGGCCGGCCGGGGCCGCCGACGGGGGCGCGTAGGTGCTGACCAGTACGTCGGCGTCGGCCGGCACCGGCAGTTCGGCGGCGTCGCTGGTGATCTCGCCGCCCGCCGGGATGGTGACGGCGGGGGAGCCGCCGAAGGTCAGCGCGCGCAGGGTGCTGGGCGCGGCGGCGGGTCTCTTGCGGTGGACGGCGGGGTGCTGGGCGGCGGCCAGGGCGACCGAGGCGTGGGAGATGTGCAGCGGCCCGACGCCGAAGAGGTTCGAGAGGGTGACGCGGACCTGGCTGCCGCCGATGCTCGTGTGGACGACGTTGCGGAACGTACGCCCGGCGTGGCCCGTCCCGCGCGTCCCCGGCTCGGCGGCGGCCGGGGACGCGGACCAGGTGCCGATCCAGAGAGCGCGCGGCTGGCCGGCGGTGCCGGTCCGGCTGCCCGACGCGTCGGAGACGCTGGCGACGCCCAGGAACACCCCGGCCGAGACGAGTGCGGCCACGGTCAGCATCGTGGCGAGCACGACATGACCTCGGCGTCTGCTGCGTCGCTTCCTCATCCGCGGGGTACCTCCTCATACCGGGCTGTTCGGCGGGGAAGACGTCGGGAACTCGTGGCGCGTTCCAGGAGTCGGTCAGGTAAGGACAATGCGTACGAGGCGTACGAGGGGCGACGGGGACGGGTGGAGCGGATGGAGCGTATGAAATCGGTAGAAGCGGACATCGGGCAGTCTCCCCCGCTCGGCGCTTTCTCATACAGCCCCGCCGACGAGGAGAAGTTCCGCGGCGTGCGCCGGATGAAGACGACGGCGACCGGGCTCCTGCTCCTGGTCGCGCTGGTGTACGTACTGGCCAAGTGGGCGCAGAGCCAGGGCGCCGGCGGCTGGACGGGCTATGTGGCCGCGGCGGCGGAGGCGGGCATGGTCGGCGCGATGGCCGACTGGTTCGCGGTCACCGCGCTGTTCCGGCACCCGCTGGGCGTGCCCATCCCGCACACCGCGATCATCCCGACCAAGAAGGACCAGCTGGGCGTCACGCTGGGCGGCTTCGTCGGGGAGAACTTCCTCTCCTCCGACGTCGTACGGGCCCGGCTGCGCACCATCGGCATCGGCGGCCGGCTCGGCGCCTGGCTGGCGGAGCCGGCGCACGCCGACCGGGTGACGGCGGAGCTGTCGACGGCGCTGCGCGGCGCGCTGACCGTGCTGCGCGACGCGGACGTCCAGGCGGTGGTCGGCGAGGCCATCAACCGGCGGGCGGACGCCGTCGAGATCGCGCCGGGCATCGGAAAGACGCTGGAGGGGATCGTCGCGGACGGCGGCCACCGCAGGGTGGTGGACCTGGTGTGCGTACGGGCGTACGACTGGCTGATCCTGCACGGCGACTCCGTGATGGACGCGGTGCAGGGCGGGGCGCCCGGCTGGACGCCGCGCTTCGTCGACCGGAAGGTCGGTGAGCGTGTCTACAAGGAGCTGCTGCGCTTCCTCGGCGAGATGCGGGACATGCCGGAGCATCCGGCGCGCGCGGCGGTGGACCGTTTTCTGGCGGACTTCGCCGTGGACCTCCAGTCGGACACGGACACCCGGCAGCGGGTGGAGCGGCTCAAGTCCGAGATTCTGGGCCGCGGCGAGGTGCAGGACGTGATCGCGTCCGCCTGGTCGTCCGTACGGGCGATGATCATCTCGGCGGCGGAGGACGAGCAGAGCGAGCTGCGGATGCGGGTGCGGGCGTCGCTGCTCTCCCTGGGGGCGCGGCTGGCGACGGACGGCCGGCTCCAGTCGAAGGTCGACGGGTGGGTGGAGGGCGCCGCGGTGTACGTGGTGACGACGTACCGGGACGAGATCACGTCCCTGATCACGGACACGGTGGCGGGCTGGGACGCGGAGCACACCTCGCGCAAGATCGAGGCGCACATCGGGCGGGACCTGCAGTTCATCCGGATCAACGGCACGGTGGTGGGCGCGCTGGTCGGGCTGCTGATCTACACGGTGTCGCGGGCGCTGGGCGGGTAGGGGGCGCGGTCGGAGTGGTAGGTGCCGTCTCAGGGGGTGTAGTGCGCGGCCCGCACCCGGCGCAGCCACGCCTCCGCGGGCGCCTCGTCCGGCTGCTCGGGCAGCACGCTCTTCGTCTCTTCGAAGAGCCGCTCGAACCGTTTCAGCATCGGCAGCGCGACCATCGCGTCGGCCGCGACGTCCTCACCGAACTGGTGGTACGCCTCCGGGTCGTCGACACGGATGTTCAGCTCGCCGGTGGCGTACAGCTCGAACCCCTGATGGCACAGCCGACGCAGATGCCTGGCATGCTTCGCGGTCCGCTTCCGGGTGTCCGCGGAGAACGATCCGTCGCCGCGGTCGTAGAGCCGTTTGAACTGTTGGGTGGCGTAGCCGAGGTAGGCGTCCCGGACGCGCGCCGCGGACAGCAGGCTGTCCCGGATGCCGATGAGTTCGTCGCCGAGCGGTGTGCGGACCTCGTAGAGCTCGGTGGGCAGCCAGACGAGTTCCATGACGGTGGGGTTGCCGCCGAGGGCGAGCCGGCACCACTTCGCTGCCTCGTGGAGGGTGCGGTCGGGGCCGGTGGTGACGTGGGAGGCGGCCGGCTGGTGCAGTCCGTGGAACGCCTCGGTGGGTGCGGCGAACAGACCGAGCCGGTCGATGTCGGACCCGGGCCTGGCCAGCCCGTAGGCGGTGGAGCCGACGATTCCCGAGAGCAGCACGTGCTGTTGAGCGGTCGCGGACATCGGCTCCTCCTTCTGCGGGTGCTGGCCCGGCTGAACGTACGACAGGAGGCCGTCGGTTCGAACCGCGGGCCGCACGAAAGTCGGATTTGCCTCACAACCTCCGTATCGGTAGACCATCCACCCAGAAGGCCAACTCCGCGTAGATTCTGGGGCAGAGGGAGACTGGAACCGAGGAGCCACCCACGTGATCTGCTACGGACCGACCGTCCTGGATCTGGCCGACGAGCTGGTCGAGGCGTACACCGAAGTCTTCTCCGCGCCGCCGTGGAACGAGGACGAAGAAACCATTCGCCACTTCGCCGCCCGCCTCCAGACGGACGCCCGGCGCCCCGGCTTCCGTACCGCCCTCGCGCAGTCCAGGTCCGGCATCGACGGGTTCGCGACGGCCTGGCTGACGAAGGACCCCTTCCCCGACGATCGGGCGTACGGCAAGGTCGCGGCCCAACTCGGCCCGCAGCGCACCAAGGAGCTCCTGCTCGGAGCCCTGGAGGTCGACGAACTGGCCGTCCGCCGGCACGCCCGCGCCCAGGGCACGGGCCGCGGCCTCCTCGCGGAACTGACGGCGGACGCCCCGGACGCCCGCGCCTGGCTCCTGACGGCCCGCAAGGCGAGAGCGACGGTGGCGACGTACCGCCGCCTGGGCTGGCACGAGGTGCCCCCGCTCCCGGGCACGGAGAACGAGGTCATCGTCTTCCTGGCACCGAACCACCCGTCGGCGTAGGGACGTGGCGGCGGGTGGTTCGGGCACCCCTACGGAGGGCGTCACCCGTCATCACTCGCAGGCGACACCGTCCCCGTCGCGGTCGAGGTGACGACCGTAGCCGGGGTCTCCGGAGCGGATGGGAGCGGCTCCGGCGGCGCGTACGGCGGTGCAGTTCTTGTAGTACGTACTGCCGCCCCCGCCGCCACTCCCGCTGCCCCCACTGCTCGACCCGCTGGACGTGGCCTTGGGTTTGGCCGGCGTGGGCTTGGGTGTGGGCTTGGGCTTCGGCGTGGGGGTGGGCTTCGGCGTTGGGGTTGGCTCGGCGACAGTGATCCGTACGACGGCGGTCCCCGCCAGCCCCGCCTGTCCCTTCACTGCCACCTTGTACGTGAACTCGTCCTCGCCGCCGTAGTCGGCGGTGGAGGTGTACGCGAGCGAGGTCCCGTCGACCACGGCCGTCCCGTTCACGGGCGGGGTGTCGACGGAGAGGGTCAGCCGGGCCGCGTCGTACTCGGCGAGCAGCCTGCCTGCCGAGCCGTCCTCGCGGTCCACCGAGTCGTTGTCCAGCGCGGCCACGAGGATCTTCTTCCCCGCGTCGGCGCTCTCCTCGTCGTCGACGAGCGCGAGCGCCCGCTCGGCGGTGGGCGCGGAGGACGTCGCCGCGGCCGTACTCGGCGTGACCGTGGCGCCCTTCGCATCCCTGGCCCCACTGCCGTCGCCGCCACCGCACCCGGCGAGCACCATCGCCAACACCGTGACTCCGGCCGATATCCCGGCCGGACCGCGCACCACTCTCGAAGACATGTGCCCCCCAAGGCATTTCCGTACAGCTGAGGGGGCGATGCTCGCAGCCCGGCGGGCGGCCCGGAGGGGGCATGACGGAAGGTATCGAAATTGTGATGAATGTGTGCGCGAAATGCAAAGAGCCGGATGCGCGCGGAGCGTCACCGGGCGGAGCGCAGGGCGCGACAGGATGGCGACGTACCGGCGGCCGGCCGGTCCGGGCGGCGTCGGCCGCAATCCGGCCGACTGTCACGGATCTTCGACAAGAGGGAGATTTCACCCACCGGCGGGCATGACCCACGCATGATCGACAGACTCGCACGCAGGCAGCTGAACCTCGCCACGTACCACCAGTTGAAGGGCACCGGCCTCGCGTCCGGCACGATCTCAGGCCGGATCAGACACGGCGGCCCCTGGCAACGCCTGCTGCCACGCGTCTACTTACTCCAGACCGGCCCTCCCAACCGCCGCCAACTGGTCCTGTCGGCGGTCCTCTACGCCGCAAGTCCCTCCGCGGACCCGCTCTCCGGCACGACGGCGGCACTGACGGGCGGCGCCGCCCTGGCGCTCTTCGGTGTACGGGGAGCGCCGGCCGCCCCCGTCGACGTACTGGTCCAGTCCCCGCGACGCGTGACGAGTACGTCGTACGTACGCGCCATCCCCACCAGCCGGTGGCCTCCGACCATCAGCCTGGACGGCATCCCGAGCACCCGCCCGATCCGCGCGGCGGCGGACTTCGCGGCGCGGGCGGTGGATGCGGACACAGCCCGCTCGGTACTGGCGAACGTCGTCCAGTCGGGCTGGTGCCACCCCGTCGACCTGCACGCCGAACTACGGTCGGCCCGCGCCCTCGGCAACCCGGTCGTGCGGGGCGCGGCTGCGGAACTGATCGCCGGCGTCCGCTCGATCGCGGAAGGCCAGGCGCGCGACGCGCTGAGCGACGCGAACGTCCCGGACCCGCTGTGGAACCCCCAACTCCTGACGCCCGAGGGACTCTTCCTCGCGACACCAGACGGTTACTGGCCGGAGGCGGGCGTGGTACTGGAGATCGACTCGGCGGAGTACCACTACAGCCGCGCCGACTGGCAGTCGACGGTACGCCGCCGCCTGCGCCTGGAGGCCCACGGCCTGCTGGTGGTGAGCGCGACCCCGGCAATGATCCGGGACATCCCGCAGGAGGTGATCGCGGCGATCAGGTCGATGCTGACCCTGGGCACCGCAAGGCGAGAGCCCCCACGGGTGACGGTCCGAGCCCAGTCGCAGGGACGACTGTGGTAACGGGGGCCGGGGGTGACGGCCGCCAGGAGCGAGATATGGACCGAAACCCGGGGCCGCCCGGTTTGTGAGTATGGCGGGCCGGGGCGGACCGTCAAGGGCGCTCCTTCGTCGCGTCGCTGCGCGATGGCCTCCGGCCACCCCTGACCGTCCGCCCCGTCCCGCTGGTGCAGATGAGTGTCGGGCGGCCCCGGGGAGCGGGGCCCCACCAGAGCCGGGACGCTGGCTGCGCTCTCGTCGGTGACCTCAGCCCGCCAGATGGGGCAAGACACGCGACCACTTCGGGGGCTGCGCGGCTCGGCTAAGCGACCGACGGCCGTCTGTTGGCCAACGACAACGCCCAATCCGAGGTGGATTGACACCAAGCGGCCGAGGGGGGCCGCAGGCGGGCCATAAACCCCGGCAAACCGGACAGGATTGAGGTGCGGCGGACCCCGCATGCCGCCTGATGTCGCCACACCTCGGCCAGACCGGCCTGACGGCCGCCCAGAGCCCCGTCCGGGCACTTCCGGACCTGCCACACTCACCAACGCCCAACGCCCCACCGGCCTGCGGCCGCTAAGGAGTGTATCGAAAGTGCTGCCAGGGGCCTGAGTTGTGTGCGCGAACGATGAGAGCCGCTCGGTGGCGTCTGGAGTGGAAGTCAGGAAGGCTGGGGCGCATGGTTTCGGTATTGCAGAACGTGGCAATTGATTGTGCGGATGCCTACGAGCTGGCCCGGTTCTGGAGCAGTGTGACGGGCCGTCCGATGCATCCGGATGTCAGACCGGGTGACCGGGAGACTCAGGTGCTGCTGACGGAGGGCCCAGTGCTGTACTTCAACCAGGTGCCCGAGGCTAAGACGATCAAGAATCGGATCCATCTGTGTTTGCGCCCTGAGACCTCGCGCGATCAGGAGGTGGATCGGCTGCTGGGGCTCGGTGCCACCTTTGTCGCTGATCACCGGAATCCTGATGGTTCAGGCTGGGCAATCCTTGCTGATCCCGAAGGCAACGAATTCTGCGTTCTGCGCAGTGAGTCCGACCGAGCCGCCATGAATTCCTGACGCTGACGCGCCGTCCTGGCCGGTTTCGTACGACAGCTGGTCGCAGCCACTCGTTGATACCCGCGACGAGAATGGTCGCTTCGTAGCGGACGTCGAGCTTGTCGTACCGGGTGGCCACCGCCCGGTGCCTCTTGAGGCGATTGATGCCGTATTCGATTGCGTGGCGAGGGACATGGGCTTTTGCCCCTGTTCGGCGGCCAGGTGCAGCTTGGTGGTCAGCCCTCCGCGAAGCGCCGAGCCCGTGGGCGGCCGACTCCGCCTGGACGCCGCCGGGCGGCTCCTTTTGCAGCTACCCCCTTCTCCGCGCCCCGGCGGCGGGCTGGTGCGCCCGGCACACCGTGGAGTCCACGCTGATGTCCCAGGTGATCAGGTGGTTGGCATCTGCTCGCGTCTGCAGCGCGGTGAAGATCCGCTGCCAGGTGCCGTCCCGCTGCCAGCGGCGGAACAGGTCGTACACCCGCCCCCACGGGCCGTACTCGGCGGGCAGGTCCCGCCAGGGGATGCCGGTACGCACCCGGAACCGGATCCCGTCGATCAACTGCCGCCGCGTCCATATCGGCGGCCGCCCCGGCTTCTTCCCCGCGGACAACAGCAGTTCCAGCACCACCCATTGCCCATCCGTCAGATCTCCACGCGACACGAATCAGAATCGTTGCAAACCAAGATGCACTTTCGATACACGCCTTAGGCCGGAGCCGGCCCATCCCGGGCCTGCCGCGCCCCGGAACCACCCACCGGCCTGCGGCCGGGGGCCGACCGGGACCAGCAGCCGGTGGATCCCCGGGGCCCCGCTCCGGGGGCCGCCCCCTCAACAAGCAGTAGCGGTGGAGGGACGGGAGTCCAGGGTGGCCGAAGGCCATCGCGCAGCGACGCGACCGCAGGGAGCGCCCTTGACGCCCGGCCCGGAGCCGCCATCATCACCAACCGGGCGGCCCCCCACCCGCACTTCTCGCCCCGGGGCACGCACGCCCCCGGCCCGCTACAACCTGCCGTCTCGAAGCGCCTCGACGAATCCGCCCCAAGAGGCCTCGCCAAAACGAAGGCGAGGGCCGCCCGGCCGCTTGGAGTCCCGTACCGCTGCCACGCCGGGCGTGAAGCGGGTCTCAACGCACTCGCTGTGCTCAGCCCCGCTGTACGACGACTTGAACCAAGCAGCACCTGCTATGGCCGATGAACCGGCGTGCATCACAGCTCCTCACGGACGCGTTCGATGATGGCTGAGGATGCAGCCATGTCCAACGCTTGTGCGCGAAGGTAGTCGAAGGCAAGCCTGTATCTGTCCAGCTCCTCGTCCTTCTCCATGAAGAGCGATCCAACGTGCGTGTCCACGTAGACGACATCTAGTGTCGGCTCGGCACCGCCAATGATCACAAAGCTGCCCATGGCGGCCGAATGCGCCCCCTTAGAGAAGGGCAGTACCTGCAGCGTGATGTGCGGTGAACCGTTCACTTCGAGGAGTCTGCTCAGCTGGTCGCGCATCACGTCTTGAGAGCCAACAACGCGGCGGATGACCGATTCATCCAAAATCGCCCACAGGTGTGGCGGCTTGTGCCGGGAAAGGATCTCCTGGCGCTTCATGCGGATGTCCACGAGGCGCTCGATCTCCTGCGGTGGCAGGCGCATCTCCGAGGCGTTCTGCACAGCCTCCGTGTAACCGCGGGTCTGCAGAAGGCCCGGCACATAGAGACAGTTGAAGTGATCTTCGCGAACAGCGTCGTCCTCAAGGGTGAGCAGGAGGTTCATGCTCTCGGGGAGTGAGTCGGCGATGGAGTTCCACCAGCCCTGCTCCTTCGCTCCCTTGGCCAGCGAGACGACAGCCTTTCGCTCCGCCTCGCTCGCTCCGTACTCGCGGCAGAGCGCATCCACGATGGGCCACTTCACGGGTCCTTCCTGCGTCTCGTACCGGCTGACGGTCGCCTTCGACACGCCGACGAGCCGACCGGCCTCCTCCAGCGTCATCCCCTTGCGGGCCCGCAGCTTGCGCATAGTCGCGCCGAGTTGGCGTCGGCGCGTTGTAGCCCTGGCTGACAGTGAAGGCCACCTCCCCTGGTTGCTTGACCGCGTGTCGCGTTAGCGCCAATGAGGCTAGCTCTGACGGGACTTGAGGTACCAGCAGATTCACTCGGTCGAGTTTGGTGAGAAGTTACACGAAGAGACTTCTCGCTGCCATACTCGCAGGCGAAACCTCACGCAGTGCAGCCGTACGGACACGGCGGGCGCAGCGCTGTCGTGGAGCAGGAGGGAGGCTGGTCATGTCCAGCTATGAAGACACCGTTCCTCAACTCCGATGTGTTCTGCCCTTCGAAGCAGTGCCAAGCGAGCTATGCGCCATACGGCGGGCGGTCAGCGCGCAGCTTGTGCGCTGGGGCCTGCCGGCCCTCGCGCATGAGGCCGAGCTGGTGGTCACCGAGCTCGCCACCAACGTGATCAAGCACGTCGGAGAGGGTGTGACTGCAACGCTCGTTATGGAGCCCTCCGGTAGCCGGCTACGGATCGAGCTCCACGACAAGAGCCATCGGCTGCCGGCACCCGGACTGCGGGGATGCCACGAGGAAGAGTGCGGCCGCGGGCTCCATCTCGTGTCAGAGATGGCTACGGACTGGGGGACTCTCCTCACGGCGACCGGCAAAGCCGTCTGGTGCGAGCTGGCCTCGGACCAGGGGCAGGAGTGCCTTCGAGTGCAGCGCGCGGAAACAGCCTTGGAGCGGTACCGCCGCGACACTGGGACCCCGGTACTGCGGGAGGCCCGAGCTTCAATGGTCTTGGAGGACTCGGCCACCGACCTCATCGCGGATCTTCTTCACTGGGTCGCCGCCCAGGGCGGCGACCCAGATGGTCTGCTCGACCGGGCGCAGATGCACTACGAGGCCGAATCGGAAGCGGCTTGATGCAGAGCCGGCTACTACGGAAGTCAGTCCGCGATCTGAGTAGCGGCGGCAAGGATGAGGCTGACGTCCTCATGCCTTCCGGCTCGCTGCAGAGCTGCAGTGATGTTCAGGACTGCTTGCTTGTCCGCGCGCTCGCCGGCGTTGGTAAGTACCGTCTCGGCGGCCTCATCAAGCCCTGCTGAGCGGCAAGAGGTGACGACGTTCAGGACTTCACTCGCGGAGAGTGACATTCCTGCACGCCACAGGAGGACGTTCGCGTCGCGCTTCCTGCCTGTGGAGAGGTAGTGAGTGACGACGCCGAGCTCAGTCCACGTCACATCCGCCTGGGCTTTGGGGTGCCGGTCCCCCTCCTTCTGGGGGACCGGCACCTTCGTCTGTGACGACAGCGTCCCATTCGCACGAACACGGAGCTTCGGAGAGGCCGGCGATTCAGGATCTGCCGGTGGATCCGCTTCAGGCTGTGCGGGCGGCTGGCCGCCGTGGCGACAGCATGGGCAGTGCCTTACGAGTGCGTGTCTGCGCAAGTCCTGCAAGTTGTCGAGCAGGTGCGGCAGGCCAAGGCCCCTGGAGGCTGCATCTTCCTCGACAACCTTGTAGAAGCTTTGGAGGAGCTGCTCTTCGGGGATGCGGCCGCCGTTGAGGTGGTTCGAGAGGGTGGTGGATGCCACGTGCGCGTCACGGGCTATCGCGGCCTGGGTGCGTGGACTGCACTCCCGGATCTCACGCAGTGCCGCAACCAGCGCCCGGTGGGCCGTGGAGATGCTGGTCGGCAGTTCTTTCCACGACCTCGTTCTAGGCGGCACCGCAGCTCCGAATCATCTCTAGGAAGGCGCGTTCCCTTGAGTGTGCGGCAAGGACAGATACCGCAGAAGACAGGCAAGTTTTCATCTGGCCTCGAAACCCGGCTGAGACTGGTGCTTTGGCAGTCACCGGGCAAAGCTGGAGCATCCGCTGGAGCCGCTTGTCGGGGGATCCTCAGGCTTCGCGGCGGACTCCTGTCGACCTGGCTGAGGGGAACGCGTGATGACTCTGCCGTCTTGGACGGATGAGAAGTTCGGCACCATGAAGCGCGCCGCACTGTGGCTCGTAACGGTGGTCGGGGAGGGAAACGTCTTCACCAAGGAAGACGTCAAGTCAGCGTTTCCTGGGATCAGCCAGGCCGACCGCCGGGTGCGTGACCTGCGTGATCACGGCTGGCGTATCGATACTCACCGCGAAGACCTGACCCTGGGGCAGCACGAGCAGCGGTTCGTCACGCAGGGCATGCCGGTCTGGGAGCCGGGCAAGGCCAGCAAGACGGGGACGGCCATTTCTCAGACTCAGCGCCGCGAGGTACTGGCCAAGGATGGCCATCACTGCCGGTCGTGCGGCATCGCGCCTGGTGAGGCGTATGCCGGCTCGTACGAATCCGCTCAGCTCGACATTGCCCGGCGCACCGTCAAGCAGTCGGATGGCAGCAGCACGGTGGAGCTTGTGGCGGAGTGCAATCGCTGTCGTGTGGGAGGCCGTGGTCAGGATGCTGACTTGGGTGCTGTGCTTGCCGGCATTGCCAAACTCGGTGGCCTTGAGCGGAAAATGCTGACGGAGTGGGTTGCCGACGACCGGCGAGAGTTCGGGGCAGTGGAACGCCTCTGGGCCGACTACCGCACGCTGCCGGCGGAGTCGAGGGCCAAGGTCCGCG
Source organism: Streptomyces mabaensis (assembly GCF_053763515.1). Lineage (NCBI taxonomy): Bacteria > Bacillati > Actinomycetota > Actinomycetes > Kitasatosporales > Streptomycetaceae > Streptomyces > Streptomyces mabaensis. The sequence goes on from NZ_JBSOPZ010000018.1 coordinate 159,171, forward strand.
CCGCCCTCTCGTTGCCCGATGCCTGATCAAGCCATGCTGGACGGCCGGCTGCTTGATGGCGGCCCCGGCCATGCACGCCGAGAAGCAAATGTATCCGGAGGAGAACGCAGTATGAGCAAGGACTTTGGCCGGCCACCGCTCGCCGCCGAGAATCAGGATCTGGTCGATCAGCGCCTCAAGGACGCCCTCACAGGAACTGGGCTACAGGAGACTCTGACTGTCGAGTGGCGCACAAGTCCCTTGGTTGTCCAAGTCATCGACATGCCGGTGGAGTCGCTCTACTACAACCCTGGCACGCACCGTATCCGTGCTCAGCGCAGTTTCGATCCCGAGCGTGATCAGCTGCTCGATGAAGACCCGTGGAGTGAGAAGAGTCAGGACTACCTGCAGTACTTGCTTCAGGCCGAGCCTTCCGACCCGGCTAAGCGGGACAAGGAGTTTGAGAAACTCAAGGAGAGTCTCAAGGATTTTCGTCAGAACGAGCCCGGCCTCATCACCCGCGAGGGCATTCTCGTCAACGGCAACACACGGGCGGCGGCACTCAGGGAACTCGGCGTCCCGTACATCCGGGTAGCCGTGCTTCCGGAGTCCTGCACGTGGGCGGATATCAATACGGTTGAGCTGTCCCTGCAGCTGAGGCACGACACCCGCCGCGAGTACTCGTACATCAACCGTCTGCTGACCATCGATGAACAAGTGTCCATGGGTCGACAACTATCGGATGTCGCACGGGAGTTCCGGATCCGCACGTCGACGGCCGAGCAGGATCTCTGGGTCCTGTCCTGCCTTCGTGATCTGGCCGAGCGGTCCAGGACAGGGCAGGCAGAGCTCCGCCTGCTGGACTTCGAGGACGCCCAGGAGAAGCTGCGCGAAGTGCACCGCGCCTACGGCAAAGAGTCCAGGGTCAACAGGGAGAAGGCGGATCTGTGTCGGCGTACGGCCTTAGCTCCCCAGTTGTGTACAGACGAACGTCCCCAGACGTCAGGCCACTTCGGTCTCTCGC